>JAZRFR010000284.1:0-9119 GCA_045643785.1 Eubacteriales bacterium | reverse complement strand
CTTTACCGCCGATATTCCCCACGGCGTCGGCAATCTTGTGGGTAGTACCCTCGTCGTCCCCATGGTCAATCTCATCCGCAAGCTGGGTAAGCGGTTGAAGGCTTAATGCAAGCAATCCCCCGTCGGTGGCCTCGCGGCCGTCGGCGGGGGACTTTGAATTTGGGGTTATCGAACAGGGGCACTGCCCCTGCACCCCGCTTAAGGAACTTTTGAAAAAGTTCCTTAAGAATCCTCAAAACTTTCAAAAAGTATTCATGAATCATCATCTTTGAAAGTTCTTGAAAAGGGGTCTGGGGAAAAACTTCTTTCAAGAAGTTTTTCCCCAGACGCTCTTTCGCTCCCCTAAAACGGCAATTTGAACATTTCTTTCACGGATATTTCCGAATCTCTTGACAAATTCCCATGCATCCTGTATAATATTAACAGAAAAATTTAGCAAAGCGAGGTACATCACCATGCTCTATACCCCCACCGCTCCCCGCCCCGAATTCCCCCGTCCCCAGTTTGACCGCGGAGATGCCAACTGGCTCAACCTCAACGGCCCCTGGGAATACCAGACCGATCGAAGCGCGACCGGCGAACAGCGCGGTTTCCAGAACGGCGCGCCCTTCACCGAGACCATCACCGTCCCCTTCTGCCGCGAGAGTGAGCTGTCGGGTATCGGCGACAAGGATTTCTGCGACAGCGTATGGTATCGCAAGACCCTGACCCTCCCCGAGAACTGGGCAGGCAAGCGCGTCCTGTTCCATATCGGCGCCTGCGATTACTACACCAAGGTGTGGGTCAACGGTCAGTACATAGGCGACCACATCGGCGGTTACGTGGCCTTCTCCTTCGATATCACCAAGGCTCTGAAGGAAGGCGAGAACACCCTGACCGTGGGCGTGTGGGATCACCTCCGCACCGGCAATCAGCCCGGCGGTAAGCAGTCCATGCTCTACCACTCCCACGCCTGCTCCTATACCCGCACCACGGGTATCTGGCAGACCACTTGGCTGGAGTGCGTGCCCACCGATTACATCGCTTCCACCAAGTACTACCCCGATATCGAGCGCCAGAAGCTGGTCATCGAAGCCCTGACCGTGGGCGGCGAGGGTATGACCCTGACCGCCAAGGCTTCCTTTGAGGGCAAGGACATGGGTGTCGGCACCACCGTGGTTCACGGCGGCAAGGCTCTCGTGGAGGTTCCCCTGGACGAGCTTCATCTGTGGGAGGTCGGCAACGGCCGCCTGTACGATCTGACCCTGACTCTGGGCGAGGATACCGTAGAGTCCTACTTCGGTATGCGTAAGATCGAGTGCCGCGACGGCATCTTCTACCTCAACGGAAAGGTCGTGTTCCAGCGCCTGGTGCTGGATCAGGGCTTCTATCCCGACGGCATCTACACCGCATCCTGCCTGGGTGAGCTGGAGGCCGACATCGACCGCTCCGTGGCCATGGGCTTCAACGGCGCAAGACTCCACCAGAAGGTCTTCGAGCCCCTGTTCCTGTCCCTCTGCGACAAGAAGGGCTACATCGTCTGGGGCGAGCACGCCAACTGGTGCCTGGATATCTCCCGCGAGACCGCTTACCAGAACTTCATCCCCGAGTGGTGCGAGATCATGGCAAGAGACTTCAACCATCCCGCCATCATCGGCTGGTGCCCCCTCAACGAGACCCAGCCCAACCAGAATAACCACTTTGTGAAGTTCCTGGCCACCGTCACCCGCCAGTATGATACCACCCGTATGTACATCGACTCCTCGGGATGGGTACACGTCGCGGGTGTGACCGACATCATGGATTTCCATGACTACGAGCAGAACCCCGAGGTCTTTGCAAAGAAGCTGGAGCCCCTGAAGGATGGCGGCACCTACGACGTCCATTGGCATTGTCCTTCGCTGTCCATGCCCGAGCATCCCACCTTCGTCTCCGAGTACGGCGGTATCCGCTGGGCTCCCGCCGAGGACGCAGGCTGGGGCTACGGTCAGGCGCCCATGTCCGAGGAAGAATTCATCAATCGCTTCAAGGGGCTGACCGAGGCCATTCTGTTCCATCCCAAGATGGGCGCTCTGTGCTACACCCAGCTCACCGACGTGGAGCAGGAGGTCAACGGCCTGTACACCTACGACCGCAAGGCCAAGTTTGATCCCGCCATCATGCGCGCCGTTCTGACCCAGAAGGCCGCCATTGAGGAGTAATTCTGCTGATTTTACCCATATCCGAAAGGGGAGAGGCTCTGCCTCTCCCTTTTTCGCGCGACCCGTATTTACCTTCCGGCACAAAGGCGGGAATATGTGGAAAATATATTGAAAAATCGCAAAAAACTCTTGAAAAAAACGCTGAAATGTGGTAAAATAATATAATCAGAAACCATGGAAACGCCCGGCCGTGAGAACCTGTTTTTTAGGCCACCGTTTCCGACAGAAAGAAGGTGGAATTCTTGTCTAAAGAAGCCATTTCCAGAGTGCTGAACGCCGAGGCCGAGGCCAACGCCATTCGGGAGCGGGCCCAGAACGAAGCCCGTGAGATGGTCAGCGCATGTGAGACGACCTGCGCCAAAAAGGCGGCAGAGGAGCTGTCCAAGGCTACGGCTGATATGAAGGCGCGCCAGATCATGATCGGTGAGCGCGCAGAAGCCCTGATCTCCCAGAGCCGCGAGGAAGCCGGGGCGGATATCGAAGCCATACGGGCCGCCGCAAAGGAGAAAATGCGGGAAGCCGTGAAGCATATCGAATGGGAGCTCTGCGACGTCTGAGCCCCGTAAGAAAGGATAAATACGGAATATGTCAGTAACTGTCATGAAAAAACTGACCGTGCTGGCCTCACTGCGGGATGCGGACAAGCTGGTTCGCAGGCTCATGCGGCTCCGATGCGTGGAGATCGACGCCGTACCGCTGGGGGATCTGCCCGATGGGGGCGCCCTTCTGCGGTATGACAGCGATACCGCGCGGGCAGATGCCGAGCGACGGGTCACCGACGTGACCGCCGCCCTTCCCATTCTGGATGGGTACGCGGTAAACGCCAAAGCCTCGAGCCGTCCCATTGAGGTCACCGCCGAAGCGTTTCGTGCCACGGGGCGACTGCAGGCCGCCCGTGATACGGTTGCCCAAACGCTGCAGGCGCGGGACAGTCGAATCAACTGTCAAAACGAACACAACCGCCTGGAGGCGCTGTGTCGCTCCTTGACTCCTTGGCTGGAGTACAACGCTCCCTTGGAGGCCGAGGAAACCGAGCTGAGCGAGGTGTGGCTGGGAACTCTGCCCGCCAAGACCCTGATCTCCGAAGCGGACGACGCTCTGGCGGATCTCCACGCAGGTGTGGAGGAGGTCGCGCGGGATACCGACGGGCTCTACGTAGCCGTTCTGCTCCTGAAGGAGGACGGTGACGCCGTGGCTCGCGCCCTGGCGGGGATCGGTTTTACACGGATTACTTTCAAGGGGCTTCCCGCATCGGGTACAGCCGCCGAGAATCACAAGCTCTGCTTGCGCCGTATGGCCGAGCTGGAAAATGAACTGCAGGGAATCAGCGATACGCTGTACCGCCTGGCCGATCGCATGGACGAGGTCAAGGTGCTGTACGACGTGGAGATGACCACTCTGAACGCCGCGGGAGAGAAGCAAAAGCTGGCCGCCACCGAGCAATGCGCCGTCCTGGAGGGCTGGGTGCCCGCCGAACGGGAGAAAAAGGTAGCCGCGGCGCTGGATAAGCTCCCCTGCGCCTACGGTATTGAGGATCCCGCAGAGGATGACGAGCCCCCCGTTCTGCTGCAGAACAACAGCTTTGCCGCCAACTTTGAGTGGGTGGTGGGGATGTACTCCTATCCGAAATACGGGACCTTTGATCCCACTTTTGTCATGAGTATCTTCTACTTCGTGATCTTTGGCCTTATGTTCGCCGACGTGGGATACGGTATTCTTCTGGTTCTCATTGGATTTTTGGCGCCAAAGCTTATGCACATGAAGCCGGGTATGACCCGAATGCTCAATATGTTCGCCTACTGCGGCATCTCCTGTACCGTCTTCGGATTCGTTTTCGGCGGTTGGTTCGGAGATCTGCCCTATGCCTTGATGACGAGCTTTGGAGGGTATGAATCCGCCGAAGCCGCCAAGGAGGCTTACCCCATTTTTAACGGCCTCGTTCTCACGCTGGGTGGCAAGCCCATCTCCCTCAATCCGCTGGAGAACCCCATGGCGTTCCTTGTGGTTTCCCTGGCTATGGGTGCCATTCACCTTATCGGCGGTATGGCGGTTAAGTTCGTCCTGCTCTGCAAGCAGGGGAACGTCTTCGCGGCCATTTTCGACGTGGGCTCCTATTGGATCCTCTTTGCGGGTCTCGGTCTCATCTTCGTCAGCCCCACTGCTGGCTGGATTACCGTAGGCGTGGCTGTGCTCATGATTCTGGCCACCTACGGACGCGCCCAGAAGAACCCCGTTATGCGGGTGCTCATGGGTTTCAAGGGACTTTACGACCTGATTGGCTACGCCTCGGATCTCTTGTCCTACTGCCGTATCCTGGCCTTGGGTCTGGCCGCCGCCGTCATGGCGCAGGTCTTCAACCTGCTTGCTACCATGGGCGGTCCTACCCCCGTTGGCTTTGTCATTTTAGTGGTGGTGCTGTTGATCGGACACGGACTCAACATTGCCATCAACCTGCTGGGTTCCTTTGTACACACCAGCCGACTTCAGTATCTGGAGTTCTTCGGAAAGTTCTACGAGGACGGCGGCGTGGCCTTTGAGCCTGCCGAGCCCAGCGCCCAATATTCCAACGTGGAGTTGGATCCCTCCGAGAATTCCACCTCTGCCGAGCGGTGACAGACCGCAGAAAAAACAACAATTAACCAATTAACAAGGAGATATCAATCATGAAAACCAACATTCTCAAGAAACTGGCCGCTCTGGCCCTCACCGTTCTGGCTCTGATGACCCTCTTTACCCTTTGCGCCGCCGCCGAGGATGTTACCATCGGCGCCCCCCCCCAGGCTCCCGCAGGCGAGTCCGTCGCTACCGTTCTCAAATCCATCTTCTCGGGTACCAATCTGGCCCTTCTGGGCGCCGCTCTGGCCGTTGCTCTCCCCTGCATGGGTTCTGCTAAGGGCGTTGGTATCGTAGGCGAGGCCGCCGGCGGTCTGCTTTCCGAGAATCCCGCTCTGTTCGGTAAGGCTCTGGCCCTGCAGGCTCTGCCTATGACCCAGGGCGTGTACGGTCTGGTGGCCGCTTTCCTGATGCTGGCTATGCTGGGCCTGTTCGGCAACCCCGACTATCTGGCCAACCTGCCTATGGCTGCAGGTGCTTACTACCTCATGGCCTCTCTGCCCATCGCGCTGGCCGGTTATTTCTCCGCTGTCCGTCAGGGTCGCGTGTCCGCTTCGGGTATCAACCTGCTGTCCAAGCGCCCCGGTGAGCTGGGTAAGGCCATCACATCTTCTGCTCTGGTAGAGACCTACGCGATCTTCGCTCTGCTCATCACCCTGCTGCTGGTCTTCTTCTCCCCCTTCAACGCCTGATCGTTCGGCTTCGATACGATTTGAAGTAAGAAAGAAAGGTATAGTACCATGACCGGACTGGAAAAAGTAACCGGCAAGATCCTTGCCGATGCCGAGGCCGACGCCAGGGAGATCCTGGAGCGCGCCGAGGCTGAATGCGCCGCCATCCGCGAAAAATACGCGACCGAGACGGCGGCCGAGCTGGAGGCTCTGCGGGAGCAGAGCGACCGCGAGTGCCAGGCGCTCATCGTCCGCGCCCGCTCCTCGGCGGCCATGGCCAAGCGCAACGCCATTCTGGAGGCTCGCGCCGCCATTCTGGACGAGGCGTACGCCGCCGCCGAAAAGCAGGTGCGATCCATGGGCGGCGAGCAGTATCTGGATCTGCTCTGCAAGATGCTGCGCAGTGCCCTTCAGCGCCAGCTGGAAGGGGAGGCAGACAGCCTTCGCCTCTACGGAGAAGACATTTCCCCTGCGACCTACGAGGTGGTGCTGAACAGCCGCGATCGCAGCAGCTACGGCGACAAGCTCATGGCGGCCTACCGCGCGGGCTTGGGCGCCAAGCTCTCCCCCACCGTACTGGCCAAGCTTCGCCTGGCTCCTGACACAGCCCCCATTGACGGCGGTCTGATCCTCCGTTCGGGCCCCGTGGAGACCAACTGCTCCCTCGCCATGCTCATGGCCGAGAACCGCCGCGAGACCGAGGTCAAGGTCAACCGCATCCTCTTCGGGGATGCCACCTGATCCTGCGGCATTTTGCGAAAATCCCATAAGGGAGTTACGACATGAAGAAATTACAACCAACCGAATACATGTACGCCTCGGCGCGCATCCACGCGCTGGAGAACCGTCTCGTGGGGCGGGAGCGTATGGAGCTTCTGATCGAGGCTCGCTCGGCGGATGAGGTTATGGACAGATTGGCCGAGTTCGGCCTGTCGCCGGCCGAGACCGAGGATGCGACGGCTCTGCCCGCAGGCGAAGCCCAAAGCCGCGCCCGCGAGGGGATGCTGCTGGCGGTATTGCGGGAGGCGTATCGCGAGGTAGAGACCTCGGTGCCCGACCCCGCCGTGTTCCGCTATTTCCGCTACCCCTACGATTGCAACAACGTCAAGGCCGCCATCAAGTGCGCCATCCGCGGCATTTCCGCCGAGGATCTGCTCTTTGATTTCGGCACCGTCCCCGCCGACGAGGTGGAGGGGCTTCTGCGGGAAGGGAAGTACGACAAGTTCCCCGCCGCTATGGCCGCCGCCATTCCCGTGGCGAAGGAGGCCTTCGACAAGACCTCCGATCCCCGCCGCATCGACACGATTCTGGATCGCGCCTGCTATGCCGCCATGCTGGCCGACGCCACCGCCTCGGGGGATGAGACCCTTCTGGGCTGGCTCAAGGCCAGGATCGATCTGACCAACATTCTGATGACTCTGCGTATCCTGCGAATGAACATGGGAACCGTGGGGGCATCTTTCCTGGAGGAATCCCTTCTGCCCGGCGGTACGCTGGGTGAGGACTTCTTCGCCGAGGTCTACGCAGGAGGCGAGGCGCGTTTGTGGGAGGCGCTGACTCCCACCGCCTACGGCAAGCTGGCGGCTGTGGAGGGTGATCCCCGTCCCCTGTTCGCCGTGGAGAAGGCGGCAGACGATTTCTATATGGAGCTCGTCCGCGCAGATGCCCGCACCCCCTTCGGTGCCCCCGTGGCGGGCGGCTACCTGGTGGGTTGCGAGACCGCCGTCAAGAACATCCGCATCGTACTGGCCGCGAAGGACGCTGAGCTGGATTCGGCCGTCATTCGGGAAAGGATCAGGGTGAGTTATGTATAAGATCGGTATCATCGGCGAGCGGGACAGCGTTATGGGCTTTATGGCCATTGGCTTTGCGGTGCACGAGGCACCCGATCCCGAGGCCGCCGCAAAGATCCTCCATCAGCTGGCTCGCGACGAGTCCTACGCCATCATCTTCATCGTAGAGAACTACGCCAAGGTCATTGCCGAGGACATCGCCCGCTACAAGGACAATCCCCTCCCCGCCGTTATCTCCATCCCCGGCCGCGCCGGTTCCGACGGCTCGGGTATGGCCGCCATCAAGTCCGCCGTGGAGCGAGCTGTGGGCGCGGATATACTGTTTAAGGAGTAGAGAGCGCAAGGGGCGTTGCCCTGGACCCGCCAAAGAACCTTTTTGAAAAAAGGTTCTTTGGAATCTCCAAAAACCTTCAAAAAGCGTTTGAAGAATATTGAAGTGGATTGTGATTTGCATTTTATAAAGTTCTTTGATTCCAAAACTTTTGCAAACTTCGCCGAAGGCGAATTTGCCCCGAGGGAAGCGAGGATGCTTTCAAGAAAGTTTTGGCGGGGTTTGGGGCAGAGCCCCAATGCCTCCATTTATACGTTAAGGAGCAACTACAATGGTAGAAGGAAAAATTCTGAAGGTATCCGGTCCTCTGGTCATTGCCGAGGGGATGCGGAATGCGAATATGTTCGACGTGGTCCGCGTGGCTGAAGGCCGCCTCATCGGTGAGATCATCGAGATGCACGGCGTCCGCGCCTCCTTCGAGGTTTACGAAGAGACCGCCGGCCTTGGCCGCGGCGACCGCGTGGTATCTACGGGCGCGCCCCTGTCGGTAGAGCTGGGTCCCGGCCTCATCACCTCCATTTACGACGGTATCCAGAGACCCCTGGAGGCCATGCGCCTCAAGTACGGCTCCAACATCCGCAAGGGTATTGACGAGCCCGCTCTGGATCGCGACAAGCTGTGGCACTTCGAGGCCAAGCTGGGCTACGGCGACACCGTTACCGCCGGTGACGTTTACGGTACGGTGCAGGAGTCTGCGGTGATCGAGCACAAGATCATGTGCCCTCCCGGTAAGAAGGGAACCGTCATGGAGCTCTACACCGGTGATTTCAAGGTTACCGACCGCATCGGTAAGCTCAAGCTGGAGGACGGCACCATTGAGGACATCATGCTTACGCAGAAGTGGCCCGTCCGCGTGTCCCGTCCCTACAAGCAGAAGCTCCCCCCCGTGGAGCCCATGATCACGGGTCAGCGTCCCATCGACGCTCTGTTCCCCATCGCCAAGGGCGGTACCGCCTGCGTCCCCGGCCCCTTTGGCTCGGGTAAGACCGTGGTACAGCATCAGCTGGCCAAGTGGAGCGACGTGGATCTGGTGGTCTACATCGGTTGCGGCGAGCGCGGCAACGAGATGACCGACGTTCTCCGTGAGTTCCCGGAATTAACCGACCCCCGTACGGGTAAGTCCCTCATGGAGCGTACCGTGCTGATCGCCAACACCTCGGATATGCCCGTGGCCGCCCGTGAGGCTTCCATCTATACGGGTATCACCATTGCGGAGTACTACCGCGACATGGGCTACTCGGTAGCCGTCATCGCCGACTCCACCTCCCGTTGGGCCGAGGCTCCCCGCGAGATGTCGGGACGACTGGAGGAAATGCCCGGTGAGGAGGGCTATCCCGCTTACCTCACCTCCCGTCTCGCTCAGTTCTACGAGCGCGCGGGTCAGGTGGTCTGCCTGGGCTCCGACGGCCGTATGGGCGCCCTGTCCGCCATCGGTGCCGTGTCCCCCCAGGGCGGTGATATTTCCGAGCCCGTAACCCAGGCAACCCTGCGTATCGTCAAGGTGTTCTGGGGGCTGGACTCCTCCCTGGCC
>JAZRFR010000283.1:0-1748 GCA_045643785.1 Eubacteriales bacterium | reverse complement strand
TGATACAGTCGAGGACCTGACCAACCGAACTGAGGAGGACATGATTAAGGTCCGTAACCTCGGTAAGAAGTCGCTGGAAGAAGTCATTCAGAAGCTGCACTCCCTGGGCCTTGACCTGAAGAAGGAAGAGGAATAAGAGAGCGAGACTGCTTCGCATACCACATGCATAACCGATATTAAGTATACAGCAGAAGGAGGCAAATAAAATGCCCGGTACCAGAAAACTCGGTAGACCTACCGACCAGAGAAAAGCTATGCTCCGCGGTATGGTTACCCTGCTGCTTGAGAACGGCCAGGTCGTGACCACTGTCACCAGAGCCAAGGAGCTCCGTTCCATCGCAGATAAGATGATTACCCTCGGTAAGAAGAACACGCTGGCTAGCCGCCGCGCTGCTCTTGCTTACATTACTAAGGAGAGCGTGGTGACCAAGGTGTTCACCGAGTACGCTGCTCTGTATGCCGATCGTAACGGCGGTTACACCCAGATCTTCAAGATGGGTCCCCGCCGCGGTGATGGCGCTGAGATCGCTGTCATCAAGATGATCGACTACGTAAAGGAGCCTGTCGTTGTTGACGAGAAGGCTGCTAAGAAGGCCGCCAAGGCTGCCGACGCAGAGTAATTCTTTGCTCGCATAAAAAAACTCCCTCCCGCAATAGCGGGAGGGAGTTTTTTGCGTTGTCGTTGCGCGTATCAATGGCGGGCTTTTTCCATCATGTTGATCTCTTTGGTTACGTCACGCAGGGAATCGGCATGGCGGCGGATCTTGTCGGTGGCCTTGGGATTGGGCTTGGAAATGAGGAAAACGGCTCGCTCGGCGGAGACGTGAAGATTCGTACGGGTATAGATCTCGTTGCGGTAGGTTACGTAATGGGCAGACAGGCGATTGGTGGAGCCTGTGTGGGGGTCCCAGCAATCCAGGAAATGGATGCCGCGCAGGTAGACCGTGTCGTCGTAATTTCGGTCGGTGGTGTTGGCGAAGAAATAGATATTCAGCTCGCCGCGCTGCTTATGGATGCGGGAGATCATGCCGCCGCCGGGGACAAAGTCGCCCAGACCGAGGCGAATAAACTCACCAACGGGATTATTGAAGGCGCCGATGCACTCGAAACGAGGCATTTCGGGCATATACATATCCAGGGGGACATGGAAGGATTGCAGGATGTTGTTGAGGGTTACGCAATCGGTCAGCTCGGTGCCGTCGGCGGCCGTACGGTGGGACGGGATATAGTAGGCTTCGCCGCCCGCCTCGTTGGCGTTATGGAAAAATTCCTTGATAATGCCCGGATTCAGCGCCTCGCCTCCGAAAATATGGCGGGAGATGCTGCGCACCTCGCGGTCGTTGGGGGTTCCGTATTCGAACATACCGAGAAAATCGTTGGGGTCGCTTTGTTCATCCTTCACATGGTATTCAAAGGCGAATTTCGGCAGGTCTCCCGTGGCGATGATCTTACCGCCCTCGTCGTAAAATTTCTTGACCATGCGGAGGTTTTCCAGGCTGACCATATCGGCGCCGGGGAGGATCAGGATACGGAATTTCTGGGTTTGGAAGGAGTTTTTGAGGTAGAGGATCCCGTCCTCGACGGTACAAATGGAGTTGACCACCTCGGGATGCAGGATGGTGATATCCTGGCCGGCGTAGGTGGAGACTGTGTTGAGTACCGTCATGTAGTTACAGGAGAAGGGGGTGTTGGGGTATGCAAACTGCCTGTCCGGGGGGGCTTCGTAGAGGTACACCTTATCGTGGAGG
>JAZRFR010000282.1:0-23692 GCA_045643785.1 Eubacteriales bacterium | reverse complement strand
TGTTTGGGGTGAGACCTCCGTTCAAACTGCAAGCAAGTACAAAACTTCTAATCTGTAGCGCCGCAAGGCGCGGAGTGCAGTTTGACCAGTTCGCGCGAGCGCGCACATCGCTGCAAGGGCGGCAGCAAATAAGGTAATAGATTGTCCGACATGCTGGCACAGACGGGGTGGAAATCTGAATTGTAACAAAAGGCAAAATGAATTAACTTAACCTTTTTTGGGGGCAAGCGGAATCCAAGGGGATATCGGTTTCAATTTACAATACGTACCATTAATTATCAGCTTCTCCCTAACCTCGGGCCATAAGTCATGAAGCCTCTTTAATTCTAATTGTGGTTCATCTTCATAGCCCATTAACCAGGGGATATTATATTTTGTTAATACGGGTAATATATCTTGTTCTTTCAAGCACATATTTCTCAATTCATCATATTTTCCATCCAGTGCCAATGCGTATACCTCTTCAGTATATGCAAAAAACATATGATAGGCATGTTCAAACATGTTTATCATTTCCATTGCTTCATTAAATGCTTTGCACATATAAGCTACCGTTAGAGGTTTATTGTCGGATGACACCATATGATCTCTTTCAGACCACTCACCTAGTTTTTTCATTCTACTATAACACAAATTGAGCATATTATAGGCTCTGAGTTGGTATGGCAAATGATTTTGCTGGCTTCTTTCATATTTCTTCATAACTTCATCTGACCAAACTCGATTATCTTTCGAATAGTTCCAAGTATACAGCATATAGATGGAAAACACCGTAAGAGCTATCTCTTGCCGAAAGTCATCTAAAGAAATCTCTAGTCGATTGTCAGGAGCTTCTAAAAACCTAATGCCTAAAACCCAACATATTGCCTGCGCATCAGCGTCGTCTTCTTCCACCAGAATGGTATCTCTCAATTTACCATACTCTGGGTCATTCGCTTGTAAATCAAGATGTCCGCCCCCTATATGCGCTAATTCATGCGCAAGTAGCATTTGAACTGCTTTGTGGAGCATTATTCCAGGAAGATCATGACGATAATCAAAATATTTATTAAATGGATGTTGTCGATAAATTGGAGCCTTGTACTGATGTTCAATGCGCTTTTCCTCACCTTTTCCTTTCAATTGTTGAGGATTATCATCAAAGATACTACAAACGAACGTAATAAATGCCTTAATAAAACTATATTCAAACTCTATCACGTAGTGAGGTTTAAGTTCGCTTCCGTATGAATTCAATGTGGATTTGGGATAAATATCAATATCGTTTCTGGCATTTTGCGTAAGTCGAATTTGCACATACGGAATCTGACCATGCCCTTTAATTAATTCTCCGGTTTGGGGTATTCGTTGTGATTCGTTGTATCTCTGGCGTAAGTTTTCCAATTCGTATGCAAGCCATAAATAATCTGGATTATCATATGAATTCAGCCAATTAGGAGAAACAATATTTCTGCTATAAGCGGAATCTATAGAAGAAATGTATTTTTTTAAATCTTCATGTAGTTGCTCAGCCATAGACACATGGTTTTCAGAACCACACCAAGGGGAGTTAAAGTGGAGTTGAGAATTCTGCGCCTTTCCTTGATATGTACTATCGTTTTTCCACCACATATACATATAACAATCCTCCGCACCATGACTGTAGTATAATTCGACAAACTGTCAAAACAATATTTTTTGATTAAATCTCTTGTTATAATAAAATCATTACACACATCTTAATTAATCAATATTTGACTTCAATAATAGAATTTGCGATGGGTATCTTGTTTTTGTCTGCTACCTATTCTTCGAAAATCACTTTGTTTTATCTTACAAATTCTTAAATCCCCCCTCCACCGTCACCACCACGACCTCTCTCGGATTGAAAAATCGCGGGATGAGGGGAAAACTGTTGGACACCCCTCGCGAGATGACCAAACGGCCTTCGTGTACTCCCGAGGTGTACTTGGGGAACAAATGCTGATCGGGAGCGTACACACCGCGCCCAAAGATCCGCCATTGGCCACCGTGGGCGTGACCCGATACGGTGAGATCAATATCATAGGGGCGAAGGTAGCGGTCGAAATACTCGGGATGGTGGCAGAGCAGGAGCTTGTAGCCGGGTTGCGCCACGAAGGTTTCCATGCGGGACAGATCGGGAATCCACCCGGGATTGAGAAGTCCCGAGCCCAGCCCGCCGATAACCAGATCGTTCCAACGAACGAAGGATTCATCCAAAAACGTGACACCGCTTTTCTCGATGACCTCCCGCCACTCGTCCCGCATAACGAAGGGAGGCAACTCCCCCTGTCCCGCCAATTTGGCCTTGTAAATGCGGCCGTGACAGCCGCCGATCTCGTGGTTGCCGAGGGAGTAGAAGGTCGGGGCGATGGCGGCGCACTCCGCGAGCAAGCCCAGACCGGAACGGCTGACTTCTTCAGCAGGACGATCCAAGGCCTCGGTGAGGTCTCCGGAGATGAGGATGAGATCGGGGCTCTCCCGCTTCAGGATGGGCAAAATGGTATCGTAGGGGCGGTCGTGCAGATCCGCCACAATGCAGGCTTTGAAGGAAATCCCGGGCTTTGGCGTACGCAATGCGTAACGGGTGGTTTTCATGCGTGGGTAGTCTCCTTCCCTGTTTTTCGTTGGTGGGCAGCTCGGATGCATCTGATCAGCCATGCCGCCACGTGGGCCATGCAAACACCGAACACCGCGCCCGCAAAGTCAATGAGCACGTCGGTCACACGGGCGCCGCGATGGGAAAAGATCTGATGCACCTCGTCGGATACGGCGTAGAGTAAGCCAAGGGCGGCGGGAAATACCCACGCCTGCCAAGGATGAATCTTGCAAACCGAAAAATGCTTCAGCCACAGGAGCAAGCAGGCGGCCAAAAAGCCAAGTACGGCATATTCCAGAAAATGCGCCGTTTTGCGTACCAGGTGATGCACACGCGTCTCAACGCTCTGCTGCTCGTCTTGGGAAAGCTCATCAAAGTCCGGGCAGATGATCTTGAGGATCGTGTCGGTTACGCCCGCGCTGCGACTTCCCGAGTCTTCTCCGCTCTCGGCGGAAAAAAAGAAAATGAGCGCCATGTTTGACAGGATCAACGCCGCCAGAAGTAAGGCAATCACGGCAGGCAGACGACGTTTTTTGGGGGGATCCGTGTCCGCCCCCGCAGACGGTATGTGAAATGGATTCATGAATCAAGAATTCAGCCTTTCGATGGAATACTTTCATTATAGCATCTTACGGGGAAAAAGTCAATGATATTCACCGAGATTTCAGAGAACAAACGGGGCGGCTCGCAGAATTGCGAGCCGCCCCACGTGTAACCGGAACCGTGTGTCGGATCAGTTCATATTCTCGTAACCGACGAGGGTCTGGAGCAGAGTCTGTGCGTAAACGCGGTAGAACCAGTCGTTGGGATGGTTGATGTTGTTACCGGAGTAGTCGTTGAAGGTCTTGTGCTCCTGAATGGCTTTGGATACGGAATTGACGCAGGCCACGGCCACGGGCTTACCGTCCTTAACGTAAGATTTAGCCAGGCTGAGGAGCTGCTTCTCCTGCTGCTGGATGGAAGCGTGATCCCAGTTGGATCCGGTGTGGGGGGTCATGGTAGAAACCAGCATAACGGAGGCTTCGGGCTTGATCTCCAGAAGCTTATCGATCATCTTCTTGGCATTAGCCTTGGTGGTGTTGGCGCCTACGCCGCCGTCGTTCATACCGTAGCCCAGAACGAACAGATCACAGCCGTACTTCTCCACCTGCTCCTTAACAAACTTATCGAAATTGTTCACGCCGTCGGTGGAGGTCCAGCCGCCGATAGCGGTGTTGACGTAGGTAATGGTACCGCGCTCACCGCCCACGTACTCGGTGGAGGGAACGGGATGGCAGGCCATAGAGGCAACCAGTCCGGTGTTTACGTACTTGACCTTATAGCCAAAGAGATCGGCCAGGGCCTCGGTGAAGAGCATGGAGTAGGCACCCTGTCTGGGCTCAACGCCCTCCAGATAGGTGGAGCAAGCACCCCAGGTGATGGAGTCGCCGTAGAAGAATACGGTCACATCCTCGCCTGCCACCAGCTTACCGATGAAGTTCTTGTAGACCTCCAGCTGGCTCTCCTGGACATAACCCTCCCAGCCCTCGGCGTGGGTATAGGTCACGGATACCTGCCACTGCTTGACCTGGCTCTCACCCCAGAAGGTAGGAACCATCTTGCCCGTGGAGGGATCCTTGGTATTGATCAGGGAGCCTGCGTGGTTGTAGTACTTAGCAGAGGTGATGACCTTGATGGAGGAGTTCTCGGTAACCTTCAGCTTACCGTCCTCGATGACGTAGTCCTTGCCCTCCTCATAGACGGTCTTACCGTCGTAGGAGGTAACGGAAATGATGCTCTCGATGGGGAAAAGCAGAGACTTGACATCGCCCTTGTCCAGGAACATAACGGTTTCCTTAACCGACTGGGTGCCGGCAAAGATGTTCTGCATAGCTTCCTTCAGGTCCTCGTCCTTGATGTCCAGACCCAGCTGATCCTTGACACTCATGGTGGTTTCCTCCTCGGTGGTGACTTCTTCGGTGGTGACTTCCTCGGTGGGCGCCTCGGTTGCGGCCTCATCAGGCGTTTCAGTGGGCGCCTCGGTTACCTCGACGGTGGCCTCACCCACGGTGGTGTCGGACTCAGTGGTGTTGGTATTGCAGGATGCCATGCCGACGGCCACAAGGCCGGACAGGAGCATCACCGCAACAGCGGTCAGAATGCGGTTTTTCTTGTTCATGATATTTCTCCTTTTATTTACAATGCTGTATCAGCAATGTGTACGGTAATGGAATGGTGAAACGGTTTACTTGGTTCCTGTGGAACCGAATCCGCCCGCGCCTCTTTCGGTTTCATCCAGAGAATCCACCTCGGTAAACTGCGCGGTGATAACGGGCATAATGAGGAACTGGGCGACGCGGTCTCCCGGCTCGACGGTCTGAGGGACAGAGCCGTGGTTGTGGAGGGCGACCATCAGCTCCCCGCGGTAGTCGGAGTCGATGACGCCCACCTTATTGGCGGGAGCAAGGCCTCGCTTGGAGGCCAGACCGCTGCGGGCGAAGTTGAGGCCAACGTAGCCCTCGGGGATGGCCATGGACAGGCCTGTGTGGATCATGACGGTCTCACCGGGGGCAATGGTGATGGGATCCCCCTCGGGGAGGGCGTAGAGGTCGGCTCCCGCCGCCCCCGCCGACCCGTAGGTGGGCAGGATGGCAGCAGGATGCAGTTTCTTGATCTTGAGTTCCATGGATCACCTCACACCAAAATGACGTGATCACCCGAGCCCAGGGTCTTGCCCGTGGGAACGAAGGCGCAGGTGGTACCTGCAGGCACCGTGATCTCGTAGCGGGTGGCATCCCCCTCGGGACGGAAGGCCACGCGGATCTTACCGTAGGGGCACTCGTGGATAACCTCGGCCTCCTTCATATCCTTGAAGGGGACGGGGGCTACGGCAAAGATACGGAAGCCGGGAGTCACGGGGATAATACCGCCTACGTAGGCGTACAGGAAATAGGCAAAGCCGGAATGCATGGGATGGTTGTAGGAGGAGGAACCCACCTCACGGGGCTGGGTGAAATCGTGCTCAAGGCACTCCCAAAGGGAGGTAGCACCCTTGTCCATCATGGTACCGAAGCTGTGGTGATCGCGGTTGAAGAGGAACTTCATGGCGATATCCCCCTGTCCTGCCTCACACAGCGCAGGAACCAGGTACTTGTTGCAGTAAATACCCGTGGACATGGCAAAGTCGTCCTCCTCCATGAGGGTCAGGAGCGCCTCTCTGAGGGCCTTCTCCTCTCCCTCGGGATAGAGATTGGTCATGAGGGCCACGCCGCAGGTACCCCAGGTAGAGTATCTGTGCTTCTCGGGGATCCAGAAGTGGCGGTTGAAGGTCTCCTTGATGCGGGCTGCCCAGGCGTCGTAGTCAATGGACGCAGGGAGGTTCAATTCCTTTGAAAGCTCACTCATACGGATCATGATCTCGTAGAACATGGCGGTGGAGGACTCGGGGACGGGCATCCGACGGTCGCCCTGATTGCCGGTGGGAGGGCACCAGTCACCCAGACCGCGGGAGATGATCAACTCGTCCTCATAAAGGGACTTATCGTTTTTCGCATCGGCAATTTCATGCTGAACCCACTTCTCCATCATGTCCCAGTTCTTGCGGACAACCGAATCGTTGCCGTAGTAGTAATACATCCAGTAGGGGATGATGACCTGGGCACAGCCCCACAGGGGGGTAGCCTCACCGCAGCCCCGCTTACCGGGGGAAATCATCTGCCAGGCACCGTAGACCTCGTTGGTGGTGCGGATGTCGTTCAGATACTTCTCGTAGGCGGCCTCGGTATCGTAGTTCATCATGCCGGTATTGCACACCACCTGGGCGTCTCCCAGCCAGCCGCACTTCTCCCGTCCGGGGCAGTCCTCGGGGAGACCGTGGAAGTTGGTACGGAAGGTGTTCATCATGATGGCCTGGAGGCGGTTCATGTCCTCGCAGGAAGACGTGAAGCTACCCGTCTGCGTCAGATCGGTGGAGATGGCGTAGGCCTTGAACATCCGGGTCTCGGGGTTAGTACCGTAGGCGCGGAGGTCGAAGTAGCCTGTGATCTCCATGTAACGGAAGGCATGGTAGGTGAAGCGGGGGCGCCAGGTTTCGCCCTCTGCGTCGCCGCGGGAGATGTACACGTCCTGCTGGATGACCTGGGTGGCAAAGGAGCCTGCGGAGCGGAGATCCAGATGGCCGTCGGAGTCCAGGTTTTCCGCAAAGCGGAGGGTGACCTGAGAGCCGCGGGCAGCACGGGGGAGATTGACCTCCACAAAGCCCGCGATGTTCTCACCAAAGTCGATGATCCACGCGCCGTCGTCCTTACCCGAGCAGTTGGTGATTGCCACGGCAGGCAGCTCCTTGAAGATGCGGATGGGGGGCATCATGCAGAGCTTGAGCTCGCCCTTGGGGGTGGTGTCCTCCACCACAGCACACCAGCCGTCCTCGTCGCCGTCGGGATCGGCAAAATCGGGGGTCTCCAGGCGGGTATCGTAGGTTTCACCGCCATAAACGTTATTGAGGACGATGGGGGAATACTTGTACGACCAAGAGCTGTCGGTATCGGTGGCCAGGACGGTCTTGGTGCCGTCGGCAAAGGTCAGCTCCAGCTGAGCCATGAGGCAGGCGTCGCCATAGTAGAAGCCCGTATGGGACCACACGCGGGACTGGGCGTAGAAGCCCTCGCCCAGAAGAGCGGCAAAGGCGTTCTTGCCTTCTTTGACGAAGGGGGTCACGTCGTATGCACGGTAGAAGACCTCCCGCTCGTAGTTGGTCATGGGAGGGTCGATGAGATCCTCGGAGATCTTTTGGTTGTTGATGTAATACTCACCGCAACCGAGACCGCTGACGTACAGGCGTGCCTTGGTCACGGTACCCTCGACCGCAAACTTCTTCCGCAGGTAGGGGGCCCAGCCCATCATGAGCTTCTTCGGCTTGATCCACTTGCCCTGCCAGTCCTCGGGGTTCAGAGCGGTGGCAAAGTCCAGGGTGGCGGTGGCGGTCTCGCCGTGATTGTCGGTAGCGGTAACCGTCAGGATGTAGTCGGTACGGGACTCCAGAATCGCATCCACGGGAATATGGATGGACTTGGTGGTTCCCTCACCTGCCCAAGCAGGAGTGTCACAGCCTGCCTTGGTGATGGCGGCCTTGTAAGCGGTCTGCAGAACGCCCGTATTGTCGGAGTCCAATTTCCAGCCTATGTAGAGATCCTTACAAGGAGCGTATGCAGTGTTCTTGACGGCACGTATAGAGAGGTCGTAGAGCTTGAGCATATCTTTGTTTCCTTTCCAAAATAAGGTTTTGTCAAAGCAAGTCTGTGGTCGGCATCAATTTGCAGGCTTTACCGTCACCACCCGCACGTCTCCCGTGTAGCCGGTGGAGGTGATATACTGCTTGACCCCGTTGGGGAAGGTATCCTCATGGTTGAAGTGGACGTGACCCGCAAAGACAGCCACAACAGGGGTATCCTCGGCCACGCAGACGGCGTTGTACAACTGCTGGACGCTGCCCCAATCGCTGCCCATGGCGCCGGGGCCCATGGTGATGTTACGGCCGCCCCAGACCTTCTTGACGTCGGGAGCCAGCGTATCGGCGTGAAGCGGAACGTGAAGCAGGAGGATGATGGGCTTGTTCTTCTCATAGAGGGCGAGGAACTTGTTCACGGTCTCCTGGGTGACCACATCCGAGCTGTTGTCGATGGCGGCCACGATGAAGCCGTCGTACTCGGCGTAGGAGAAGTAGGGGTCGCCGTTCGTCAGATCGTTGAACAGCGGACGGTTGGTGGTGACGGCGTTGCCCGTCATGTAGTCGTCGGAGTAGTTCCAATCGTGATTGCCCAGGCAGAAGATGGACTTGGCTTTGACCCGATTGATGTTCTCGTAGAGCAGGGCGATATTCTTCTCGGAGGGGAAGTCGATGAGGTCACCCGTGAGGAACAGACCGTCGGCCCCGATCTCATCGGCGTAGTCAAAGAGCAGGGGGAAACGCTCCTCGGCATAGAGGCCGTTGGCCATGAAGGAATTGCGGCGAGCGGTATTGTACTGCACGCGGTTAGCCGTCCAGGACTTTTTATCGGCATCCGAGAAGGCGGAAACATGGCTGTCGGTGATATGCAGGAACTTAAATTCGCCCGTCAGACCGGGGATTTCCACAGTGGCGGTTCCGGGAGTAATCAGGCTTATACCCATCATTTTCATAGCGGTGATCTTATCCTTCACGAAGGTAATGGATTTCAGGTAAACCGTCTCACCTGCGGCCTTGGGGTTATCCACAAAGTCAAAGCGAAGCTCGGTGAGAGTGCCGTCGTAGGCCTCCTCCACCAGGGGCAGGAGCACGTACTGCCAGTCCCCGTTCCCCGTCTTGTAGGTACCCGAGGTGCGGACGGTCTTGGTTTTGGCTCCCGACTTATTGGAGGCGGTCATCTCCAGCTTGTTATTGGTCACGCCCTCCACCTTCAGAAGGACCAGCGCCGCACCGCAATCGTTCCAGGCCGCGGGCTGAAGCCCCGCCGCCTCCATATAGGCGGCGTAGTCGATCTTGACGAAAGGATCGCTGATGCGCTTGGAATCCGCCACGGAAAGCTTGAGCACGCTTCCCTGCTCCCCGTCCTGCACCACCTCGAAGGTGGCGGCGGTGTTGGGATCAATGAAGGTTTCGTTGAGAGGCGTGTCACAGAAGGTCAGCACCAGGGCGTCGGTGGGCTTATCCGCAGGCAGGGTTTCGGCCTCGGTCACAGGCTCGGTGGGGGCTTCGGTAGCCTCCTCCGTAGCCGCAGGCGCAGTCGGTGCTTCGGTTGCGGGCTCGGTAGGCGCTTCGGTCACCTTGTCCGTGGGAGCATCGGTGGCGGGAATCGTATCGGCAGGGGTGCCTCCGTCACAGGCACAGAACAGGAACAAACACGATAGCAGGGTCAAGGTGCAAATTGTCAAAAGGAGGTTCTTTTTCACATTCACGGCGATTCTCGTTTTCATAACGGGATTCCTTTCCATATCGTATTACAGGTATTGCGCCTTCAATTCCTCAATCTCGGCCAACCACAGGGTGCTGACGGCATCCGAGGGCATCGACCAGCCGCCGCGGGGAGAAACGCTGATATCGAAAACAGCTGGGCCGTCGGGGAGACAGGAGCGCTTGAACTGCTGGGTAAAGAAGCGACGGGTGAAGGTCTCCAGCCACTTAAGAAGGGTGGCATCGTCGTAGGTTTCTCCCAACGCATACTGCGCCATGCGGAAGAGCTTGGCGGGAGTGAAGCCGTAGCGGAGCAGGTAGTAGAGGTAGAAGTCGTGAAGCTCGTAGGGGCCTACCAGATCCTCGGTCTTCTGGGCGATCTTCCCTTCCGCATCGGCGGGGAGCAGCTCGGGGCTGACAGGGGTGCCGAGAACATCGTACAGAGCCTCAGCCAGCTTGGTGTTGCCTCGCTCCATTTCGGAAGCGGCGACATGGGCGGTCAACTCACGGACAAGGGTCTTGGGAACGCCGCCGTTGACGCTGTACATAGACATATGGTCGCCGTTGTAGGTCGCCCAGCCCAGCGCCAGCTCCGAAAGGTCGCCCGTACCGATGACCATACCGCCCACGTCGTTGGCGATATCCATGATGACCTGGGTGCGCTCCCGCGCCTGGGCATTCTCGTAGGTCACGTCGCGGACAGCGGGATCGTGGCCAATATCCTTGAAATGCTGATTGACCGCATCAAAGATATCCACCGTGCGGAAATCCACCCCCAGCTCCTCGCAGAGGACGGTGGCATTGGTCTTGGTGCGGGCGGTGGTACCGAAGCAGGGCATGGTGACCGCCACGATGTCGGTGCGGGGACGGTTCAAGGCGTCCATAGCGCGAGCCATAACAAGCAGGGCGAGGGTGGAATCCAATCCGCCCGAAATACCCACCACGATCTTCTTCGCCCAAGCGGCGGTGATCCGCTTCTTCAGGCCGTTCGCCTGGATGGTGAGGATACGCTCGCAGATGTGCGCGCGGAGGACGGGGTCGGCGGGGGTGAAGGGATGGGGATCGATGAAACGGGTCAGATCCGTGTCTTCCAAGCCGAGATCGAAATAGACCTCGGTGATCTCGCCGCTTTCGGAGGAATCAAAGCCGCTCACACGGCGGTCATGAGTCATGCGCTCGAGATCCAATTCGGTGACGGTCAATCCATTGCCTGCGGCAAAGGGAGCAGACTCAGCCAGCACGCCGCCGCACTCACAGATCAGGCGATGTCCACCGTACACGTTGTCGGTGGTAGACTCACCTTCCCCGGCTTCGGCGGTGATGTAACCGCACAGGGCATGGGCAGAGTGCGCCTTACCGGTCAGAAGGCGGTATTCCTCTGCGCCCACGGTCTCGGGAATAGCGGAGGGGTTACAGATGACCGTAGCGCCAGCCGATACGAGGCGGGCAGACGGAGGAACGGTAGTATACAGATCCCCACCCAATTCCACGCCAATGCAAAGAGCGGGCATAGACGTGCACACGAAAAGCTGCTTTGTACCCAGTTGGGTAAAGCTTCCGTCACCAAAAACGTCATCAGCCAGGTTCATGGCGGGAGCGGGTGTAAAGACCCGACGCTCGGCGGGGGTGAGATGGGTCTTGGGCACCAAGCCCAGAACCACACCGCCCGACACGGCAGCGGCACAGTTGTAGATCTTGCCGGCAAAGGCCACGGGCAGACCGACAACGCTGATCAGGTCCAGCTCCGCGGTGGCCTGCGCATAGCTTTGCAGGGCTTCCCGCGCACCTTGCAGCAGGCGGTCGTGGGCGTAGAGATCGCCGCAGGTGGCACCCGTGAGGCAAAGCTCGGGGAAGGTCAGCACCTTGACCCCCAGAGCGGCGGCCTCGGCCGCCAAAGCCGCGCAGGCGGCGGCATTATGGGTAGGATCGGCCAACCGAACCACAGGGGTAGCGGCGGCGACCTTGATGAATCCGTGTTGCATATATACCTCGTTTCCGCCCCGCAATGGGGCATGGATATATTCTGTAGTATTATAACAGATTATTAAGAATATATCAAGTGTTTTGGAATAGGTTTTTACAGAAAAATTACAAAAAAGGTCAGTCTCAAATGCATTTCATTCGCATTTGAGACTGACACGTAGTTACGGCGTTCAATACTCGCCTAGAATCTCCGCGAGTCTTCTCTCCGCCTCGTCGGCACGGAGTCGGTCAGCGGCGTAGGCTTTCCGCAGAAGCTCGCCGGGCACATGCTCGTCGTACTTCTCAAAGATGGGTACTTCCCCACTCTGCACCAAGGACTGACAGTCGATGCCGTCGGTCTCGGCAATACCCGCCAGATGGGAAATGAGGTCGTAGTCGTTCCCTCTTTCCATGCGGAAGGTCACGTAGTAGCACCCCTCAAATTCCAGATTGCTGATCTTACAGAGGGAGGCGTTGCGGGCAATGAATTTCCGCAGGGTGCGGAAGGAGCGAGTTCCCAACCAAGGGAACAAGCACCAGGTGTAGCCACCGAGGGAGACCAAGGAATGCTCCAGCATCCCCGTGTTGCGGGCGACGTGGCGAGCGACCTCGATTCTCTTCTGTGCGTTGGGCTTGAGGTAAGGGTAAACGGTGTCTTCTTCGAGAATGCGGCGCATTCTCTGGAGGATCTTGGTGTGGATCTCCCCGAAGTCTCCCGGCCAGGAGACCTCCATTTTGCCATCCACCTGCTTGACATAGATCAGCTTACGTTGGATATCCAGCTCCTCCACCTCCCAGACGCGGCCTGCGAGGGCAAAGCGATCCCCCACGGGGGGCGGGGTGGTGATGGTGCCGATCTCATCCGAGCCGGCGCGAACCGTGAAATCCTCGGAGTCCTTGAAGACGGCGTAGAACTTGAAGCTTTTCAGCAGGCGTTCTCCTGCCATGCCCACGATCAGCCCCTTTTCCTCGGTCATCTCCATAAAGTCGTGTTCGATCATAGAGACCATGAGGGTGCGGTAGTCCTCCTTGGTGACCTCCGCGAAGGGGGGCAGGGACAGCACCCGCTCGGCCAGGCGGCGTGGGGTCAATTCTCCCGAGGCGGCCAACATGGACAGAGTCTGGTGGAAGAGCAGACTCATGGGCATCTTGCGGCGCAGGGGCGGCTCGATGAAACGCTCCTCGATGTAGAGCTGAATGATGGCAACGCCGCGAAGCAATTCCCACGGAATGAGCTGGGGCAGGGGGGTATTGGGCAGGGGATCCTCCTCGCGGAAGACCATCATCATTTCGGGGGGCTCACCCCGTCTGCCCGAGCGTCCAAGCCGTTGCAGAAACGACGATACGCTGTTGGGGGCGCCGTTCTGGAGTACACGCTCCAAACGACCGATATCGATGCCCAGCTCCATGGTCACGGTGGCGCAGGTGACGGCGAAGATCTCCTCGTCCTTCATCTTGGCCTCGGCTTCCTCGCGGATGGAGGCGGACAGGTTGCCGCGGTGGATGAGGAACACGTCCTGATCTCCCCGCGCCTTGGCGATCTGGCGGAAGGTGGCGCAGAGGTATTCGGTCTCCTCGCGGGAGTTGGAGAAGACGAGGGATTTCTTATCCTTCACGCAGTCGTACATGTACTCGTAGCCCGCGTCCAGGGGGTAGGCGGCAGTTCGGGGCAGTGCGGATTCCACCATGGACGCGGCGACACCCATGGCGGCAGATAGGTCAAGCGCTTTGTCAACGTCGATAATACCGCCGTCCTCAGCGCAATCGTCTTCTTGGGTATCGGCAGGCTCGGCGGCCTGATTATCCTTGGCATTCTGTACGTAGAAATGCTCCAGACCCAAGCGCCAGCGGATCTTCCCTTCCTCGAAGGTGGGAACATCCACAGGGATGTCGGTGTCCCCTGCCAGCCACTCGGCGGCGAGGTTCGGGTCTCCGATGGTAGCAGACAGGCCGATGCGGCGGGGGGTACGGCCAATGAGGTGGCCCATACGGGAGAGCTGGCAGATGATCTGGTTGCCGCGGTCGGTGCCCGTGAGGGTATGGATCTCGTCGATGACGATGTAGCGGAGGTCTCCGAATATTCTTGCCACGTCGTTGGAGCGATTGATGAGCATGGCCTCCAGGGATTCGGGGGTGATCTGGAGGATGCCCGAGGGCTTTTCCAGCAGCTTTTTCTTGTGGGACTGGGCGACGTCGCCGTGCCATCTCGTCACGCGGATGCCCGTCATGTCCAGCAGCTCCTCCATGCGGCCGAACTGGTCGTTGATGAGGGATTTCAAGGGGCAGATGTACAAAGCCCCCACACTCGCGGGCGGGTTCTCGCAGAGGTCGGAGAGGATAGGGAAAAAGGCCGCCTCGGTCTTGCCGCTGGCGGTGGAGGAGGTGAGCAGGAGGTGGGGGTTCGTGAGGAACAAGGTTCTCGCCGCCGCCACCTGCACCCCGCGCAAAGACTCCCAGCGGTGGGTGAAAATGTATTCGCGGATGAACTCGGGGAAGCGCTCGAATATGCGGTCAGCTTCGGTCATAGGGGCTCCTTTCTGGAGAGCAGGGGAACGAGGGGCTCTGCCCCTGACCCCGCATAAGAACCCTTTTAAAAAAGGGTTCTTATGAATCTCCTAAAACTTTAAAACAAGGTATTTTCTCATGGATCACGAGGCAAAAATGGCTCAAAAATCCAGATCCTCGGGGTTAAACTTCTTCCGTTCTTCCGTAACATTGGCCGGGTTGCTTCCCTTCTCCGCCGCCGTGGGTGCCCAGGCGTCGTCGGGATCGCTGTCCTCGTGCTTGAGGGTCACCGCCGCGCCAACCACCTGCTCGAAGGTGGCCTCGGGGTTCTGCATGAGGATGTTCAGGACGGTCATATAGTCGCGGAGCATCTCGCGGGGGGTGATCATGCTGTCGGCGCCCGCGCGGGAGAGGCAGAGATTCAGGAAGGAGAGCTGCTGGGCGTCGGTGATGCGGCAATCCCAATTGTAGAACTGGGCATAGAGGGCGGTCACGCGGCGGATCAGCGCCAACAGCTCGTCGTCGGCCAGACGGCGCAGGCGGATCACGGGGCCGATGAGATTCTTGAAGCCCTCCAAGGCAAATCGGCTGTCGCAGAGGCGGGAGCGCAGAGCCTCGTAGGAGAACAGGCCTCGGCGGGGATCCTCCAAAAACTGGGGAGTTCCGCCGAAGACGATACCCAGACCCGGGGCGCGGCCCTGGAGAGTATCGTTGAACATGGACAGGATCTTTTCGTAGTTGTTCTCGCGGCTGACCCGATGGACGATCTTGTAGAGGTTCACGCACTCGTCGATGAAGACCATCAGTCCGCGATAGCCCATCTTGCGGACCAGCGCCGCCCAGAGCTTGAGGAAATCGTACCAGTTGTCGTCGTCGATGATGACCGACACGGGGAAGCCCAACTCGGATCGAGCCTCTGTTTTGGTAGAATACTCGCCTCGGAGCCAGCGCAGACAGGCCGACATACGGAGTCTGGCAATCTCCCCGTCCTCGCGGTAGGCCTTGTAGTAGGCGGTGATGACGCGGGCGAAGTCGAAGCCGCCCACGAGAAATTCCAGCTCCCGCATGGTGTCGCTGACCTTGCGGGTCATAAGATCGAAGAAGCGGGGATCCTCGGGGGAGACGCCGCCCGAGATCAGCTCGTCCTGCATCATGCCGATCCAGCGGGCGATGAGCTTGGGCAGGGCGCCACCGTCGGGGGAGGCCTTGGAGGCGAGATTCTTCATGAGCTCGCGGTAGGTGGCCACACCCGAACCGCCGCTGCCGTAGAGCCGTCTTTCGGGAGAAAGGTCAGCGTCGGCGGTGATGAAGTCCCGCTCCAGGGCGTAGCCGCGGATGAGCTGGATGAGAAAGCTCTTACCGCTGCCGTAGCGGCCGATAAGAAAACGCATGGAGCCGCCGCCACCGTCGATCTGCTCCAGGTCAGAGAGCAGGGCAGCGATCTCGTCCTTACGGCCGATGGCGATGTAGGGCGCGCCCGCGCGGGGGACGACGCCAGCCGAGACCGACGCCAGAAGGGAGCCCAGCACGCGGCGGGGGACTTTCACTTGATTCTGATTGGTATTTTCCATATATTCAATATTCTCTCCGTTAGATGTGTAGCAGTTCCATAACTTGATCGCGGTAATCCTCAATGACGGTATACCCGCCCCTGCCGTCGTCCTCGAGGATGATGTCCCCGATGTCGCTGTCGGCGGTCAAGGCGTTGACCTCGTCGGCGATGGCATCGGGCATCTTACCAATAGCCTTGGCGGCTTTCCTAAGGGCGACAGAGTCACCGTCCAGCGCGGCCTTGATGAAAGGGGCGTAGAGCGCGAGGGGGGAGTCCGTCGCGGGGACGGTGCTTTCGTCGGCATCGCAGGGGGGAGCGGACACGGGGGCGGCGGTGGGAATGGGAGCAACAGGCAATACAGGCGCGACGGGCGCCTCCACGGCGGAAGCATTTTCCGCGACGGGTTGCGGTTGGTTCCCTTCCCCCTCAAAGGCCTCTACCAGAATGCGGGTCGTTTCCCAGGAATCCGCCTCGATGGCGGCGGCATCATCCAGAGAAATCTCCTTTCGAGGCAGATCGTACAGCGCCTCGTAGGCGGGGCGGGGTTCTTCCTTTTTCTTGACGGGAATAGCGGATTTCGGGGGCTCCATGGGGGCAAGGTACGCGTCCAGGGCATCCCGCAAAGGGATGGGCAGAGACATGACCGACAGACGGGAGCGCACCCCGATCCAGGAGCGGAGACGGTTCTCCACATGCTTGACCATATCCCCGATGAGGAAGCGAAGCTCGTGGGAGCGGGAGAAGGAGGTATACGCCACCTCGATCTTGCGCTTGTTGCGGTGGGAGCAGAGCGCCCCCACGTAGGCGTCGCGGGTCACGGTGGAATCCAATAGTGTAATAGCCGGCTTGCGCCCGTCCGCCCCCAGAAGCAGGGGCAGGACGTGGGCCACGGCGGCGGGGATGGTGGAGTCGAACATGACTTTATGCTCTCCGCTTGCGAACTTACTCTTGCGGTAGTCGTACTGACAGCAATGCCGCATCAGAATGCGGGCGGTCTCCATCCGCGTGTCTTCCTCGCCCGTGGAAGCCCTCGGTACGCGGACGGCGGCGGAGAGGTAGAATTCCTTGAGGTGGCTTCCTTGAATGATGGTATCCAGCGCCGGAGCCAGAAGATCCACGGGCGCGGGCAGAGCATGGATGAGGCAGTAGTCGCAGAGCCACTCGCACATGTAGTGATCCAACTGGGGATAGATACGGCGGTAGGCCATCCAGACCTTTGCCATGAGGTCACGGTGGGCGCGGGCGGTGACGGTGTCCTCGGCAGGGAGATTGATGAGCTCGAACAGGTAGAGCAGGACGTAGGAATAATCGGTATCGAGATACTGCCCGCGGCGGACGTGCTCCCGCCAGAACAGATACCAGGCGGTGGCGCGGTGCCCCATCTGGACGTACTGGGGGAAATAGGAGAAAAAGGCCGTCTTTTCGGCAGATTTCGGGGGGGACATGGCGGCGTAGCGGAGGGCGTCCTCCACGAAGGAGTCAAAGTAGTGGTAGTTTGCCTGCCAGCCGTAGATTCTGACGCTGTGCAGGAGTGCGCCGTCGGGTTGATACTCCAGAAGGGGGACGGAGGTATCCCCTTCGCCCGCCTTGTGGGGCGGTACGTATCGAACCGTCAGGGACGAGGAAGATACAGGCTCTGCGGAGACCGACTCTTCACGGACAACCATGCGGGACTCCGCGGAAGAATTTCTCTGCGGGGATGCGGACAGATCCACCTCCACCGCCTCGGTTGACCTGCGGGGAGGCGGTGTTTGCCTGCGGGTTGGTTTGGCAGGGAGCAGGCTTTCGATATCCCAAAAATCATCCGTCTGTTTTTGGCGGTCGGATTGGGTCGTTTCGGGGATTTTTTTCTCCCATTCGGTCATAGCGCACGCCTCCTTTCGAGGTAGATTGGTAATATATTATTGTACCATACATCCCGCCGATTGTCAATGATTTCCGAATATTCTGTTCCATGTTTTTTCAATGTGATTTTCGGCTGATGGCGGACCTTTTTGAAAAACGTGGGGCAACCCGATTTCGGATATTGACAAATCGGGGATTTTGTGGTATGCTATGAGTAACCGAAACCTTTTGAAAGGAAATCCACTCATGAACAACGGCGACAGCTTCCATAACGGCCCCGAAAATCAGGAGATGCAAACCAAAAATATGATCGCGCCTCCCAAAGTGGAAACCTACCAGGAAACGGCGGATCACCTGAATCTTCCCGCGCACCAGCGTCCCTACGTCAACATATACGATAGCTCCAACCGTCAGTCCTGTACCGCGGGCGGAAAAGAGATCCTTGAGGAAACCCGCAACGCTTCCCGTATTCTGACTCCGGAGCAGGCCGGCTATACCGACATCTACAACCAGCGCGTGGCAGATCGCTCCGAGCCCCTCGATCCAAGTCAGTTCGGAAACGGCAACGGCGCAACACCGTACTACGGCGACGCTTCCTCCGCCTCCCCCTACGATCTGCCGGATGAAGATGAAGCGGCCGAGATCGCCCGCAAGAAAAAATTCAATCTTGCATCCATGATCCTGGGCATTTCCTCCTTCGCGGGAAACGTCTGCTGTCTGACCTGCCTGACCCCCATCACGGCCATCCTCGCCATCATCTTCGGATGCGTGGGGCGCGTAGGCGGGAAATTCGAGTCCAAGGGCTTGGTCGGTCTGATCCTGGGCATCATTTACTGCGGGCTCATGATCCTGGTCGTCCTCTACATTTTCTTCGTAGCCATGCTCATGGGCACTGACGAAAGCATATACACAACCACATACTAACCGATCCCACACGAAAAAAGGCTGTCATCCGTAACGGTGACAGCCTTTTCGTTTACTCTCGATCCATTTCGATATACAAAAACGTCGATTCTTGTAAATCTTTTGTTGTTTTTTCTATATATCGTTGTTTTTTATCGGAATTTCTTGGTCTCACCGGGCTCGACCTTGCAGGTCACACCCGCGTACTCGAACCAAACGGGAACGGCCGAGGGGTTGTAAACCATCTTCCCTTGCACCGAGAAACGCAGGGTGCGGTAAGCTTCCACGTACTCGTAGATCTCCATGTTGGTAGCATACCAGACGTCGTCGCGACCGCCAACCTTCTCGCAGAAGCTCTCCATACGCTCCCAGTTGTTGTCTGCATCAAATTCGTAGGCGTGACCCCAAACGTAGAAGAGCCAGGGGGTATCCCAGGCGCCGGGGTTGCCGTTCACAAAGGTCTCCGCCAGGTCAAAGAGGCGGGCGTCGTTGTGATGGCAGGTGGCGGGCATGCGGAGCCAGTCGGTAGGCACCGAGAAATTGCCGGTGGAAACGGTGGTGCGAGCGTAAGCGATGCCGTTGTCACGGAGCACATCCACAGTCATGTTGTTGAAGGTGCCCATGGGATAGGCGCAACCACGGATGATACGGCCGAAGAGGGCTTCCAGCGCTTCCCTGTCCTTGGCCACCTCGTAATTGGCGATGGGGTGGGGGATGCGATCCAGGAAGGGGTGGGTGTAGCCGTGAATGGCGACCTCGTGGTTCTTACCCAGCTCGCCGCCGTAGCTCTCCAGCGCCATCTTGGAACCCATGCGGCGGTGGATGGTGCCTGCGGGGTAGGTGTACTCGGCGGTCTGCAGGGGCTCGCCGTTGAGGTTGAATGTGCCCTTCAGGCCATTCTTGTTGAAGATCTCCATGAGGCGAATATCCTGCTCCACGCCATCGTCGTAGGAGAAGGTGAGGGCTTTGCGCTTGGCATCGGGGAAAAGCATGTACATCATCATGGTGGGTCTCTTCCTTTCGGTATGTATTTCAAATTTGGGTTTGTCGGCCAGGGGGAAATTTTTTCAAGAAGTTTCCCTTTGGCGTTCCCCTATAAACTCCAATTTACGCAAAACGCGCCCCCGAATCCCTCCGAAGGCACGTTTTCAATTATCAAAGATATTTATTAAAGTTCTTTGGAGTCAAGAACCTTTCTTACAAGAAAGGTTCTTGTGGGGTATGGGGCGACGCCCCATAGTCCTCCTTACCCCAGCTTAGCCAGAGCAGCCTCGGTGGCGGCCAGCTTTTCCTTGGCGGCGGTCAGCTTGGCGCGCTCGGCGTCGACGACGGCGGCGGGAGCCTTGGCCACGAAGCCTGCGTTACCCAGCTTGCCCTCCAGACGCTTGACCTCGCCCTCCAGCTTGGTGATCTCGGCGGCGAGACGAGCCTTCTCCTTCTCAAAGTCGATCAGATCGGCCAGAGGCAGGTAGGCGGTAGCGGAGGGAGTGATGATCTGCACAGCGGTGTCGGCGGAGACCACAGACTCGTCGAAGGACTCGGCCACGGTCATATCAGCAGCGGAGGCCAGACGGGCAAAGAAGGGTGCGGTGCCGGCATGGAAAGTATCGGTATACTTAGTGGCAATGAACAGAGCGGCCTTGCGGGAGGGGGCAATGTTCATCTCGGAGCGGCGGTTGCGGATAGCGCGGATGAGTTCCAGAATGCGCTCCATCTCGGCGGCCTCGGCGGCAAAGGACAGAGCCTCGTTGTAGGTGGGATAGGTGGAGATCATGATGCTCTCGGCGTCGCCTGCCAGGGTGGGCAGAGAGGCGAAGATCTCCTCGGTGATGAAAGGCATATAGGGATGCAGGAGCTTGAGAATGCCGTTGAGCACGTAAGAAATGACGTTCTGGCAAACTACGTTCTGCTCGGTATCCTTCTCGGTCAGACGAGCCTTGGCAAGCTCAATGTACCAGTCGCAGAAGATATCCCAGGTGAAATCGTAGATAGCACCCAGAGCCACACCCACCTCGAACTTGTCGATGTTGGTATTCACGCGGGCGGCCAGCTCGTTGAAGCCGTTCAGGATCCACTTGTCCTCGGGAGCCAGCTTGTCGGCGGCGGGGAGGTTGATCTCGTCAATGGTGAGATTCATGCGGACGAAGCGGGAGGCGTTCCAGAGCTTGTTGGCGAAGTTACGGGCGGCTTCCATCTTCTCGTCCGAGAAGCGCATATCGTTTCCGGGGGAGTTACCCGTGGCCAGAGCAAAGCGGAGCGCGTCGGCACCGTAGGTACCGATGACCTCCAGAGGATCAATACCGTTACCCAGGGACTTGGACATCTTGCGGCCCTGTGCGTCACGCACCAGACCGTGGATGAAGACGGTGGAGAAGGGCTTCTCACCCATGTGCTCCAGACCCGAGAAGATCATACGGGAGACCCAGAAGGTGATGATGTCGTAGCCGGTAACCAGGACGGAGGTGGGGTAGTACTTCTTCAGATCCTCGGTCATCTCGGGCCAGCCCAGAGTGGAGAAGGGCCAGAGAGCGGAGGAGAACCAGGTATCCAGCACGTCACTGTCCTGATGTACCTTGCCGCCGCACTTGGGGCAGACCTCGATATCGGTCTTGGAGACGGTCATCTCGCCGCAATCGTCGCAGTAGAAAGCGGGGATACGGTGACCCCACCAGAGCTGACGGGAGATGCACCAGTCGAGGATGTTGTTCATCCAGTTAAAGTAGTTCTTGGAGAAACGGTCGGGGACGAAGCGGATGGAGTCGTTCTCCACGGCCTCAATGGCGGGAGCGGCCAGGGGCTTCATCTTGACGAACCACTGATCCGAGGTCAGGGGCTCAACGGTGGTGCCGCAACGGTAGCAGACGCCCACGTTGTGGTCGTGGGGCTCCACCTTCAGGAGGTAGCCGTCGGCCTCCAGGTCAGAAACCAGAGCCTTACGGCAGGTGTAGCGATCCATGCCCTCGTACTTGCCGGCGTAGGCGTTCATAGTGGCGTCGTCGTTCATGACCTTGATCTGCTCCAGGTTATGGCGCTGACCCACCAGGAAGTCGTTGGGGTCGTGGGCAGGGGTGATCTTCACACAGCCCGTACCGAAGCCGATCTCTACGTAGTCGTCAGCAATGACGGGGATCTCGCGGCCGACGGCGGGGAGGATCAGCGTCTTGCCAATCAGGTGCTTCATGTTTTCGTCCTCGGGGTTGACGGCGACAGCGGTATCACCGAACATGGTCTCGGGACGGGTCGTAGCTACCACCACGTAGCCGTCCTCGCCCTTGATGGGGTACTTGATGTGCCAGAAGTTGCCGGGCTGATCCTTGTATTCCACCTCGGCGTCGGACAGAGCGGTCAGGCAGCGAGGGCACCAGTTGATGATGCGGTGGCCGCGGTAGATAAGCCCCTTATCGTAAAGGTTGACAAAGACCTCACGGACGGCGTGGGAGCAGCCATCGTCCATGGTGAAACGCTGGCGGGTCCAGTCGCAGGAGGCGCCCAGCTTCTTGAGCTGACCCGTGATGCGAGCCTCGTAGGAATCCTTCCACGCCCAGACGCGCTCCAGGAATTTCTCACGGCCCAGGTCATAGCGGGGAAGCCCCTCGTCCACGCGGAGGCGCTCCTCTACCTTGATCTGGGTGGCGATGCCTGCGTGGTCGGTGCCGGGCACCCAAAGGGTGTTGTAGCCCTGCATGCGCTTGGTGCGCACCAGGATATCCTGCAGGGTCTCGTCCAGAGCGTGACCCATGTGGGGCTGACCGGTTACGTTGGGAGGAGGAATGACCACCGAGAAAGAGGGGGCGTTGGAGTCGGGATGGGGGGTAAAGTAGCCCTTATCTACCCAGTTCTGATAGATTCTGTCCTCGAATTCCGAGGGGGCATACGTCTTGGGAAGTTCGGTATTGGGATTCATAATGTAGGTTCCTTTCTATGGGAAGTGAGTTTTCAAAATGCAAAATGAAAAATGCAAAATGCAAAATTAAGAACGAATTGACCTTTCAGCCGTTCTTTGTAACAAAAGGCAATTGATGGCGTCGGGGAACAGGTAGAACGCAGAAGCACTCGCTGCACCGTTCCCCGATTTTGCATTTTGCATTTTGCATTTCGCTTTTCTTTTCCTGCGGAAAAGAAAAAACGCCCTTTCGTATCAGGACGAAAAGACGCGGTACCACCTGATTTCGCCTTTCCAGCTTGTCTGAAAAAGGCGCTCCTCAATAAGCGATAACGGGCTCAAACGGTGAAAACTAACGGAATACCTTCCGCTCATCCCCACAGGCTCACGGGCGACCTGCTCTCTGCCTCACAAGGACTCGCACCAACCGTCCTCTCTCTGGGCAAGGGCTCTGAAAGCTCCTCCCGGTCATAGCCGAAGAAATATGAAAAGCGACCCAAAGGGTCACGGGCTTGCTTTGAGATCAACACCGACACGCGGATTTTGCTTGTCCGCGTGTCGATTGTATCTCATGGTCTTTTTACAAGATTAGTCAGCGTATACGCTAACCTGCTTCTTGCTCTTGGTGGCGTGCTCGAACTTGACGGTGCCGTCGATCAGAGCGAACAGGGTATCGTCAGAACCGATGCCGACGTTGTTGCCGGGACGGATCGCGGTACCTCTCTGACGGACGATGATATTGCCGGCAAGAACTGCCTGGCCGTCAGCCTTCTTCACACCCAGTCTCTTGGACTCGGAATCACGGCCGTTCTTAGTAGAACCGACACCCTTCTTGTGAGCAAAAAACTGCAAACTGAGCTTCAACATCAGAAATTACCTCCATTTTTCAGTAAAATAGGTGGGTTGGCGAATGATTGGTAGAACGCAGAAACAACAGTCAATCCCCGTAGTGACGGTTCACGACCTTGACATCCAGGTAGTCCCCGTACTCCTCCAGCATGTCTGTAAGCTGCTGGTAGTAGCCCAGGAAGATACCCGACACCGCGTACCGCTTGAGGTCATCCTCCTCGAATTCGGGAAGGGCAGACTTGCAGGTGACGCGGATGGTAGTAGTCCCATCGTCGATCTCATAATCGATAGACGAGGAGAATGCCACCTCTACGGTATTGATGAGGAACATAGTCATGGACGAGATGGCGGCGCAGAGGATATCGTCCCCTTCCTCGCCGTAGCCCGTATGGCCCTGCTCTTCGAAGCCGTAGAAAATGCCGTCGCTTCTGTAAAATACGATCTTGGTCATAGGAATTCTCCTTTCGGGAGCCTTGACGCGGTCAGGGAATTAACCCTCGATCTTGACGATCTGCACCTTGGTGAAGGGCTGACGGTGACCGATCTTCTTCTTCTCGTTCTTCTTAGCCTTGTACTTCAGAACGTAGATCTTCTTAGCCTTACCGTTCTTCAGTACCTTGCCGGTGACGGTAGCACCCTCAACGACGGGAGTGCCGACCTTGAAGCCTGCGTCGGTGGACAGAGCGG
>JAZRFR010000281.1:0-3238 GCA_045643785.1 Eubacteriales bacterium | reverse complement strand
GATTTTTTACAAGAACCTTAAAGACATTTAAAAAATTATTTTGTTGAAAATTTTTAGGAAGTCCAGAAACATTTTTGTAAAAGGGTTTCTGGTGGGGTGCAGGGGTGAAACCCCTGCTGCTATAACAAAAAAAGATCGATCTCCGTGGAGATCGATCTTTTTTATCAGAACAGGGGTGGCAGGATGCCGAAGTATGCCAAGGCGAAGATCAGCGCCGCCTGGATGATGAAGATCACGGGGATTCCAATCATGAAGGAGGGGTGTTTGGTCTTGTGGCGGATGATTTGCATGGTGATAAACATGACCAGCGAGCCGCCCAGAGCCGACCACAGGAAAAGAGATTTCTCGGGAATGCGGAGCTTAACGTCGCCGCGCTTGGAGACGATTTTGTCGTAGACGCACACGATCATGGAGATCAGGGAAATGACCGCCAGATAGGCAAACAGGATCAGCCAGGCGAGAGGAATGTTTACAGTTGCGGGCATAACGGGACTCCTTTCGGAAATAGGATCTGTGGTTTACTTTTTGGCGTTGTCCTTGAGGGAAACTACCTGGTTGTAGGTGTTCTCATTTTTGGTATCCTTGCAGAAGTAACCGAAGCGGACGAACTGGAATCTCTCTCCGCCCTCGGCGGTCTCCAGGGAAGGCTCAACCATAGCGCCCTCTACGGTGGAGAGGGAATTCTCGTTGAGGAAGTCCAGATAGGTCTTGCCCTCGGGGACGTCGGCGGTGTTCTCGATGTTGAACAGGCGATCGTAGAGCATGAGGGTGGTGGGCTTGGCATACTTTGCGGAGAGCCAATGGATGGTACCCTTGACCTTGCGGCCGTCGATGGGGTTGCCGTTGCCGGTCTCCAGATCGGCGGTGGCGTGGATGCAGGCAATGGAACCGTCCTCATTCTTTTCTATGCCGGCGTACTTGATGATATAACCGCCCATGAGGCGAACCTCGCCGTCGGGCTTGAGGCGGAAGAACTTGGGCGGAGGAACCTCGGCGAAGTCATCGGCGTCGATGTAGACCTCGCGGGTCATGGGAACCTCACGGGTGCCCAGCTCGGGCTTCTGGGGATGGTTGGGAAGGGTAATGGCCTCCTCACGATCCTCGGGGTAGTTGTCGATGATCACCTTGATGGGATGGGCGATGGCCACGCGGCGGAGAGCGTTCTCATTGAGGTCGTCACGGACGCAGGCCTCCAGCTGACGGATGTCCACGGTGTGGTCGGTGTTGGTTACGCCTGCCTCACGGACAAAGGTGAACAGAGCATTGGGGGTATATCCGCGGCGGCGCAGACCCTTCAGGGTAGGCAGACGGGGATCGTCCCAGCCGTCCACGTGACCCTCCTCCACAAGCTGGCGGAGGTAGCGCTTGGACATGACGGTGTAGGTGATGTTCATGCGGCCGAACTCCCACTGATGGGGCTTCTGCTCAAAGCCGATCTTCTCCACCACCCAGTCATAGAGGGGTCTGTGGTTGCGGAATTCGCTGGAGCAGAGGGAGTGGGTGATGCCCTCCAGGGCGTCCTGGATGGGGTGAGCGAAGTCGTACATGGGGTACACGCACCACTCGTCGCCCTGGCGGTGGTGATGGATGTGCTTGATGCGGTAGATGACAGGATCGCGGAGATAGGGGTTGTCCGATGAGGGATCGATCTTGGCGCGCAGGGTGCGGGCGCCGTCCTCGAACTCACCGTTCTTCATGCGCTCGAACAGATCCAGGTTCTCCTCTACGGAGCGGTTGCGGTAGGGGGATTCCTTGGATGCCTGGGCGCGATCGGTGCCCTTGTAGTCGGCCAGATCGTCCTTGGACAGGTCGCAGACGTAGGCATCGCCCTGCTTGATGAGCTGGACGGCAAACTCGTAGCACTTGCCGAAGTAGTCGGAGCCGTAGAACACGCCGCCTGTGGGAGTAGCGCCCAGCCACTCCAGGTCTTCGCGGATGGAGCGCACGAACTCGTCGGATTCCTTGGCGGGGTTGGTGTCGTCGTAGCGAAGATTGAACAGACCGCTATACTTGTTGGCCACGTCGGTGTTGACGCAGATGGCCTTCACCGAGCCGATGTGCAGATAACCGTTGGGCTCGGGAGGGAAGCGGGTGTGAATTTTCAGCTCGGGGTTGTTTGCGAGATCCACGTCGATGATGTCGTGGATAAAATTGGAATGCTTGACTTCGTTTTCCATATCATTTTGATCCTTTCGGAATTGAAAGATTGTTTTCTTGTAGGGGCGGATATCATCCGCCCGCGAAATCGTGGGGGAGAGGGGACGGCGGGAGGCTAATAGCCTCCCCTACGGCAGGGAACGGGATATCGACTGATCAGGCGTTGAACGCATCCAGTCTTGCGAACACTCTCTCCTGACCCAGGAGCTGCATGACGGTGTAGAGATCGGGGGCGTTGAGCTTACCCGTGACGGCGAGGCGGAGGAAGCCGGACACATCGGCCACGCTGCCCTTGAAGGCGGTGGGATCGGCCTTGTAGGCCTTCATGTCGGCGGCGTAGCCCAGGGAGGCGGCGATGGCCTTGACCTTGTCGAACCAAACGGTCATCTCGTCGGCGGGATCGTAGGAGGCCTTAAAGGCGGTGATCACGGCCTTGACGTCGTCCAGGTCGGTGCCCTCAGGGAAGGAATCCTTGATCTCAAAGAGCTGGTCGTAGAAGAAATCCAGATAGGGGCGGATGTCGGTCCACACGGTGAAGTCCTTGCGGGGCTTCTTGCCGCCGCGGCCGATGGCGAAAATGGCCTTGGCATAGGCGGGATCGGCGGTCAGCAGAGCGTTCAGCTGGGTATCGTACTCGGCAGACCAGGCGGTGACGCGGTCGTAAACCTCGTCGGCGGTCATGCGGGAGAGAACGTTCTTGGAGACGTCGTTCAGCTTCTGGAAGTCAAAGAGACAGCCGGATGCCGACATCTTCTTGATGTTAAAGGGGAAATCCGTGTAGGGCAGGGTGGAGTTGGCGGCTCTCCATTCCTCGTAGTTGGAGTTCAGAAGGGTCAGCACGTACTCGGCCACCGCCTCGGAGCAGTAGCCCATTTTGGCGTAATCGTCCAGGTTTGCGCCCATGTCGCGCTTGGACAGCTTCTTCTTGTTGCCGTTCTCGTCCAGACGCATGATCTGAGAGATGTGCATGTACTTGGGTGCCTTGAAGCCCAGGTAGTAGAACAGCTGGAGGTGCTTGGGCAGGGAGGGGAGCCACTCCTCTCCGCGGATGACCAGGTTGGTGCCCATGAGGTGATCATCC
>JAZRFR010000280.1:0-6826 GCA_045643785.1 Eubacteriales bacterium | reverse complement strand
TGGCGGTGCCGATCACGCTTTTGTTCATGTGGTTGCAGAAGTATTACGTGCAAGGTGTTACAGGCGGGGCGGTGAAGGGGTAACATCATTCTCGCCCCCGCAGGGGGCATATCGATCCGATGCGGGCAAAGTCCGCGTCGGAATATCGAGTGCGGAGTGAAATGACGCACATATCGAACGCCGCATGGCGTATATCGACTGATCGTCTTTCATCGATATGCACCCTGTCGGATGCTCGATATACCGCTTCAGTTGAAACCGAAGCGGCTCGATATGCCGCGTGACGGCTCGATATGCGCCCTTCGGGCGCGTGATTCATGAAAATTACATTATCAAAGGAGCAAACCCTATGGCAAGCCTCTCCCTCAAGCACATCTACAAGGTCTACGACGGCACGACCAAGGCGGTCAACGACTTCAACATGGAGATACGGGACAAGGAGTTCATCGTTTTCGTGGGGCCTTCGGGGTGCGGCAAGTCCACGACGCTCCGCATGATCGCGGGGCTGGAGGACATTTCGGCGGGGGAGCTGCGCATCGACGACGTCATCGTCAACGACGTGGAGCCCGGAGACCGCAACATTGCCATGGTGTTCCAGAACTACGCCCTCTACCCCCACATGACGGTTTACGAGAACATGGCCTTTGCCCTCAAGACTGCGAAGGTCCCCAAGCATATCATTCACGAAAAGGTCACCGAGGCCGCCCGCATTCTGGGCATCACCGAGTATCTGGAACGCAAGCCTAAGGCTCTCTCGGGCGGTCAGCGCCAGCGAGTCGCCCTGGGGCGAGCCATCGTGCGGAGCCCCAAGGTCTTTCTTCTGGACGAGCCCCTCTCCAACCTGGACGCTAAGCTCCGCGCCGCCATGCGCGCCGAGATCACTCGCCTTCACGAGCGGCTGGGCACCACCTTCATCTACGTCACCCACGACCAGGTGGAGGCCATGACCATGGGCAGTCGCATCGTGGTCATGCGGGGCGGCTTCGTTCAGCAGATCGACACCCCGAAAAATCTCTACAATCACCCCGCGAACCTCTTTGTGGCAGGCTTTATTGGGACGCCCCGCATGAATTTCTGGCCCGCCACCCTGCGCCGCGAGGGCAGTACCGTCCACGCAAGACTGAACAGCGGCCCCGAGCTGACCGTCCGCTACGATCATCTCAACCGCGTGCAGACCCGTTATATGGACGGCCGTCACCCCGTTATTTTGGGGGTACGCCCCGACGACGTGATCCCTTGGCGTGAGGGCATGGACGCGGGAGAGTGGGCAAGGCTCCCCGTGACGGTAACCGTCGTGGAGGCTCTGGGCGGGGAGACCCTGGTCTACGGGCATCTGGGCGCAGGTGTTCCCGATACCACCCCCATAGGGGCGAACGCCGAGCAATCCTCCCCCGGGGGAACCGTAGCGCAGAGTGGGGAAACCATGGACGATGCCGATGCCGTGATCCTGAAAGCCCCCGCCGACTTTGAAGCCCATCGCGGCGACGTCCTCTCGGCGGCAGTCAGTCTGCGCAAGCTCCATCTGTTCGACCGCGAGACCGAGAACAGCATTATGCCCGTCGTGCCCGCCGAAAACGTGTGTGATTGCACGGTGGAGAACGGACTTCTGATCTTCGCCGCCCAGCGTTTCTCCCTTCCCCCCGTCCTGCGGGATACGAGTCACACCACTTCCAAAAACACGCCTCACGACGCCTCTCTGACTCTCCCAACAGACGCTCTGCTGTTGGGCACAGGGAGCGGACGGGCGCAGGTGGCCGAGGTAGAATCCATCTCCACGGGCGGCGTAACCCGCACCCTTTACCGCCTGACGGTGGGCGGGGAGACGGTCTTTGCCACCGAATCGGGAGATCCCCGTTTCCGCGTGGGCGATGCCCTGCCCTTTGATCTGGATTTCAGCCGCATTACGGTGGAAGCCGCGGTCACCGCGGGGGAAACCCCCGCCGCGGGTGGCAACTCTACCGCGGGTATCACTCCCCTTCCCACAGAAAACACCCTGAAGGGGCGGTTCACCAAGGAAAAGGAGACCGACGACAAGGGGCGCAGAATCTACCGCTTCTATCTGGACATGGAGGATCTGCCCGTGGCCGCCGAGGACGAGCTATGCGAAAAGCTCTTTTCCTGCAAGGGCACAGCCATTTTCCGCACGCCCTTGGAATACCGTTTCCCACCCGACGCCGTGACGGTAAAGCCTCGCGGCAAAGACGACGAAAAAACCGCCCTTTTGGGGCGGGTCACAAAGACTCTGGACTACGGCCGCGTGGTCTATGCCGAGATCGGCGTGGGAAGTGAGACCGTTATAGCCCCCTATAGCGGCAAGGCGGGTGATGCCGTCGCGCTCATCATCGACCAGAGTCGGCTGACGGTGGTGGACGCCGAGGCGGATATTATTATCGTTTGAAAAACGGGCTGACCGGTTGTAGGTCAGCCCGTTTTTTTATCAGATCTTCAGATACCCCTTCAGAACCTTCAAGGTATTCCAGACGCCGTCAATATGGCTTCTCTCATACCCATGGCTGGCATAGACACCGGGGCCGATGAGGCCGTGGCGGATATCCGCGCCTGCCGAGAGGGTAGCCTCCACGTCGGAGCCGTAGAAGGGGTAGATATCCACGGCGTAGTCGGCGGACTCGGTCTTGGCGGCGTCGATGAGCTTGCCCACCACCTCATAGGAGTAGGGGCCGTGGGAGTCCTTGGCGCAAATGGAAACGGTGCGCTCGGTGCAGGACAGACCGTTACCCACGCAACCCATGTCCACGCTGATGCCCTCGGTCACATCGGCGGGGCAGGAGGCGGAACAGCCGTGACCGACCTCCTCGTAGACCGTGATATGGACGTAGGTGCGGCGGGGGAGGGTGATATTCTCGTCCTTGACGTACTTGGCGAGCCCCAACAGAATGGCCACCGACAGCTTATCGTCCAAAAAACGGCTCTTGATGTAACCCGAGGCGGTGACGCGGGTGCGGGGCTCGAAGGCCACGATGTCTCCGACCTCAATGCCGAGGGCGCGGGTGTCGGCGGCGGAGTTCACGTCCTCGTCCAGCACCACCTCGGTGGTGTCGAAATTGCGGTTGGTGGAGCTGTACGACCCGTTGACGTGGACAGAGGCGTTGCAGAGCTGGAGAGTGCCCTCGATGACACGGCCGCCGCGGGTGTGGACACGGACGTTCTCACACTCGCCGTTGTCGGCCTTCATGCCGCCCAGATTGGTGAGGCGCAGGCGGCCATTGCCCTTGATTTCGGCCACCATGCCACCCAGGGTGTCGGCGTGAGCGGCCAGGAGCAGACCGCCCTCGGGGGAATCCTCGCCCCCTAAGTCGATCATGACACCACCCTTGGTGGTGATCTCGGCGGGGTAGCCCAGAGCGGCAAATTCAGCCTTGACCCACTCGGCGGCGGCCTTGGTGTAGCCCGTGGGGCTGTCGATGGCCAGCAGGGCGCAGGCTTTTTCGGTAGCGTATTCAGCGTAGGTGCGGTTTAGCATGTGTATATCCTCCGTTTGGGAATTTGTTTTCTTCATTTTATCACAAATTCGGGCGGGAGTCAAGGGTGTATCAGTGGAAGATTCAAAAACATTTGTAGTCAAATTGAGGTTTGTCAGCGGCTTCATTTCATCGTAGGGGAGGCTATCAGCCTCCCGCTCACCCTCTGAATCCTTATTATATTTTTACAAATTTGCGGGAGGCTGATAGCCTCCCCTACGTTTTATAACGCTGATAACCGCGCCCGAATTCAACCCCTGTTAGAAAAATTCTCTCCAAACGAGTTATTGACTTTCTTCGCAAATGCGCTATAATGGTATCAGGATAAGCGCTGATCCGCAAAGAAACGGAGGTATTTACCATGTTCAAACTCGGAGAAAAGATCAAATCTCTACGCAAACAAAAGAATATATCCCAAGATGTCTTCGCGGGTTACCTCGGCGTATCGTTCCAGGCCGTTTCCAAGTGGGAAAACGGCAATACCATGCCCGACGTGACCATGATCCCCGCTATCGCGTCCTTTTTCGGGGTGTCCACGGATGAGCTGTTCGATTTCAACCTCTACGAGACCGAGAAACGGGTAGAAGAAATCGTAAATGAGCACAGCCTGTACTGGGATACGGATAAGCGAAAAGCAGAGCAGATCATCCGCGACGGACTCAAGAAATACCCGGGAAATGATATTTTGCTGAATTGCCTCATCGGAGTTCTGGAATTGCCCGAACGGAGCGACGAGGTGATCTCGGTCGCCAAAGCCCTCATAGAAAGCACCAAATACGACGATGTGCGATTCGATGCCTACCGCATCATGGCAGAAGCCTACGCTACCCAAGGAGACCTCTCCGCCGCCAAGGATGCCATTGAGCATATCCCCGAGATCTACTTCACCAAATTAGAGGTAGCGGCCAGACTCCTGACGGGCGAGGACGCCTATGAAGCCGCCCAAAAGCAGAAAAACATCTCCGCCGAGGATCTGATCGAAATGCTTATCATCACGGGCAAGTATCTGAAAGAGCAAGGCGAGACCGACAAGGCCGCTTCCCAGTTCCGCATCGCGAGGAAGGTCATGGATGCCTTCGCGGAGGATTTCGTGGAGACCAAATGGTTCAAGACAACGGTGTACGAAGACACAAGCGAGCAACGCCGCGAGATCGAACGGCTCTTGCAAGAATGATCCCCGCCCCGCGCACAGCGCGGGGCCTTTTTCATCCCCTCCCGCAAAAACTTTTCAAGCAATTTACCCAAAACCCTTGACACTTCCCTTCCTTTCTTGTATAATAAAGCCACAAACCCTACCCGACTTTGAAAGGAGCTATCCTATGCATATCTGGGCCAAGCCCGCCTCGGCACAGGTGTTCAAGCACACCTACATGTGGCACGAGGACTCCACCGCCCTGACCCTCCACGCCGCCCGCAACATGGTGGTATCGGGGCAGGTCTGCATGCGGGACACCGACACCGCCTTTGACGTCACGGGGCTGGAGGTCGCGAATCTCCCCGCAGGCGTCACAGCCAAGACCTACTATACCGACTACATGATCTACAACGACGGCCTCCCCTACCCCGACATCCTCTCCACCAAGGCAGAGACCCACGTTACCATGAATACCACCCAGAGCCTGTGGTTCTGCTTCACCGTGGGCAAAGACGCCCCCGTGGGCCCCCATACGGTAACGGTTGTCGTGAAATCCAGCCTGGGCGAGTACAGCATCGACTGGAAGCTGGTCGTCTATCCCGTCACCCTCCCCGAGCCCAAGGACTCAGCCTTCGGCCACGAGTATTTCCTCAACCCCTTCGGCAATTTCCCCAAGGATCATCCCTGCAAGAAGCCCCCCTGCGAGCCCTTCTATACCCACATCCGCTACGACGAAGGCTGGTGGGAGCTGATGGCCAACTTTGCAAAGACCCTTTCCACCATGCGCGTCAACAGCCTCCACATCCAGCCCATGCCCCTGCTTTCCGACGGCGGCTCCAAGCGGATCAGCGACACCGAGTGGGAGCTGGATTTCGGCCTCTTCGACCGCTTCGTGGAGCATTTCATGGAGCACGGCTCCTTCCGCTACCTGACGATTTGCTCCATCATCGGCGCGGTCAACGGCAAATATATGCAGGCCATCGACGAGAACGGCAATGTGTCCTGGCTGGAGATCTTCACCCCCGAATGCGAGGCGTGGGCCAAGGCCTTCTACAGCGGTATCTACAAGCACTTCGAGGAGCGTGGCTGGCTCCCCATGCTGCAGATGCGGCTCCAGGACGAGCCCCACTCCGCCGAGTTCTGGAAGTGGGCTAAGGATCTCTGCCGCGAGTGCATGCCCGGCGTGGTCTGCGGCGAGCCCATCGACACCCACACCATCTCCCGCGACCTCTGCGGCTACGTGGATCAGTACATCCCCCGCATCGAGGTCTACGAGGAGGGCAAGGACTACTACCTCGAGCGTCAGCGCGCGGGCGATCAGGTCTGGTGCTACTCCTGCTGCTACCCCTTCGACATGGGCTGGATGAACAAGTTCATTGACCTGCCCCCCATCTACTCCCGCCTCATGAAGTGGGCCTGCTTCACCCACGGCATCACGGGCTTCCTCCATTGGGGCTTCAACTACTGGGACATCTCCCTCTACGGCCTCCATCCCGACGCCCGCTTCAAGGGTGACGGCTTCATCGTCTACCCCGACGCCGATCACAACAGCCTCATGCTCTCCGCCCGCGGTCTGAACACCATCGACGGCCTGCAGGATTGGGAGCTGCTCAATCTCCTGCGGGAAAAGAACCCCGCCGCCGCCAAGGCCATCTCCCGCCGCGTAGCCTTTGGGTTCACCGACCTCCACACCGATCCTTTGTCGCTGGAGGCGGCGCGAGCCGAGATCCTTACCCTGCTGAGTTGAATGATTGAAAGGAGTTTACCTTATGAAACGTATATTTTCCAAGAATATCCTGTCGGTTCTGCTGGCTGTCCTCATGATAGCCGCCTGCGCCGCAAGTCTTATCCTCCCTACCATGGCCGCTGATATATCCGTCCAAAACGGCACGGGCACCCGCGGCGCCGTGAGAGTCGGCGACTCCTACGCCTACCGCGCCAAGGTCAACGGCGAGTTCACCGCCTTCTCCATGGCCATGCCCACGTGGACAACCACGGATTCGTCCTGTACGCTGGCTCTGTTCAAGTGGACGGGAGATCCCGACGCCTCTCTGGCCGCCGAGCCCATCGCCTCCAAGCATTTTGACCCCCTGAAGGACAATGCCACCAACAAGCTGACCTTCGATCCCCAGCCCGCAGGCGAGTACCTCTTCGCCATCATCAATGCCCGTGGCTCGGTGGGTGTCTGGACGAACGAGGGCTGCACCGACAG
>JAZRFR010000279.1:0-3059 GCA_045643785.1 Eubacteriales bacterium | reverse complement strand
CATGCTTGACATGCATGAGGTCATTGGTTCGATTCCAACTGTCTCCACCAAAAACAAACAGAGTCGATTTATCGGCTCTGTTTTGTTTTTGTGGGGAGTTTGGATGAGAACCAATGCGCAAGCTGCCCGTAAGTAAAAATTCTCCGCTCTGTAGCGACCGAAGGTCGCGGAGTGCAGCTTTTACCCTGAGCGAAGCGAGGGATGGTTCGATTCCGGGCGGTGCTTGCACCGCGGTCTCCACCAAAAACAAACAGAGTCGATTTATCGGCTCTGTTTTTTCTTTTTTATGAAATTCCCCATCTTCTCCCTTGACGGAGTGCCGGTTCTATGTTATAATGATTCCATATCCCAAATTCTCCCACACAAGGAGGTTTTCATGAAACAATCCACCCGCAAGACTCGCCTGTTGCCCCTCATCCTGGCTCTGGCGACGCTTCTGACTCTGCTGCTCGTCGCCTGTACCGAGGTACTTCCCGACGAGATCCTGCCTGCAGACACTACGCTGACCACGGATCCCGTCACGGGAGAGCCCGTGACCGCCCCCGACACGGAGGGCGCAGCGGATGACACCGAGGCGCTGACCGAAACGCCCACCGAGGCCCTCACCGAGGAGGTCACCACCGAGGATCCCGCCACCCGCGTCAACGAGCCCACCGACCCCGCCCACGTCACCTTCTTTGACTCCAAGCGTCCCAAGCTCAATTCCATTCTCAGCGGCGCGAACCAGTGCAAGTTCGCCATTGAAATGGATGCGACCTACGGCTCGGTTCTCAAGCTGACCACCACCAAGGGCGCCTCCGACCCCTTCGTGACCTTCAACTACGCCAATTACATGAAGGGTCTGAAGCTGGATGCCGTCAGCGCAGACGAGTACAAGTACATCGTCATGACCATCCGCGCCGAGAACTGCACCTCCGAGACCTTTGAGCTGTTCTACTATTCAGGTTCCATTCAGGGCCCCACCCCCGGCTACCAGACCACCGCCACCTTTGACGCCGCGAACGATGGCTGGCAGAAGATCATCTTTGACCTGTCCAATGCAAACTGGACGGGCAACGTCAACGGCTTCCGTCTGGACTTCCTGACCGCTCCCGGCGGAGAGGGTGAGTCGGTGTACATCTACGCCATCGACTTCTTCAAGACCGCCAAGGAGGCTTACGGCGACATGAACATTGACCTTTCCAAGCCCGGCGAAGGCTCGGATCTGACCGAGCCCACCGTCGACGGCGTCAACTACGACAAGCTGACCGCCCCGGATGAGGACACCTCGGTCAAGATGTGGTTCGATCACATGACCGAGAAGCTCTACCAAACCGACCTTACCGCCACGGATCTGAACACCTACGTCATCCACATGGCGGGCAACAGCATTGAGAACTGCCAGTTCTTCCTGGCTCCCGAGGCTGACCGCTCCTTCACGGTATCCCTGACTGACTTCACGAGTGCCGACGGTAACACCCTGAAGACCAAGGTGCTCCGCGAGCATTACGTCAACATCAACGGACAGATGGTGCCCGACGCTCTGCCTCCCATCGACGGCCCCGTTGCCGTCAAGGGCGGCAACTCCCAGGGCTTCGTCATCAAGGTCTGGGCGGACAAGGATGAGCCCGCCGGCCTGTACTCCGCGACCCTGACCATCACCGACGCCGACAGCGGCAAGGTCATCAAGACCGCCAACGTCTACACCTACGTCTACGGCTTCTCCCTGTCCGACGAGACCGCCCTCCGCACGGCCATCGGCATGGGTGACTGGCCCATCGTCGCCTCCTACCAGAACAAGGGCATGAACGACGTGGAGTACTGGGATCTCTACAAGATCTACTACGATTTTCTGCTGGAAAACCGCCTCTGCGCCTACCGCCTGCCTTACCGTCTCGACGATTCCCGTGTGACCGAGTACCTCAATAACCCCCGCGTCAATTCCTTCGTCATCAACAAGATCAGCGACAACGAGAGCCAGGCCTACAGCATTCTGAGCCAGAACGAAAGCTGGCTGAAGAAGGGCTTCTACTACTACGTAGACGAGCCCACCGATACGGGCAAGCTCAACCAGTTGGCCGCCGCAGGTGACCGTCTGTCCCAGACCTTCCCCGGCTACAACCAGGTATCGCCCTTCTTTACCAACGTTACCGTTGGGGAGCAGGATCAGATTGAGTTCATGAAGAACTACGTCAACATCTGGTGCACCAAGCCCTTCGCGTTCACGCCTCGCGACAAGGCTGTGATCGCCGGTACCCAGTTCATGACCACCTCCGCTCAGGACGAAAAGTACGGCACCTTCGCCGAGCGTATGGCGGCTCTGGCCAAGGAAGGCCACGAGACCTGGCTCTACGTCTGCTGGGAGCCCGGTCAGCCCTACGCCAACTGGCTTGCTCTGGGTGACGGCACCGAGCCCGTGGTCTCCATCTGGCAGTGCAAGATGACCGACTCTACCGGTTTCCTTTACTGGGACAGCGCATACTGGACCTCCGATCCCATGAACGATCTCACGCCTCTCGTGGGCGCGACCTCCCACGGTGACGGCGTCCTGCTCTACAGCGGCGCCCAGGTTGGCATCTACGAGCCCATCTCCTCTCACCGCCTGGAAACCATCCGTATGGGCATCCAGGACTACCAGCTCCTGACCATGCTGGAGGAGCTTGTGGGCGCCGAGGCCGCCGACGAGATGGTGGCTATGGTCACCACCGACGTCGTGACCTACACCAGCGACGACGACTACCTCAAGGCCGTCCGCGTGATGCTTCTTGAGAAGGTCGCGGAAGCGCTCAAGTAATCGCAAACATACACCGAAAAATACCCACGGTTTTCTTTTATCCGACAGGATAACCTGCGGCTTTAGGCAGAAGCAAAGCGGCGAGTTCCGCGCGGACGGCGCTCCGCCGCCCGTGCGGGTTATCGGATCTTGGCGACTCTACGCGCGGTCAACTTCTTTCGCCCGCTGGCGAAAGAAGTGCGCGCAGTAGGATGATGGATACTTAAGGAAGAAACCGTGGGTTTCTTCCTTAAGTGGCGATTCTTTTGGTACTTTTCTTTCGCCACGGAAAGAAAAGTACGTAAAC
>JAZRFR010000278.1:0-23060 GCA_045643785.1 Eubacteriales bacterium | reverse complement strand
GGGATTCTTAAACCCTTCTTTCAAGAAGGGTTTAAGCGGGGTCCAGGGGCAGAGCCCCTGGCCGACAAACCCAAAGTTGAATGCTTGGCAATCACCAATACCCCCCCAAGGAGAGCCATACACATGTTTGATTTTCACGGTAAGATCGCTGTCGTTACGGGCGGCGCGCGGGGCATCGGCAAATGCATCCGCGAACAGTTTGAAGCCGCAGGCGCCACGGTCTGCGTGATTGACACACTGGAAAACGATTATTTCACAGGCGACCTGGCCGACAAGGAGACCCTGGAGCGCTTTGCCGCCAAGGTGATCGCCGACCACGGCCGCGTGGACTACCTCATCAACAACGCCGCGCCCCGCATGTGCGGCATCGAAAGCGGAAACTACGAGGACTTTGAATACGCCTTGAAGGTGGGTGTGACCGCGCCCTTCTACCTGGCCAAGCTCTTTGCACACTACTTCGGTGAGGGAGCCAGCATCATCAACATCTCCTCCTCCCGCGACCGCATGAGTCAGCCCCAGACCGAAAGCTATACCGCCGCCAAGGGCGGCATCTCCGCCCTGACCCACGCCCTGGCCGTGAGCCTTGCGGGGAAAGTCCGTGTCAATCCCATCTCCCCCGGCTGGATCGACGACGCCTATACGGCCTTCGAGGGTCCCGACGCCACCCAACAGCCCGCAGGCCGCGTGGGGATCCCGCCCGATATCGCCAATATGGTGCTGTACCTCTGCTCGGATATGGCGGGCTTCATCACGGGGGAAAACGTCTGCATCGACGGCGGCATGACCAAGCTCATGATCTACCACGGGGATCACGGATGGGAACTGAAAAAATGAAGATCATCACGGAAACGCAGCGCCTCATACTGCGAGAGTACACAGAGGGCGACTTCGACGCCCTCTACGCTCTCCTGTCCGATCCCGTCACCATGCAGCACTATCCCAAGCCATATGACGAGAAGGGCACTCGTCGCTGGCTCTCCTGGAGCCTGGATAACTACGAAAAATACGGGTTTGGCCTCTGGGCCATAGAGCGCAAGGAAACGGGAGAATTCATCGGTGACTGCGGCATCACCATGCAATTCATCGACGGAGACACCCTCCCCGAGATTGGCTACCACATCCGGAAAAACTACTGGCGCCGAGGCTACGGCAAGGAAGCCGCCGCCGCGGTACGGGATTGGTTTTTCCAAAATACCGTCTTCGATACGGTCTACTCCTACATGACCACCTCGAATGTTGCGTCTTACTCTACCGCCGCCTCGGTGGGTATGACACGCATCAAACAGTACACCGACACGAACGGCGAAGAGCTCTACGTGTACGCCCTTACGCGGGAAGCGTGGGAGTGGCGCTTTTGCATGAATCAACGAGAGGTTGATTGACTTTTGGGGGCGAAGTGTGCTATAATAACCGTGTAAAGAGGGCGATTGAAAAAAAGAATCGCCTCTGCTTGAAAGGATTGCTTATTATGAAGGATACCATATTGGAGTTGCTCCCGTCCCGCGCACTGAAAAGAAAGATCCGCGAGGTAGGCTATGAGTTTTCCGAAGCGGAGCTGCTCTATATTCTGTACGAGTACGCCCCCACCTTTGACGAAAGACTGACGCTGTTGGATGCCTTTGCGCAGACCGCCTCACCCGAGATCGGGGAATCTGCACGGCTGATTTCGGCATGGCAGAGACGGATACGGGACGCCTTCCGCATCTGCGGAGCAGGGGAGGTCTACGAGCTTCACATCAAGGACACCCCCGAAAGCTACGACGAGACCTACCTCTGCGGCTCCTATGACGCCGCGCTGGCTTACATCGATCTGTTCTATGACGAATACGATACGACGGAAAAAGGAGACTCCACCCGTTACCGCATTGTGAAGCGCCGTATTTATACGGGAAAGTCCGGAGAGACCTTTGACGAGGACTATGTAGCCGAGTGCGTGCTGGATCAGCATAGGCGACTGCTGACGGTGGACGATGATGCGGATAATTCACCATTCGGTACGGGTCTTTGCGAAGGGCAAGACTGCGATGACTGCGATCGTGTTTGCTTGAGCAAGCGCTACCAAGTACTATTCCCCTGCTTCACCAAGCACCTGGAGCTGGTGCGCTTTGAGGACTACAAAGGGGCTATGCGCTACGGGATCAACTTCCAATGGGACGACAGCCCCGCTGATTGTCTGTGTGTGGATCCCTTGGATTCCCGTGCCGTGCGTTACCATAGCTTTGAGAACGCGGGTGACGACCACGACCATCCGCCGCTCCCCCTGGTAGAGCCCGCGAGTATCGACGAACTGGACAAGAATATGCGGAAAGATTATTTGGCGTTTATGGAGTATCTGAAGGAGACGGAAAAAAAGTAACATCCCGCTTGGTAGGGGCGCCATCCTCGCAAGCTCGGGATGTGTGCGCCCTTTTTCGTCGGTATCTTTTCCTTGGATACAGAAAAACCGCCCGTTACCCATCGAGGGTCGGGCGGTTTTTCTACCACTGAATATTAGTCAGCGATGTAGGGCAGCAGAGCGACGTTGCGGGCGCGCTTGATAGCGACCTGAACCTCTCTCTGGTGCTTAGCACAGGTACCGGTCATACGGCGGGGCAGGATCTTGCCGCGCTCGCTGATGAACTTGCGGAGCTTGTTGGAATCCTTGTAGTCGATAAAGGCAACCTTGTCTGCGCAGAAGATGCAGACCTTTTTTCTCTTGCCGCGCACGAAGGGGCGGGCAGGACGAGCAGTAGTATTCTCAGTCATTTTTCTATCCTCCAATAAATTTTGTGGGGACGACGTTCATCTGCAATCAGAAGGGCAGATCGTCGTCAGTCTTGATCTCCTCAAACTTGGGTGCATTGTTCTGCACGGGAGAAGAGTATGCGGGAGTCGAGTAAGCGTCGGGAGCACCCATGCCATCCTGGGCATTGCGGCTCTCCACGAAGTTTGCCTCCTCGGCAATGATATCGGTCATATAGCGCTTCTGACCGTTCTGGTCGACCCAGGTGCGGTTCTGGATGCGGCCGCAGATGCAGATAGCCGAACCTTTGCGGAAATACTTTGCGATGAACTCGGCGGTGTTCTGCCAAGCGGTCACGTTAAAGAAATCTGCTTCATTCTGCTGCTGAGGGTCACGGGATTGGAAACGGCGGTTGACAGCGATGCGAACGGACACCACATTGGCGCCGCCGGCGGTCTGCTTCAACTCGGGGTCAGCCACGAGACGGCCGGCCAGGATAACCTTATTCAGATTGAGAGACATGCCAAAACCTCCTTGTCAAATATGCGTTTGGGTGGTTTTGAGCCAATTACTCGGCGTCAGCTACGGGAGCCTCTTCAACGACGGGAGCCTCAACGGTCTCGACGACGGGCTCGGCAACCTTAACAACAGGCTCGTTCTCAAGACGAATGACCATAGAACGCAGAACGTTCTCGTCGATCTTGCACAGACGCTCGAACTCAGCGGGGAAGTCGGGCTGTGCCTTGAAAGTGACAACGACGTAGTAGCCCTCGGGCTTGTCGTTGATGGGGTATGCCAGACGGCGCTTGCCCCACTCGTTGACCTCGTAGACGGTCTCTGCATTGTTGTTGATCAGACCGACAAACTTCTCAACCGAGGCCTTGACAGCGTCCTCGCCGCCGGTTACGTCGACGACGAACATGCTCTCATAATAGTTGTTGATGATTTCCATGTTTATTACCTCCTTATGGACATCAGACCGCGTCTATGAGTTTTACGCGGTAAGGAGACGGACGCACGTTGGCAGTCCGTACCAAGTCAGTATTATACCACATTTCTTCCCGATTGTCAATACTTTTTTTAAAATTTGCATCCGCAGACTGTTCAAAATCCTTCCCTGTTTCAATGTATTTTGTGCCACAATGTACAAAAGAATTATCCCGCCAAATCCGACGGTTCTCATAACGAAACAGGGCGGGTGCTTCCCTGTTCGGACGCTCTCTTTTTTCTCGCCGGCGCAATTCTGGCACTTTGCACAATGCAAGCCTAAACATTTCCTTATCGTTTGTAAAACTTTTTTTCAAAAAACGCTTGACATTTTCCGCACCTTGTGGTATAATAATCAAGTCGTCAGGGAGCAACACTCCCGCGAGACAATCTGGGTGTGGCGCAGCTGGTAGCGCGCTACCTTGGGGTGGTAGAGGCCGCAAGTTCAAGTCTTGTCACTCAGACCAAAAATCGGGAGTCGTAAGATTCCCGATTTTTCTTTATTTATCTCGCAAAATCTCTTGAAATCTCGCATTTTCTTAATAATGATTACAGGCACATTCTTCCCTTTTTATCGGGTAGAATGTGCCTGTTTTTTTGTTACGACCACATGTTTGACCACTTGCGGAGATTTTTGGTTTATTTTCGGTAATGTAATCTCCTTTTTAGTAGTCCTATCGACTTACCAATCTCTCAACATTTCAGATGTAATCTTTTCTCTTCCTACATAATATTTGGATGGGATTGTATAGTCGTCCGCAAGTCGCAAAACAGGATTATCGTGATCATACATATGTTTTAGAGATGATACTTGATATTGATGCAATCTTTGAAGAACACAACGCAACAAATAGCGTTTCTTTAGCGAATTAGAATATTGGTCGTGATCGTCAAACATTACAACAGCCATTGGCAATTTATATTCATAACAATAATAATCGCTATTCTCCATGTATTTCCATCCAACAGATTTACATTGTAAGCATTCGATCAGTTGTCCCAAAAATTCCGGAACGCCAGATAATTCTCTCGCATAATTATTTTTATACAATAAATCCTTCAGCAGAAAACCATTGAAGCAAAAATCCTCTCGCCCCTTATAGTATCCCAGCCGCAATTTCATATAGCCAGCATTGCCACTCCAGCACCTATCCCAATCAACTATCTTACCTTTGTATGTCACATCGATATGTTGATCGCCTTTTGAAAACGCAACGCCATTTTCTTTCATAAACTTGCTAAATTGATTTTCAGACAAAAGCAAATCTGCAAGATTGCGTCCTTCTATTTCATCTTCTGCACCATGTAACCTCCGCGCAAGATGAAACAATAATATTTCGTCGGGATACGTGGTAACTTTTTCAACAATAAACAAGTCTAAATTGTTTGAAAAATCATCTTCATCTTTTGATGATTTGTCTAATAGCATTAGTTGTTCGTGCAACTCCAAAGAATTCATATTTAAAAGATTGCATATAGATGCTTCCATACTTTCTTTGGTATGTGTATCGATATACATTTCTCACCTCTTAATTTACCTATAGTATTTTCTTATTATTCTTTTTGTTTTTGAAGGTGGAAATGGAGCATTAGATTCGTTACATCTCTTAATACTCTTAACAATACCTTTTTCTTCGGAATCGTAAAAGCCAAACGGAACTATGACCGTATCCCCCTCAACTATGTTATCATATTCTGCTATATAATAATAAGATCTTTTTCGTCCTTCTATTTCAACACTACAATATATAAATTCAAAATCCGATTGAGGATTAATGGCAGACTTTTGTCTTTCAAATTCGAATTCAGATTTATACATATTTATCGCGCTTTTCGCACAGTTAATTATTATCTCGGACTCATAGAAAGTTATTATATTGCCAAGAACAGGATGCTCTTGATGTTCCATCATTTTGCAAATACTTTTAGTAGAAACTACAATCTGCTCTTTTCCCATTAACTTTCTCAATTCATTATCAAAGAGCCTAAACAAATATGTAATAATATAGCTCCTATTAAAAATACGCGCTCCTGGATCTACATCTTGTCCTATACATTCCATTATAGCTTCTTGAACACCCTCCCTATCTACTTTTTTCAAAAGGAGCCCCTCTTCTATAATTTCTTTTTCAATTACAAAATCACTATTGATTACCTTTACAAAATATTTATAAGGTCTTTCAAGCGTATATTTACCAAGCCATAGTGACAGAAGATCTATCCCTTCTAATTTTAATTTATCTACTATAGTATCAAAAAAATACATAAAACACTTTTCAACAGTTTGCGGACATTCAAGAAATGTCTCGCTTTCATTTAACTTATAGGAAGATTTGGATATCAGAAAGCAAAACGAATTTAAGTGTTTTCCATTTAGAAGCAATACGGAATTTTTAGCGTTTTCAAAATTATAATTACGCTCAAGATGTTTCTGGGCAATTTCTATAGTTCCATAGCATATAGAAAAAGCAGAAAGGGCCTCTCTCACAACATCTTTCATCTGATATGCTTTTTGTATGGAAAACAAAAACAATAGCATATCATACGTTTCTTCAACTGTATCGAATTCAACAAAATTGCAAAGCTCCACAAGGTACAACCATAAATAGGGCTTGGGGGCAATAATTTCTTTCTTATTTCTTATTTGTGTTCTCCAAAATATATACGAACAAAACTCCTCAAATGTTAAATCTCTATATTCATAAGTTGAGTTATAGTTAGATAATTTACAGGAAAGAATTTCACCATTATCAATATTGATGTCCTTTATCTTTTTAGCTAAAAAAACATATTTTTCTTCGCGCGTAAGTCTTTTTGGCCTTTCAGTATGGGGCGGTTTTTCATTCAGTATGCTTATATATGTAGAATCTGTCTCGGGATCTACCCCTCTCTCTGTACACTCGTAACGCCGCATAATTGCTCTGGATATTTTATCAATCTCAAAATCCGCAAATTCTCGAACGTTGATTCCACCATAATCTTTTTTGAATCGGGATTCTTTTATGATTTCTTCATATATTTGTTTTAATTCATCCATATCGTTTCCCCTACGACAAATTCTCAATGCTGTATTTTATCACGTTTTTCTTCAACACTCCACCGCGACCTTAATAACTCCATCGCATTTATTTTCAAACAGCTCATACGCCTCGTCGATCTTGGCAAGCGGATAGGTATGCGTGATCAGCGGCTCGGTATCGAGCTTGCCCTCGGCAATGAGCTTCAGCGTTTCCTCGCAGTCACAGCCGTCCACGCCGCCGGTCTTGAAGGTCAGATTCTTGCCGTACATATCCGGCAGAGGCAGAGTCTGCGCCTTGTCGTAAAGCGCCACCACCGTAACGATGGCATTCGGGCGTGCGCACTGCCATGCAAGCTCGAAGGTGTTCTCTGCACCTGCAATCTCAAGCACCACATCCGCGCCGCCGTGGTCGCTGTTCTCGCGAACGAAATCAAGGCATTCGTCAGGCGTGACCGTCAGCACGTCGGGATAGTGGTCATTCACAAAGTTGATGCGATTCTCGTCCTTCTCGCACACGATGATGCGCTTGGGATTCCTCAACATCACGCAAAGAAGCGTGCATATTCCCGTGGGGCCTGCTCCGATGATGAGCACGGTATCGTCCTCGGTAATCTCAGGGATTTTCGCCGCCCAATAACCCGTGGCGAGAACGTCGCCCACCAGCAGAGCTTGTCTATCGGTCACGGAGTCGGGAATCTTGTTGAGCCCCTGATCCGCAAACGGCACGCGAACGTACTCTGCCTGACCGCCATCGATGCGGCAACCAAGCGCCCAACCGCCATTCTTGTCAGTACAGTTATTGACAAAACCCTTCTTGCAGAAGAAGCACTCGCCGCAGAAGGTTTCCACGTTCACCGTAACTCTGTCGCCGGGCTTTATGTGCGTAACCGCAGAGCCGACCTCTTCCACGATGCCGACCATCTCGTGCCCGACCGTGATTCCCTCCACCGCTCTCGGCACGCTGCCGTGTTTGATGTGCAGATCACTCGAGCAAATGCTTGCCAAGGTCACCTTGACAATGGCATCGCGGTCGTGTTGTATAACAGGCTTCGGCTTCTCAACCAAGCCGAAGTTTCCTTTTGATACGTATGTATACGTTAACATAATCGCCTCTTTCGTTTCAACGGCCTTTTCTTTGTTTACTGCGTGTCAATTCTTGATGTAGTCCCTTGCAATTTTGAGAAAAGTCCTTGTTTCTGCCTATTCATTCACTTCTTAATCGGCAACAACATTCTGGTTGCCTTTTTGTATTCGGCAAAGCCCTCTTTCCTGGACTGTCTGCCGTCTGCCATGGGAATACTGACCGCAAGGAACAGCACCGTATTGGCCAGTGCGCCCGCTGCAAGATACCATGCGTCAGGTGCCACGCAGACTACGGAAAGAGCTACGGCCCACCACATAAGGATTTCTCCGAGGTAGTTCGGGTGGCGCGAGTATTTCCACAGACCGTTTCGTATAAACGCCCCGTTTCTGTTCTTGCGGAACGCATGCATTTCGTAATCCGCTATTCCTTGCATGGTAGCCGCTCCAATCGACACGCAGAGGAAGAGCACGCTGCCGACGTTTGCCGTCACTCCGTGAATGACTGCATAGACCGCAGGCAGAATGCAACCGTACACCACCAAGGTCGGAACCATATGTATGCCGACGAAGTTGATTATGGGATAAAATACGCCGGTCTTTTCCTTCAGCATCGTATAACGCCAATCCTGATGATTCAGATTGCCGAACGTGTATGCCCAATTCGCCGTCAGACGAATTGCCCAATACGATACGGCGATAAGGAGCAGAACACCAAGAGCCGTCAGTTCCTTTCCCATCGCAAACGCCGCCAAAATCACGGGCGGTTGTACGCTCCAATAGGGATCGTACACCGACGCGTTTCCGAACAGCACGCTGAAAATAAACGTGACAACCGTTGCCGCCACGTCGGCAATCAGCAGCGATAACCACCAGGTCAAGTCGAGCATTCTGTAAACCGCGATACCAACAACCGCGGCGATTATGTATACAAGCGTCACGGCGATAAAGCTCGCCCCGCGGTTTTGTTTCAGTTTTTTCATAAGACTCCTCATTTTACTTGCAATTTGGAATTTGTTCTATACCGTTACAGCTTGCGGATATGTAACTCGTTCCGCTTAATGATCTCACAAAAAGCCTCTTCACGCTTTCCCGTGGGATCGGGCAAGCCCCAATCGTCATCGAAGGCTCTGCCAATAAAGGGGCAACCAACGTCGCATCCCATTGAGATGGCAACGTCGGGGGACGGAATTTTGTCAACGGTTTTGCTGTACTGTGTCAACTCCATATCGATGCCGTAAGGCGCCTTCATGAGCCGCACCGCATCCTGATTGATCCGGGGTTTGGTTTCCGTACCTGCCGAGTAAAAATCGAATTCATCACCGCGCAGATGCTTTCCGAGAGCCTCCGCAATCTGACTGCGGCAAGAGTTATGGACACAGATAAACGCGATCTTCTTTTTCATTTGAACGGACACCTCACACCGATGCATTGATTGTTCTGCGCCGAGTGGACGCACTTGATCTCACCAAGTTCCATGTCAACGCCAAGGTATTCTTTTGCAAACTCCACGGCTTGGCTGATGGCGAGATAGGAATCCCGCTTACAGCAACGGGGGCCGCCGACCTCGCCGATGGCGCCAAGGGCGGAGGAGGTCATCTTGTTGGAAAGTCCCCACGCCTCATTTGCAAGGGGGGTCGAGCCCGTCACGATGGACACGAACATTCCCGCGCTCACCCCTGCGCCGCAAGCGCCCCAGAATCCGCACGCACCGCCGGGGACTTTCTTGCCGCGCGCCTGCATCTCAAACAGAGCCTTGGGCAGGTCCATGTCACCGCCTGCGTTTTTATAGGCGGTCAGAAGCGCCGAGCCGACCATAACGTGGTGCTCGGGGCCGTGCATATGGCAAAACGGCAGAGCCATCATTTTCTGCATGATCTCGATGGGATTCTTCGATGTTTCGGAAAGGCATACGCCGATGATGCTGTCCATCCCCTGCGTATGGCACTCGTTGCATATGTAGTGACCGTTCTCGCAAACAGTCTTGCTGTTCTCTTTTCTGTGGCAGATGGCGCACTCCATCTGTTTTTCTGTTTCCGAATATGTCAGCGGTGCGCCGCAAATCAAGCATTCGTCCTTCATGTCTGCCTCCTCAAATCAAAACTCCATGACAATGATCCACCTCATGCTGAATGATCTGCGCCGTCCAGCCGTTGTAGGTTTTGGTGCGTGTTTTCATCTCCAAGGTCTGATACTGCACCTTGATGGTCTTATAGCGTTTACACTTACGCGGGCCGCCGAGAAGAGACAGACAGCCTTCCTCGGTGTCGTACGCGCCGTCCTTCTTGATGATCTCGGGGTTCAGCATGACCGTGTAGGTGGGGGTTCGTCCACTCTCGTCAAGGAACGCAATGATGCGCTTCCGCACGCCGATCATATTCGCCGCCATGCCAACACAAGATTCCTTGTGCGCCATCAGTGTGTCCAGCAGGTCTTGCGCCACCTGCAGATCTTCTTTCGTTGCGACCTCCGACTTCCCTGAGAGGAAGATGGGGTCGTGCATCAGTTCTTGAATCATATCTCAATCCTCCACAATGCCTTTTGAAGCGTCAAAGCAATCGATATATCCCTGCAGTTTCTCCACAAACATCCCCACATGATACCCGTCACAGACGGCATGATGCACCTGAATGGCAAGAGGCAGAAACCGTTTTCCGTCCCGCTCAAAATACTTGCCCATGGTGAAAATCGGCAACAAGAACTTACCCTCATCAAAAACGTTGATGTTAAAGCCTGTGAATTCCAGCCAAGGCACCATGGAGATGTTGAAGGAATTCGCAGGCGTTCCGTCCTTGGGGGCGTAGCGGGTGGACAGGGAATACTCCTCCGCATCCGCTTCGTAGCTCTTCAAAAATTCTTGATAATCCTCCGAAAAATACGACCAGATGCCCGAAAAGTTCTTGTTTTCCTTGTTGAAAACGGTATACATGGGGTGCATATCGTCGTAGATGCCGAGGCCTTCCTTGGTAAGGCTTGTCCGAAACTCCGGCATATCGTTGACGGTTTTGGTCAGAAGCCAGATCATCGCAGGATACAACTTGTTCCCTTTAAGATTCGTAATATCCATATTGACAACGGCAGAATAGGTGCATACGACTTCGCTTATAAAGTGCTCGTAGAACTCTCTGCGCTCCCAGTTTTCTATGTCAATGAGTTTGAATGCCATAATTATACCTTTCTGCAATATGCCTCAATCGCCTCTGCCGCAAGCTCGGCAGTTTCATCACCGTACTGATCAATGTTCTTCTTGAATCGCTCGTCAGCAACATACACGTGAAGGCTGTCAAAGCTCCGCCTTCATAAGAATATCGCTTTTACGATCAGAAACACAATGAAAAGCCACACGAGGATAATGGGTAACGCGTAATACCACTTTTTCGGTTTGCCGTTTGACCACAGTCCTTCCGCTTTGGCTCTGTGCTCGGCGAATACGTCCGCGGGGATGAATCTGACCGTCAACGCCACCAGAAGGGGCAGGATGATGAGGTCGTCCAGATACCCGAGAACCGGTATGAAATCGGGGATAAGATCGATGGGCGACAATGCGTAGGCTACCGTCAGCGCCGCGCTTACCTTGGCATACCACGATGTTTTTCGATCCTTGAGGGCGAGAAAAACCGCAGGGATATCCGTTTGCAGCTGTTTAGCTTTTTCTTTTAATTTCATTTCGTTAACCCAAAATGCCCTGCGAGGGTATCGCAGACCTGTTCTCTTGTGTCAATGCCGTTATCCTCCCGCACCACGGTGAAAAAGCCGCTGTTCGCGTATTCGTCGTAGTGGGCTTGACTGTTGATGAGGGCAAGACCTTTGCGGTAATTTTCCATGACGGCGGCGGGATCGTCACAGCTGTCGATGACCGACAGAAGGAACTGCTTGTCGGGATCACTTCTGTCAAAGAAACGCTCCACGCTCATGGACCCGGGGGAGAGCATCACCGCCACATGGTCATAATCGGAGATCTCTCTAAGAATATCCACGGGGATGTTGGTGTCCACAATGACCTTTTGGTTCTGGGATATGGCGATGAGGTTGGCGACCTCAAACTCGGCGGCCTCCCGCCCCACGGCGTAGATCCAACGCTCGTACTCCTCGGGGGTACGGGTGACGAACGCCCGCCAGTCGGTGAGGGAGCGGTTGTAGCAGAGGTCGGGGTGGGTCTCGGGGGTGGCCACGGTTTCGGAGACGGCCATGTGGTAGTTTTCGCCGCAACAGATCATGCCGTACCGCTGGGCCAGCATTTTCACCGCGGTGGACTTGCCCGCGTAGGCGGTGCCTGTGATGAAGTAGACGTTTTTGAGGTAGTGTTTCAGAACGTTGTTTTCAATTTTCATGGTGTTTCTCCTCTTAAAAACGCATCCGCCTGTTCCCTGCTCTTGAATACGACCACCGATCTGCCGTCCTTATATTGGTCGATAAGGGCATAGATAGCGGGCAGATTTTTGCTTGGAAATGCCTCGATCTCGTTTTTCAGCCCGGGGTCAAGCTCGGTGTCGATCCAGGGCATATCGTATCGTTCCTTGCCGAGACGGGAGATCGCGCCGTCCAGGCAGACCTCAATGGGCAGGTCAAACAGGAACACCGTGTCGCAGGCCGCCATCCGACGTTCGATGGTGCGGCTGTAGTTCCCGTCTATGATCCAGGCGTCAAGAGATAGGATCTCGGCGAGGCGCGCGTCGTATTCTTCCCTTGAAATATGAGTCCTGTCGGGCTTGTGCCAAATGGCGTCCAGGTAATAGAGCGGCAGTCCCGTTTGGTCACGCAGCTTTTCCGCGAAGGTGGTTTTCCCCGATCCGGGGCAACCGATTACGATTATTTTCTTCATTTTTGATTCATCCCATTTACTGTTTCATACCGTCAAATTCGTGATTTCAAGCCGCACATCGCATACAATTCCTCAATACAGGTCGATTTGTACTCGATATACCGATCGATATCATCGGGAAATAACGAGGCCGCTTTTTCTTTCACCCGACCGTATTTTTCAACAGCCTCGGGATTGCCGCGGAGGAAATCTCGGAATATCATATGCCGATGCAGCTCCTCGGAATACTGCGGGCACACGTACAAATGGTGCTGTCGCAAGTGCGGTTTGTCCGCGTATTTGAAGGCTTCCCGATCCTTGATTCCGAGGTCGCCCTCGTGTACGTATCCGATGGCTTCCAGCCTTTGCGCCACCGCGTCAAACACCCCGTAATCCTTGATGATCACGTCCATATCGATGCAGGGCTTGGCGGACAGTCCTTCCACAGAGGTGCTTCCTACGTGCTCGATGCCCAGGATCAGCTCCCCGACAGCCCCTTCGATTTCTTTCTTTATTTCCTCAAAATCAGTTTTCCATGCCTCATCATAGGGCACGACCACAACCCTCGCCGTTCGCAACTTTGGCCTCCGTTAAATTTTATTCATATCGTCAACCATCTCGCACGCCTTCGCCGTCATCTCCACCCAAGCAGGCCGGAACCCGCTCCTGATCGCGTTGCGCACCGACTTGATATTGCACCACGCGGCGCAGTAGAAGGGCACCTTCCCGCGCTCAAGGATTTCCATGGCGAGACGGCTCGTCAGCGCCGAAGCAATGCCGCGGCGGCGGTAGTCGGGGAGTACGTCAATGCCGATCTGCCACATGGTATCACAATCGGCAGAACAACCTGCCAAACCGACAAGCCTTCCGTTATCGTATGCGCCAACACCCAACACGTCAAGATGCTTTCTGTCCTTACAAAGAGCATTGCTCCATTCGGGCAGATACAGGTCGGCAAAGTCGGGCTGTGTCAAGAGCCGCATTTCGTAGGGACAGGCGTCCCCGACTGTCCGTTTACCGACGTCCCAGACGGCTCGTGGGCGCAGAGCATTCACATCGGGCAAAAAATACTCCGCCATGAAGCAGATCTTCTGCCCCCGCTCCATGAGCGCCTCGCCCAGGACGTGCAGATTGGGCGTCTCAAACAGATGCTCCACGGGGTAGGCATTGATGTATGTTTCGGTGATCTCGCGGAACTCGGAGGACACCGAGGCCACCACGTTGCCCCCGTAGGACACCAGCTGGCAGGAAAAGGGGAGCTTGAGGTAGCGCCGGGCATCGGGGCGTTCATGGGACAGGACAACCACGTTTTCGGTCTTTTCAAAGTCGGCCGCCTCGGCGCAGAGGTCGATGGCGGACTGGGTCATGGCGATATGCAATATGTCTTGGTTGGTCATGGTTTTTCTCCTTTTTAGGGAGCGTAGTTCTTCAAGATTTCAAGAATATCCTGTTCATACACGTTACCCCCCAGCACGTCCCCATTGGGCGAAAAGGACACGCACCGCACGTCGGAGGGGTCTTCCACGTAAGGGTTTTCGGGGATAGCCTCGGTGAAATAGTCGGCCAGATACCTGCGGGCGTTTCCTTCGGGGAAGATGACGTTGCCATCGCCCACGGGGATATTCATACTCGCGAAGCTGTCCAGAATTTCCCGCGTTTGGCGGTTGTAGGGGTTATCGTCGGCGGGGCTCACCAGCCACGCGGGGGAGAGTCGGAGGGGAATGCCCGCCCTTTGGGCTTCTTCTGCGAAGGTCTTAACCACGTCAAGAGGAATGGTTTCCTGATGGAAAGCATCCACCGACAAAAGCAGATTGTTGACCCCGCAGGCGGCCAGACCCTGCGCCACAGCGCGGATCTTCTCGGGGTCCTTTGAAAAATAGCCGTTGGTAATGACTTGCCGCTTGGGGATGCGCAGATCCTTGGCGGCGGTCATGATGGCGCAGACCGCGTCGGGGTACAAAAGGGGCTCGCCGCCAAAGGTCATGACGGTTTGGATGCCGTACGCGCCCGCGATCCTTCTCACCGCCTCGGCGGCAATGGCGGGGTCGATGCGCTCTCCGCAGGCGGTGTGATCCCCCTCGGAGCAGTGCTTGCAACGGCCTGTGCAGGCGTTTGTGATGACAAATTCGATCTTGGTCAGGTGTTTCAGGTAGGGGTTCATGTCTCGCTGTACCTCTCGGTGATCTTTGTCAATATCTCCACATCCGCCGGGCAGAACTCATATTCCCCGATTTCTGCGGGCGTGATCCATTGTATGTCATTATGCTCCAGCTTTTGGGGCACTCCCTCGGCGATGGTGGCGTTGAACAGGGTCAGATGCACCGTCAGATCGGGGTATTCATGGGTCACGTCGGTGAACACCTCTCCCACCGACAGGGTCACGGCCAGCTCCTCCCGACACTCGCGGATGAGGGCTTGCTCTTTGGTCTCGCCGGGCTCTACTTTTCCGCCGACGAACTCCCACAGGAGTCCTCTTGCCTTGTGGGCGGGGCGCTGGCAGATCATGAATCGATCGCCCTGCCAAATGAGGGCGGCTACGACTTCGGTAACGGGTGTTTTCACGGATATTCTCCCTTCCGTAACAATATACCCCATTATACCAAATATATCTCCACGTGTCAAGGGTTCTGCGGGCATACCCGTCCCTTTTCCCGCGTATACTGTAACAAAAACCCGCGAGGTGTTCTATGAATCGCTCCATCCGCCTGTGGCAACTGCTCGGCTTCACCGTAACCTCCCTCGGGGGCACGCTCCTGCATTTCCTATACGACTGGCTGGGGAAGGCTGCGTGGGTCGCCCCCTTTTCAGGGGTGAACGAATCCACCTGGGAGCATATGAAGCTTCTCTTTTGGCCTATGTTCCTATTTGCCGTCGTCCAAAGCCTTTTCTTCAAAGACCGAGAGAATTTTTGGTGCGTCAAGCTCCGCGGGATCCTTTTGGGTCTTGCCCTGATACCCGTGATCTTCTACACCTACAACGGTGTCATCGGCCCCTCCCCCGACTGGATCAATATCGCCATTTTCTTTGTCGCCGCCGCCATCGCGTATATCTGCGAGACACGGCTTTTCGAGAAAGAAACCGTGATCTGTCGCCGCCCCGGGCTTTCCCTCGCGGCGCTCTGGGTGATCGCCGTTCTGTTCGTCCTATTCACCTTCCTTCCCCCCGAGATCGGGATATTTCGGGATCCCCTGACGGGAACGTACGGAATCGGATAAGCCTCTCTTTTTTTCTCTTGACAAATCCGACGATTCGTGGTACAATATCATCAAATATACCCACATCTGATATGCGCGGAGGTACTGTATGAATATCATGATCGTCGGTTGCGGCAAGGTCGGACAGACCCTGGCCGAGCAGCTCAATGAAGAAGGCAATAATATTACCGTGGTGGATACCCGCGCCGAGGCTGTAACCAGCCTCTCCGCCAGACTGGATATCATGGGCTTCGTGGGCAACGGCGCCACCCATACGGTTCAGGAGGAGGCCGGCATCCACAAGACCGATCTTCTCATCGCCGTCACGGGCTCGGACGAGCTCAATCTGCTCTGCTGCCTCATTGCCAAGAAAACGCGGGACTGCCAGACCATCGCGCGGGTCAAGAATCCCGCTTACAGCTCCGAGGCCGACTACCTGAAGGACGAGCTGGGGCTGGCCATGGTCATCAACCCCGAGCACGCCGCGGCGGCCGAGATCGCCCGCGTTCTGCGCTTCCCCTCCGCCATCAAGATCGACACCTTTGCCGAGGGCAAGGTGGAGCTTCTGAAATATAAGATCCCCGAGGGCAGCCGTCTTTCGGGCATGGCCGTCAAGGACGTCGTGGCCAAGCTGGGGTGCGACGTGCTGGTCTGCACCGTAGAGCGCGGTGACGAGGCCTACATCGCAGACGGTAATTTCGTGTTTGCCGAGAAGGACATCATCTCCGTGGTAGCCTCTCCCAAGAACGCCGCCGACTTCTTCCGCACCATCGGCTATAGAACCAAGGCCGTTAGGGACGTCATGATCGTAGGCGGCGGCGAGACCGCCCAGTATCTCTGCCGCATCCTGCACCGCTCGGGGGTGGCTGTCAAGATCATCGAAAAGAATCCGGCGCGCTGTGACGAGCTGTGCGTCAAGTTCCCCGACGTCAGCATCATTTGCGGAGACGCCTCGGATCAGGAGCTTTTGATGGAGGAAGGCATCGCCGGCGCATCCGCCTTCGTGGCGCTGACGGGTCTGGACGAGGAAAACATCTTCCTGTCCCTCTTTGCCAAGAGCGTGGGACACCCCAAGGTCGTCACCAAGATCAACCGCATCGCCTTTGACGACGTCATCAAGCACCTGGATCTGGATTCCACCATCTACCCCAAAAATATCACGGCCGATCTCATCGCCCGCTACGTCCGCGCCATGAAGAACTCCATGGGCAGTAGCATGGAAACGCTGTACAACATCATCCACGGTAAGGTCGAAGCCACCGAATACACCGTCAAGGATGGCTCTCCCGTGACGAACATTCCCCTCATGAAGCTGAGCAAAAAGAAGGACGTCCTCATCGCCGCCATCATCCGTCAGAATAAGGTCATCATCCCCCGCGGCTCGGATAAGATCCTGGCAGGCGATCGGGTCGTGATCGTTTCCCGCGCGAAAATGATGGACGACATTGCGGATATGTTGGATTGAGAGGCAACCTATGAATTACCGTATGATCCGTAATATCCTGGGCTGGTTGCTCATTTTCGAGTGCGGCTTCATGGCCGTGCCCGCCATAACCGCCCTGGTCTACCGAGAAATTGAGGTGTGGCATTTCCTCGCCACCATGCTCCTCTGCGGCGGCATCGGGATTCTTTGCGTGCTGAAAAAGCCCAAAAATTCCACTCTGTACGCCCGCGAGGGATTCGTCATCGTATCCCTTTCCTGGATCGTCCTGTCGGTCTTCGGCGCCCTTCCCTTCTTCCTCTCGGGCTGTATCCCGAACTATGTGGACGCCCTTTTTGAGACGGTTTCGGGCTTTACCACCACGGGTGCCTCCATTCTCACCGAGGTGGAATCCCTGCCCAAGTGTATGCTCATGTGGCGCAGCTTTACCCACTGGGTCGGCGGCATGGGCGTTCTGGTCTTCATCATGGCCTTCGTTCCCCTGTCGGGCGGTCAGAATATGCACATCATGAAGGCCGAAAGCCCCGGTCCCTCGGTCTCCAAGCTGGTGCCCCGCGTCAAGACCACCGCGCTGATCCTGTACAGCATCTACCTGGTCATGACCTTTGTCATGTTCCTCCTTCTCCTGTTCGGTGGCATGACCGTATTCGAGTCCCTCAACACAGCCTTCGCCACCGCAGGCACCGGTGGATTCGGCATCCGAAACGATAGTTTTGCCGGATTTTCTCCCTACAGCCAAATCGTGGTGACTGTATTCATGCTGTTGTTCTCGGTCAACTTCTCCTGCTACTATTTGTTCTTGCTGGGCAAGTTCAAAGAGGGCTTCAATGCCGAGCTGCGGCGCTTCATCTACATTGTCGGCATCGCCATTCTGGTAATCACCCTGAACGTTCGGGGCACCTTTGACACCTTGGGTGAGGCCATACGCCACGTCTCCTTTACAGTAGCATCTTTGATTTCAACCACCGGCTTTGCCACCACGGATTTTAACCTGTGGCCCGAGCTGTCCCGCACCCTTTTGGTTCTCATTATGTTCGTAGGCGGATGCGCCGGCTCCACCAGCGGCGGTCTCAAGATCTCTCGCCTCATGATTCTGTTCCGTGGGGCGTTCACCGAGCTGGGCAATTTGATCCATCCTCACCGCGTCAAGCGCATCGCCATCGACGGACATCCCGTCGAGCACTCGGTGGTACGCATCACCAATGTGTACATCATTTGGTATATGCTCCTGTTTGTGTTATCCGTTATTTTCATTTCTTTCGACAACCATGACCTCATTACCAATTTTACTGCGGTAACAGCCATGATCAACAACATCGGCCCCGGATTGAATCTGGTCGGCCCCACGGGCAATTTTGGATTCTTTTCCATTCCCTCCAAGTTTGTTTTGATTTTCGATATGCTTGCAGGCCGTTTGGGAATCTTCCCCATGCTGGCACTCTTCGCCCCCTCCACGTGGAAAAAATAATCCTGCCCCTGCATACAGCCGATAACGACTCTGAAAAACACATGAGCCGTTATCGGCATTTTTTATTCTTCCAATGTTCTTCCCTATTGACAAATCCCCGCTTTCATGGTACAATAGTACCAGTATGTTCTCCTGCGCCTCAAGGCAACGGAGACCGCCGTCACCACGACGGAAGAAAGGAGCCTACCATGGATGCTGCGAAGCTCGCACAACTGAAACAAGAAGCCACCATGATCCGCCTGGGGATCCTGGATGGCACCCATGCCGCCGCCTCGGGTCACCCCGGCGGTTCCCTCTCCATCGCCGATATCATGGCGTACCTGTACTTCTCCGAAATGAACGTGGATCCCAAAAACCCCAAGTGGGAGGATCGCGACCGTTTCGTGCTCTCCAAGGGTCACGCCGCCCCCGCTCTGTACGCCACTCTGGCGCGCAAGGGCTTCTTCCCCTTTGAGGATATGCTCACCCTTCGTCACATTGACTCTGTCCTCCAGGGTCACCCCGATATGAAGCACATTCCCGGCGTGGACATGACCACGGGCTCCCTGGGTCAGGGTATCTCTGCCGCCGTGGGTATGGCCCTCCCCGCCAAGATCGACGGCAAGGACTACCGCACCTACACCATCGTAGGCGATGGTGAATCCGAGGAAGGTCAGGTCTGGGAGGCCCTCATGTTCGCCGCCCGTCACGATCTGGACAACCTCTGCGTGGTCATTGACTTCAACGGCCTGCAGATCGACGGCCCCATCGCCGATATCGTCAATCCCGCTCCCTACGAGGGCAAGCTGGCATCCTTCGGCTTCCACGTCATCACCATCGACGCCCACGATTTCGATCAGATCGCGGCCGCCTTCGCCGAGGCTAAGGCCGTCAAGGGCAAGCCCACCGCCATCGTAGCCAATTCCGTCAAGGGTAAGGGCGTTTCCTTCATGGAGAATCAGGTGAAGTGGCACGGCTCCGCTCCCAACGACGCCCAGTACGAGCAGGCCGTGGCCGAGCTCCGCGCAATGCTGTAAGGAGGTAGATACCATGTTTGAATTGGGACAAAAGATCGCCACTCGCGAGGCCTACGGTAAGACCCTCGTGGAGCTGGGCGCCGAGAAGGACTTTGTGGTGCTGGACGCCGACCTGGCCGAAGCCACCAAGACCTGCTATTTCGCCAAGGCTTACCCGAACCGCTTCTTTGATTGCGGTATTGCCGAGGGCAACATGGTGGGCATCGCCGCGGGACTGGCCGCCGCGGGCAAGACCGTGGTCGCCTCCTCCTTTGCCATGTTCGCCGCCGGACGCGCCTTTGAGCAGATCCGCAACAGCGTTGCCTACCCCCACCTGAACGTCAAGATCTGCGCCACTCACGCGGGTATCACCGTGGGTGAGGACGGCGCGACCCACCAGTGCCTGGAGGATCTCGCCATCATGCGCGTCATTCCCGGCATGACCGTCATCAACCCCTCCGACGCCGTGGGGGCCGCAGGCGCCATGAAGGCCGCTCTGGAGACCGACGGCCCCTTCTATATCCGTTTCGGCCGCTACGCCGTGCCGGTGGTCCACGATGAGGCCACCTACACCTTCGAGATCGGCAAGGGCGAGGTCATCTCCCAGGGTGCCGATATCACCGTGATCAACTCGGGTATGTTCCTGCCCAATGCCAAGGAGGCCGCTGAGATCCTCGCCGCCAAGGGTATTTCGGTACGCATCATCAACATGCCCACCGTCAAGCCTCTGGATACCGAGCTGGTCACCAAGGCCGCCGCCGAGACCGGCGCCATCGTTACCGTGGAGGAGCACAACGTCATCGGCGGTCTGGGCTCTGCCGTAGCCGAGTGCGTCTGCGAGTCCTGCCCCGTCCCCGTGGTTCGCATGGGAGTGAACGACACCTTTGGTCGTTCGGGCAAGGTTCCTCCCCTGCTGGAGGCCTACGGCCTGACCACCGAGGTTCTGGTGCAGAAGATCGAGCAGGCTCTGGCTCTGAAAAAGTAATTTAAAATGTGAAAAGAGGGTTTTGCGCCCTCTTTTCTTTTTATCGGAATATTTTCGGATCAAATTGTAAAATTCTTTCCAGGTACTGGACAATCCCGCAATTTTGTGGTATACTGATACTGGTATTTTAGATTCACGGAGGTTTCCCCATGTCCGATCAGACGTCCGCCATCGGCGTAACCAAATATAAATACAAATTCAGCATCCTGCGCGTCATTCTGTGCTGTCTTCTTCTGACGGCGCTGACCGCCGCCTGCCTGTACGTGTACTACACCGCCTTCGACTTCTACCGCGACCGCCTGCTTGAAGATGAGAGCAAGACCCTCGCCTGGTTTACAAAGCAGATCGGGCTGTCCCTGCCCTTCATCGTCATCTGCCTGTTCCACTATATGGTCTACCACAAAGCCGACCGCCGCGACGGTGTCGCCCGCCGCGAAATGTTCTGGGAGGTCGTGGGTGTCACGGTTCTCGTTTACGCCGTCCTGCTTCCCTATCTGGCCGAAATCAGCGACGCGCTCCACACCAACGCTCTGGCCGCGGGGGAAACCATTCCCCAAACCGATGCCTATATCGACATCACCCTTCTGATGGAACTGCACGAGTGGATCATCCGCCTCACCATTCCTCTCGGTGTCCTGATGGTATTCCACGGCATGCGCGCCCATCGGGAGATCCACCGCCCCGAGACCGAGGAGGAGGAAGCGCCCATTACCGTAGCCGAGTACGAGGCTCGCAAGGCCGCCGCGCGCGCCGCACAGGCCGCCGAGCAGAGCTCTGAGCCCCTCTCCAAGGAACCCGCCCCCGCGTCCGACACCGTTCGGGAGGTTTCCCATGAGTAAGAAGCCTCTTACCGCGGCTCACATTGCCGCAGGCGTCGGCGTGATCGTAGGCGGTGCGGCGCTGGCCGCCACCGCGATCTACACCGAGATCATGACGTCGGTGGTTGCCCGCCGTCGCGCGCCCTTCACCGACGCCATCATTGCCGCCGCCACGAAGACCTCCGACGCCCCCGTTGACCCCGAAATTCGGGAGAAGGCGCAAGCTCTCCTGCATACCCCCATGACCCAGGTGGCCATCCGCTCCAAGGATCGCTACGTTCTGCGCGCCCGCTGGTACCCCGTCGAGGGCGCCAAGCGCACCGTCATCCTGGCCCACGGCTGGCATAGCTGCTGGAATCTGGACTTTTCGGCCAGCGCCCCCTTCTTTCACGATCACGACTGCAACCTGCTGTTCATTGACCAGCGCTGCCACGGCGAGAGCGGCGGCGATCTCATTTCCTACGGCATCAAGGAGAGCCGCGACATTCTCTCCTGGCTGAAATGGCTGGAGCGCCATCGCACCGGCCTTCCCGTTTACCTGTGCGGGGTGTCCATGGGCGCGGCCACCGTTCTCATGGCCACGGGCGGCGAGATTGGCCAAGCCATCTCCGGCCGCGTGGCGGGCGTGATCGCGGATTGCGGTTACTCCTCCGCCCAGGAGATCATCAAGATCACCCTGAAGAAATCCATCGGCGGCATGGCGTCTCCCACCCTGGCGGCCATCAACCTGAACTGCAAGATCCGGGAAAACTTCACCTTTGGGAAATACTCCCCCCTGCAGGCTATGACCGAAAACGAGACCATTCCCTGCCTGTTCGTCCACGGCACCGAGGACGATTTCGTTCCCTGGCGCATGAGCATGGAAAACTATTACGCCTGCCGCGCCCCCAAGGATCTGCTTTTGGTAAACGGCGCGGGACACGGCGTAAGCTTTTTGGTCGCGCCCGAGGTGTACAGGCAAAAGGTTCTGGACTTCTTTGCCGTCTACGACAAAACGGTGACGGTGTCCTCCGCGGAGGAGGTTCCGCCGAAAAAGTCCCTGTTCCGCAAGAAGAAATCCTCGTAAAATTATCCCCATACGACATAAAAATCCCGACAATCTTGTCGGGATTTTTTTATGATTCAATGAAATTCTTGAGCGCCTGCAGGGACACGTCGCTGATGTCGTGCTCCATCTTACAGGCATCCTCGGCGGCGGTCTCTCGATCCACGCCGAGCCGAACCAAAAATTCGGTCAGAATGGTATGCCGCTCGTATATTTTCTCCGCCACGGAAATCCCTGCCTCGGTCAGCGTTAGTGAGCCGTCCTCCGCCATTTCCACGTAGCCTCCGTTTTTCAGAATGCCGATGGCGCGGCTGACGCTGGGCTTGGAGTAGCCCATATGCTCGCTTATATCGATCGAATGAACGGCGGTCTTTTCCTTGGACAGAACGTATATGGTCTCCAGATACATCTGTCCCGATTCCAACAGTTTCACGGGCTTTCCTCCTTGCAGTCTTTATCTTTTCGTAATGTTCAAATTGGGGTTTATCGGGGAGTTTCCTCGTTC
>JAZRFR010000277.1:0-18394 GCA_045643785.1 Eubacteriales bacterium | reverse complement strand
ATTCTTCATCAACACCTTGTTTAATGAAGTCAAACAGGACTTGTCGTATTCTTTCCTCCATTCCGTATTTCTCAGTGAAAAAGAACAAAATGTGTAAAGCATTAGCTCGCTCCCTGAAATGCTTGGGATTATTTATCCGCTCTAATAGATAATCAAGAAATTCTTTGCTTTGACCAAGATTTGCGATTCTACTAATATGACCGTATTTCCTGGATAGCCACACGTTACGCTCTGCCCAAGTATTTAACAAAGAGATCATGATTTTCGTTCTATCGTTTTGGGACATTCGATCTTTTTCAAAAGAAATAACCATTTCAGGATTTGTCTCAATAATCCAGTTAAGTATAGAATCGTCCTCATACATAATAACCAGATAGGAAAGAACATTGATCCACGATTCTTTGATATTTCCTCCCTCCACGCAAACAATTGTTTTGATGTCCTCCAACTCAAGCCCTGATAGGTATTTTGCTGCCAAATACTCGCGGAAATTATTGTGTTCAAATTCCCAAGTCTTATTGGTGGTCTTTTTAAACAATCCGGAATATTTAATCTGCGAATAGGGATCCACTCCCATCAATATTTGATAATCCGTATCTGCTAAACTCTTTTGATGCATACTCTGCATGGCAAAAGCCAATTTTCCTAACTGCCACAGAATACGTTCTCTTTGTTCATCCAATTGCACTGTATTGACATATTTCTCAAGATCATGCGCAAACAGAGAGCATACTATCTGATCCATTAATTGACTTTTGCCGGAAATAACGACGTTCCTTTGTAAAAGTTCGCAAATATAGTTCAAATAAAACGGGATTAAAATCAAATCGTCCAATGAATTGGCGTTAATAACTTGCCAAAAAAGCTCTGTCGATATCTCTTTGCTTTTTACGTGCGCCTCAATATCTTCGTTAGATAACGGTACTAAACCGTACACTTTGAAGTTGTCAAATGTCGCTCCCTTCTCTTTTTCATCGCCTGTCTGATAAAAATTACTTCTGGAAGAAATCAAGATTTTCGTCTCTGGATGCTTTTTCACAAAATAATTCACCGATCTAGCAAACTTAGCACGTTCTTCTGGAAGCACTTCGTCATAAGCATCAAATATCAAAAAAAGTTGTTGATCTTTGATTTTAGGATATGCTTCATGAACAATTTCTTCAATTGTTTGTTCAGAAAGTAAGTGTAGACTTACCAACAAAGGGAATGTATCGTTGTCTTTCGTCGAAGCAATAGCCGCAACACGCAATAATTCTACACTTTTTCCCGAGCCTGCAGTGTCCAGCAAAACGACATGCTTTTCTCTTTTACATATTTCAAACAAGCTGTCTGAGCAAATTTCATTATTACTCTGTTGAAAGAATTTTCTGGGGATAGGATCCCAATCCAGCGTGTACGCTTGTTTCGTAACTATAGGTTTTTGAGATATTAACTCTTTCTTTAGCTCCTCCAGAGTTATTTGATTTTGCATTGATGTATGTAATAGTGCTGCGTTTTCTTCCGGAGTTTTATTCTGAAAATACTGGTTAACAAAATCGTAGAGCCCGCTATGGAAAGCTTCTATTGATTTATCAATAGGACTAATTCGGCAAGTCTTCCCAAGGATGTCTCTTGCCATTGTAGACTGCTTTTTACAAAATTCCGTAGGACTCTCTTTCGGTTCAAAGTAGTATTCCAATACATGGCCAGTAACATTATAACCGTCTATGTAATCAGCAAATTGACTGGTTGCGACAATCTCATTTTGATGTTTTCCAACAAACTTGTCAGCAAAATCCTCAAGACTTTTCTTGAAGTTTTCTTTCTCCTTCTTTTCTCTCATTTTCTTTTCAAATTTTTCGTATTTTCCTGTCACATAATTTTGAAGAAACAGGTCAACACCCTTGATTAACATTATACCTAAACTCATTTCATTCTCCTTTTTACGACCAAAGAACCGACATTTTTCTTTTATGATTTATTATACCACACAACTCATGTAATGTAAACCTACCCCATAGATTTTTCCTGATTTTTTTGCCTCTTCGGCCTGGTCTAGTGTAGCATAGGTCTCTCAAATGTCAACGTGAAAAAATATCGCTGAAAAATGAAATAATCATCGAGAAAGTCAAGTGGCAATACTTGGCTTTTTTCTTTATCCATAAGCAATATTTTTTCGTGTACTGAAAGTGATCAATACCTCTCGTTGACATTTGAACACTTCACTCGTAATAAACGCGATTACCTCCCGACCTATGCTCCCCTGACCCTGCCGAAAGGCAAAATAAAAAATCAGGAGGTAATCCAAGATGAAAAAAGCAGTCTACTCCATTACACGGTATCGAAAAGATACGACCGAGAAGATAACAGGTCTCGGTTATGTCACGGATACCGATCTCGTCATCGCTTGTGTCAGTCAAGCAGGCAAGCCCTACATCCGCGTGTTCGACGGTTGCGTCCAAAAGTGCAATCCTATCCCGAACAAGCCCGGTGAATTCAGAGGTATTCCTTCCATAAGATAATCACATATTATTTTACGTATACATTATGTCTACATCATTAGTGTACCCTATATGATATTTTTTTACAAGAATTTTTTTGTTAGAATATAGACATTTATTAATTTTTGTGTTATAATCAATGCAAAAAGGAGGATTTTATATGAATACGATGTTTGAAACCAGTAACAGCAAGGGTCAATCAAAAATCAGTTGCATTAAATATAAAAATCTCAACAATCTTTCTCACTATCATAGTGATTATGAACTAATACACGTAAACAAAGGATCTGCACAAATTACTGTAAATGAGCATTTATTTAAGGTGGGTTTGAACGAAAGTGTATTTGTCAACAGTAATGATATCCATCATATCCATGCGGATGACCAAACAGTGATCACCGTACTGAAAGCCGACAAGGAGTATTTCGAAAAGATATTGGCTCCCAAAATTTTATTATCACCAATCATCGACGAAGAAGTAGATGTAAAATCTTTTCTTGAATCCGTTTATTTGGAGTTAAAGCGCAGTGACGAAAACAGCGACATGATGGTCAACTGCATGTCCGTTCAATTCTTCATCACATTATTCCGTAACTCCCCAACCGTTGAACGAAAGAGCGAAACAGTCGGTAAAATGAGTACCTATGAAATCTATCGAGAATTATGTAGAAAAATCTCTGTCGAATATGCTACGATCACATTTGAAAGCGCTGCTAAACACATGAAATTTAGTGAACCTCATTTTTCTAAAGTGTTCCATATCATATTCGGCATGACCTTTACGCAGTATCTGAATACCGTCAGGATTGCCGCAGCAATCGAAATGCTGCAGAATGGATGCATGAGTGTCACTGAGATATCTGATAGATGCGGGTTTAATACCATACGAAATTTTAATAGAGTCTTCAAAAAAACTACAGGTTATTCTCCAAGAAATCTTCCTTCGGATTATGTTTTTTTGTATAGCTTACAGGACGGATACGGTCTCGATCCTACCTTGAATCGTACTATTATATTGGAAGAATAAATAAATAAATAAATAAATGTCAAAGCACATATTTTATATGAATTTGCTTCATGTCTGACGAAGATTATCATTTATATTCTCATACATCCGATTATCAACACCCCAAATGTCATTTTCAGGATTGACTTTTTCAAATGAATAATTTTCATTATTCGTTCTCAGCTACACTTACACAATTTCCCCCTCTTATTTAAAGGATAGAGTATATCAGAACGCCACCGCCCCCGTCAAGGGGGAAAAAGTATCGCTGAAAATTCATAGAGCCGATTGGATTGACAGATGGTCTGTCGTTCAAATCGGCTCTTTTTTCGTGATATGACTGCAATACTTTTTCCTTTTTCCCTTGACGGTTTCGGTGGGTTCTGATGGTTTGTTGGTGTAAATAGAGAATGAAAAGAAAATGTTTGGACAATTTGGGATAAAGTTTTGCCTTATACAAGATTATTTGGAAATGGTTGGGATTAAGTTTCACTTTATACTAAAAGTTTCTGAAAGTGTTGGGGAAAATTTTCTTACATTTCATTTTACGATCTGCTATAATAGGGACACATAGAAAATCGTATAGCAGTGACAAGCCGCGATTTCCGCATAGGGACAGAGGTTGCACCAAGGGCGTAGTACGAATCCATCAGCCGTACTATGCCTTTTTTCTATGCTCAAAAGAAAGGAGAAGAATGACCACATTAGAGCATGAAACCTTGGTTAGCGGAGAAGCCAATCTCCAAACCCTGAATGCGGAGCAGAAAGAATATCTGTGTGCGTCCCTGTTCATCCGCATCCGTGAACTCTATCGCCAACAAAACCAAACCGCAAAATCCAAAGAAACGGAGGAAAAAGCAACATGAAAACAGCAGTCATTTACGCTCGGTATTCCTGCGACAACCAGACCGCGCAATCCATTGAGGGTCAGCTTCGCGTATGCAACGATTACGCCGAGCGAAACGGGATCCTGATCGTAGATACCTACATCGACCGCGCTATGACAGGTACCAACGATATGCGACCCGATTTCCAGCGCATGATGAAGGACAGCGGGAAGAGGCAATGGAACTACGTTCTGGTCTACAAGCTGGATCGTTTTTCTCGAAACAAGTACGAGGCAACCGTACACAAGAACACCTTGAAAAATAACGGTGTGAAGGTGCTGTCGGCCATGGAGAACATCCCTGACACGCCCGAGGGCATCATTTTGGAATCGCTTTTGGAGGGTATGAATCAGTACTACTCCGCCGAGCTTTCACAGAAGGTCAAGCGCGGAATGTACGAGACACGACGGAAAGGTAATTTTCAAGGAGGGATCCTTCCCTACGGTTATAAATCTGAAGGAAAGAAGATCGTCATTGACCCGGAACGGGCCGAAGCAGTTCAGTTTATGTATGAGCAATTTTCAATGGGCGTTTGTGTACGCGCTATCATCAACGAGTTGACGGCACGAGGCATATTACATAAAGGAAAGCCCTTCACCATGAATACGGTCTACGGCATTTTGAAGAATGAGAAATATTCAGGCATATACCGCATCGGTGATGAGGTGATTGACAATATGTACCCTCGTATTATTCCGCAACAGCTCTATGAAACCGTCCGTCGAAAAGTAGATAAGAACCGTTTTGGACGAAAATGCGTAAAAGCTGTTTATCTGCTACGCAATAAAGTCACCTGCGGTTATTGCGGTCATTCGATCAGTGCAGAAACCGGAACAGCGAGAAATGGTGACGTGATTCGCTATTACCGATGCAGAGGTGACAAGCAGCATCGCAACGGTTGCGAAATGCAAATGATCCGTAAGGAGGTTCTTGAGGAATTCGTCATCAACATCATTGTGAAGGAACTCTCCAAGAAAGAGACCATGGACGATTTAGTCACTAATCTACTGCGTGAGCAAGAGCGCCAATGTGTGCAAAATCCTCGTTTGACTACACTGCTCCGCGAGAAAACCAAGGTGGACAAAGCCCTGGACAATCTGGTAGCCGCTTTGGAGCAAGGCATCATGTCCGCGACCACTAACAAGCGATTGCATGAACTGGAGCAGCAGCAAGGCGAGCTGGAAAAGGAGATCCTGATCGAGCAAAGCAAGGCAATTGTAAAAATTCCCGAAAGCATGATCCGTGAGTATTATGTGGAAGCACTGAAAATGGAGAGTGCCATGTTGGTCGATTTTTTCATCCGTAAAATCGTGCTCTACAACAATAAAATCGAAATATACCTCAATACGCCACTCAGGAATGGCCCCGACGATGATCGGGGCTGTTCTTTTTTTGTTGGAGTCGGATACTTGCCAAGAGTTTCGCTGCATAAGGATGAATTGGAGACGGATATCATCAAAATTGAAATGTTGGCGGGATAATGATTGACAATCGGACTGTTCTATGGTATAATACTGGCATCAAACGGTGGTTTTCGGTTCAATATAGGTTTGGAATGGCTCACCAAAAACAGAAAAGGCACTGCATGGCAGTGCCTTTTCTGTTTTTGTAGAACTTGTTTTGAGAATCTGAACCCCGCAAGGCTTGCATAGTGTGCGCTCGGTTACTTGGAATAGCCTCTTTCTTCGGCGCACGCAGGGGGTCAGATTCCCGTACGGGCCACCAAAAGCAGTCTATGTTGAACAAAGTTCGACATAGACTGTTTTTGTTTATCCGCTTCGGTATGAGAAGCCTGCAAGTTGCAAGCAAGTTTCCCGCTTCTACTTTCTTGGTGCAACTTGCCCCGAGCGCAGCGAGGATTTCGATCTCCCGTCCGGGTCACCAAACGTAATAAATCCGAACTATTTCGTCAATCGAAATTGGTTCGGATTTTTTTACTATAATTTTTCAAATTTCTTTCGTTTTTTTTCAAAAGTTCGTCGGCATCTTGACCCAAGATTACTTTTATGGTATAATTATATAGCGGTGGGGCCGTCGCGTTCCTTAGCCTTTCCTGCCGGGGAAAGCTAAGATGCGTGACCGTCAGACCGATAAATCCAAATTTGAATCATTTTGCAATCGGCTATCAAAAAATTATGTGAAGGAGAAAAACGAAGCCTGATTGGGGCTCACCGATGAATTCTATGGACGAAACAATGAAGAACAGTATCCATATCGAGCCTGCCGTAAAGGTGGAGGCGGCGGATGAATGGAGCAGACTTTTTGAGAGATACGATGTGACCGAAACCGCGTGGATCGGGGCCGACGGGATCTACTCCTTTGCGCTGAATGGAAACGATGCTTTTGCGAGTGCCGCCGAAAGCACGCAAACCTTTTTTATTTTCAGCGATACGCTGTTCGGTACTACGAGCAAAGACGGAAGAAAAGCCGTGCGGGAGGCTATGCCGAACCATACCTCCGCCATCCTCGAGGGAAATAAGCCCGATGCCGCGAGGCGTAGATTTGTCTGGGGAAAGGGCGGCAGCTGCACCCTTGACATGCAGGATCTCGATGATAATGAAAAGAAAAATCTTGTGGGCGCTCCGAAATGGTTCACAGACGGTCTTGTGCTGGGGGATAAGCTGTATCTGTTTTGCTATACCCCCATCGGACTCGTCAATGACAGGGTGGACATGGCCGTGTTCCCGATCATGGAGGGCAACGTTGATTATCAGCATTATTCCCTCATCGAACCTATACCTCAGTTGTGTATGCTGACCCCAAAGGGTGAGCTGGCCATTGACTACGGATACGCCGTCCACGTAAATACCAAAGAAGCGGGAGCGCCCGACCCTGACGGATATATCTACATCTACGGTGGCGGTCGCGGTTACAGCGGTTACGTTTCCCGCATCAAGGCCGAGGATTTTCCCGATTTTTCCAAGCTGAGATACTATGACGGAAGCGGATGGAGCATGAATCTGGCCGATTCCGCCTCCGTGATCCGGGGCATATCCCGCGAATACAGTGTGACGCCCATTCCCGTAGGCCCGAAGGCCGGGAAATACATAGCCGTATTCATGGATCAATGCGTTTCCGGTGATATTGCCTATGCCATCGCAGACACGCCGTACGGGCCTTTTGGCGAGGCCGTCCGTTTTTACCGCGTGCCCGAGGCTGGTGAGAAAGTGCTGGACGCGGAAGGCAAGGAGGATACGGTATTTACGTATAACGCCAAGGCACATCCCCATCTGTCGGAGGGAAGCCGTTTACTGATCAGCTATAATACGAACGTGTGGAACGGCGACAACACACCCTACTGCTATCACCCTAGATTCATTTGGCTTGACCTCAAAACGATTTGAGCTGTCTGGATGTCTCATGGGTTATCTCCTGCCTCCATATAATCGAACAAAAGTACGTACGGATTCCTTTGGGACTATAAGGGTGTTCAACATATTCGGGTAATGGCTCACCAAAAATAGAAAAGGCACTGCATAGCAGTGCCTTTTCTATTTTTGTAGAACTTGTTTTGAGAATCTGAACTCCGCAAGCCGCAAGGCTTGCATAGCGTGCGCTCGGTTACTTTGGATAGCCTCTTTCTTCGGCGCACGCAGGGGGTCAAATGGCTGCATCCAGAATGGTAGGTTCTCCTATCTTGAATTTTTTATTTCAAAAAATTGATTACGAAATGATGCTTGTGTCGGCGTGATTGACCGTCACCACGGTGGTCTCGCCGATGGGGGCGGTGAAGGTGATCAGTACCACGTCGCTGTCGCAGGCGGCGGTGTCAAAGGCGAAGGGCAGACCGTCTGCGGTGTAGGCTTCGGCCTGTTGGAGACGGGTAAACTCCACGGCCTCGCCGTTTACCTCTACGGTGTCCACCGTAAAGCCCTCGGCTTCATGGATGCGGAGCGTGTAGGTACGGGTGGTGAAGTCGGTGGCGTAGTCGCCCTTGGCGGGGGAAATACGGAACGCAAGCTTTTGTCCGTCCTGTACCATACGGATGGGGGTACGGCGGAAGTTACCGTTCATGTAATCCTCGGTGGTGCCGTCGTCCTCATAAAGCTCGTAGGTGAAGTCAGCCTCTTTTGCATCGGGATATACATCCAGAGCCAGCTTGCCCCAATCCGAGGTGGACAGGGTGTCAGCATCGTCGGCCAGTACCGTAAAGCTGCCGGTTCTCACGAAAACGGGGGAGGTGTAAACGGTATGGCCCACGGTGACGGTTTGCGGCCCCGTGAAGGTCTCACCCGACCAAACATCCATCCAGGTTCCGTCGGGAATGAAGACCTCGCGGAACTCCTTGCCGTCAGACGACAGGACGGGGGCGTAGTACAAGTGTGCCTTTGCCTGCCAGGCACTCTCGTAGTACTCCACTACGATCTCACAGGTCTGACCGGGTTCGATCTGAAACGCGGTGTTCTCGGTCAACACCGAATCCGAGTCCGCCCAGTTGTTGATGATCCACTTACCGTCCACGCTGACGCGGATGCCGTCGTCGGACAGGGTAGCGAGACGGACAGGGAGCTCTGCCTTGTTGGTAAAGGTTGCCGTCCAGCGAACGCTGTAGTTGTCGCTGGGGATGCCATTGGCAGGGGATCCGCCGCCCCAGTCAAAATCAATGGTGGGATCCACGCGGGTGAGATAGGGTTTGCCCGAGAGGTTGGTATTGCGGTAGTATTCGGCGGTAAAGCCTTGGGATCCATCCAAGGCGGTGAGCCATTCGGCGGGGAGTGGCTGGTAGTCGGGATTGACGGTGATGGGGGCAACCAGAATGTTGTCGCCCAGCAGATACTGGTCGTTGCGGCGAGCCTCCTCATATTGCGGATAGACGAAGTCCAGCCGCTTCATAATGGGCATACCGGTATCGTAATTATCCCGTGCCAGGCTATAATACAGGGGCATGAGGCGGTAGCGCATACGGATGTAGACGCGGGCAATATCCTGGGCGGTCTTTCCCTTGATCCAAGGAGAACGGTCAGGGCCGCAGGCATGGAAGCGCATGATGGAGGACAAAGCGCCGTACTGCACCCAGCGGACGTAGAGATCGGGATCGGGATCTCCAAAATGGCCGCCGATGTCGCTGATGACGTAGGGCATGGCGGCCGCCGCGCCCGCATAGACCGCGTTTTCCAATTCCCTATAAAGCGCTTGGCTGTTGCTCTGGATGTCACCTGTCCATTGTAGGCTATAGCGGTGGGAGGAGACATGGGGAGGGGATGAGATCGTGGCGTTGGTGATCCAATAGACGTTGGAAAGCATCCATGTGCGATTGTTTCCGTTGACTGCATCGGTCAGGGTGTAGTACATATCCTAACCCAAAAGGTCACCGTGGAAGCCGTGGAAGGGGGAATTCAGATGGTAGCTCCAGTTTCGGTCGTACCACCAGGCGCTCATGCCCTGATTGAGCTTTTTCTGGAGATTTTCGGTGAACCAGTTCAGCTGATCGGCCTCCAGCATGGAGCCGCCGTAGTCACGGACGTGGTCGTTCATGAGGGTCAGTACCCCCAGTTCGGCGGCCTTGGCATAGAATTCCTCAATGTCCGGGAAGTAGGTGGTATTGACATCATAGCCTGTGGAGCTTCCCAAGCGCCAATCCGTATCCACCACAAATACATCCAGCGGAAAGTCACGACGATGGTAGTTTTTGATGAGATTATAGATGTTCTGATCCGACAGGGCAGTGAAGCGGGAGTACCACAGTCCCAATGTCTTGACGGGCACCATCTCGCAGGCACCTGTCAGCTTGTTGAAGTCGTAACGAAGCTGTGCTGCATCACCCATCGGGACGAATATGTAGTGATCGTGGACGCTTGCGATATAGCTCCATCCGTTATTCTTTTCATCTACGGGGGTGTATGCAGCCTCGGTCTTGATGAGGCGCGGGGAGTCGTTGAATGACCAAACGGCGGGGGTGGCGTAGGGCTCAGGGAGGTAACATTCTGCCGTATGGTTAGCCGAACCGGGAGTCCAAATGTTTTCACCGGCGCTGTCCAAAAGCTTCACATCCTGATAGGAGGTGGCACCCTTTTTGATGGATACGGTATAGTACGGGGTAGAGATGAGCAAGAGGCCGTTCTGTTCGGTCTGCTTTACCTGCTCGGGAGGTATCCCTGCAAAGCTGTCCCGTCCTGTGACCGAGAAGGTGGGGCGATCCTCAAAGTCACCGTCCTTGGCCTCCTCGAGCCGCAAAAGGGAGGGGGAATACAGCACGACCCGCACATTTCCCTCAATCACCGAGACTACCTCGGGCTCTCCCGTGGTTTCGCCCTCGGTCTCAGGGGGCTCAGTCTCCTGAGGCTCGGTAACCTGGGGCTCGGTAACCTGGGGCTCAGATGCAGTGGTCTCGCCTGCGGTGGTATCCGTGTTGGCGGGCTCAGTGGTACAAGCAACCGCGGTGATCACCAGGGCGAGCATGAGAATTGCGATCAAAAGCAGCTTCTTCATGATGGGTTTCCTTTCTTTGTCGATTGTTTGTAGCAAAAGCTTTCACTTAACGCTCATCAATACTACATATACATGCATTATATCATGACCCCTCACTCTCGTCAATCCAGTTTTTCGTGACATTTATTTGTCGTTATTTTACCATATTGATCGTAAAATTCGTTGTTTCTGTGCAAGTAAACAAAGATTCCCATCGAAAAACTCCGTCCGTTACGGGGCTTTCCGATGGGAATCTTTGTGTTCGATCTCAAATGCTGTACCGTCACGTATGGCACTGCCTTCGGTATTCGGTGGGATTGCATCCGATCTGCTCCTTGAAATTATGATTGAAGGTAGCAATCGACGTATACCCGCACCGATTCATAATTTCGGATATCTTGTCGTTGGTATTCTTCAAAAGGTTACAGGCGAGGTTGATTCTTCTGCTGCGCACGTAGGCCGCAAAGGAGATCCCCACCGTAGTGCTGAAGACCCTTGACAAATAGGCGGCAGAGCAGCCCAGCTCCTCTGCTGCCAAGGTCAACGCGCAGGGCTTTTGGAGGTTATGCTCTATATACTGTAAAACCTCTCGGATAAAGTGGTTCCGTCCCATGGGAGAATCCGCCCGGGTCAGATCCAGCTGCTCGTAGAAGATCTCGCAGACGCTGTACAGAAAGCCTTTGATCTTGCCGGTGGTCGAGGATGAGTCGATGCCCCGCAAAAGCTCCCAGTATACGAAGGGGGCGTTTCGAACCACGGGAGATGTCAAAGGATGTTTCATGAAATAGGGAGAGCTCGCCCCGATCAGCTCGGGGGAAAAAATGCATATCGTGGCATCGCTGGCTCCGTCCGTTGTGATGCCGTGTACGAAATTGGACTTGACGAGAAGCATATCTCCCCCACGCATCTCATATTCCTGCTTTTCGATATGTACCTTCAAGGTACCCTCGGAAACCGCAATCAGCTCAAAGGTACGGTGCATATGCAAAGGACTTGTCAGGTCACGATACGAGTCCACGGAAAAATACTCCGGCCCATTATCATGCTCCCAATCGTAAAAGAAATTATGCATAACGTCCCTCCTTTCCGTTACACCAGTATCATACCATCTCTTCTTGCTTTTGTCTGCTGTGTTTTTGTAAACTTCTTGTCGGTTTTTGCTCTTTTATAATCGGCTTGGCGGTCCGCCTTTCCCTCATTTTCTCAGCCGATGGCCTCCAACAGCTCGCGTCGGACGCCGTCCAGAGCCTCGTGGGAGAATTCATAATCGTCAAAGGTACGGCAGACCTTCTCAATGAGGGCGAGAGCCTTGGCCTTGTCCTGCTTGCCGAGAATGCTGAACAGCTCATAGTCAATAGCACCCGCACGTTGAAGGTGAGCGCGGACGCCGTTCCATACGGTATCTCCCATGGGGTAAACTACATGGCCATTGCCCGCGGGGTAGTTGAGCCCGTCGGGGTGGTAGTTGGTGTCATAGCGGCCCTCGGGATTGTGGGCGTGGTAGCCCCAATGGAGGAATCCGGGGGCGTCGTACTTGTAGCACATCCACATGGGCAGACGGCTGGCCGTCAGGGGCAGGTCAATGATGCGATTCATGCAGTAGCCCCCGGGGAAGCCGCAGGTGTAGATCCACATGGTCTCGCCGCAGGCCTGCAGACGCTTGTAGTCCTCGATGTACTTCTCAAACACCGCCTGCTTGACCACCCAGATATCGCAAGCCCCCGCCAGCTCGGAGGACTCCACGGGATCGTTGATGATGACACCGGGAATGCACTTGCGGCAGATACCCGACAGGGCGCGGTAGGTCAGACTGTTGGGGAACTGAGGCTCGTCCACCAGACACTGCATATAGTTCTTCTCCCAGCCATTGCGCTTGATGCACTCACAGGCGCGGGTGAAGTAGATCTTGAGCTGGCGGTAGCCCTCGATGGAGGAGGCGGTGATATTTCTGTCCCACAGAAGGAAGTGATCGGGGTCATCCCAGACCTTGAAGCGGGCCACGAAACCGCCCATGATGTACTTGAAGCCATGGGCCAGGGCGCGGTTGCCCACCAGCTCGGCGGCGGTGAAGTCGAAATCCACCACCTTCCCTTCCCCGTCGCGGACAGGAGTGCCCGAGGGGATCATGAGGTAGTCGTTTCTCATATCGATCTGATTGTCCAGGTAGCGGTCGAGAATCTCCATATACCCCTCGGAGTAGGCCTCCACCTTGTGATCCGATGCCAGACGGCCGTAGTAGATCCAGTTGACCATGTGGAACTCGGAATCCGCCAGGGCGGGGACACGGACATTGTAGATCTTGACCGAAACGGGTACGGTCAGGGTCACGTCACCCATACGGATGGTGAGATCGCTTTCAAACACGCCCACGGGAGCGTCTGCGGCCACATTGATGCGGACGTAGAAAGCGGCTCTTCCGGCCTCGGTCTCTCCTTCATCAATGGGACGGGTAATCTCATAGACGTCAAAGGGCGCCTTGCGGGTAACGAAATGCTTGACCGAATCGTAGTCGGTAGTGCAGAGCATTTTGGCATCGCTGTTCAGAGGCACCGTGGCGGTCAGAAGCTGGTAGACCACCGCCTCACAGCCCTCCATGGAGAAATCAGCGGTGATGGTCTCGCCGCCCTTCAGCGCATGATCGGTCAGCACCTGAAAGCAGACGTCGGCGCCGCGAGGAGCATACAGCTCGGCTCTATTGGGACATGTCAGCTCGGTGTCGGGATAGATCCATTGATTTTCAGAGAATACTTGGTATTTCATAGGCTGAATCCTTTCGTGGTGGATTGGTTGAAAAAAGCACCATATGCATTGTTATACAAATCAGGCTTCATTTTTTATATTGTAGCATACTTTAGACTCAATTTCAAGATGTGTCTTGTAAATGAGTCATTAGAATGAACAAATATATTTGTATTATACCATAACCAATATTGTTTGTCAATCCGTTTTATTTCGTCATAGTCATGTCGATTTTTTACCTTTTCAAAAATTATCTGCCATTCTTATTTCATGAATAAATAGGATAATTGATTGTATCAGAACGCCACCGCCCCCGTCAAGCGTTACAGGGGGAAAAAGTATCGCTGATAATTCATAGAGCCGATTTGCCGACAGAGAAATCGGCCCGACAGATCGGCTCTTTTTCGTTACATGGCTGCAATACTTTTTCCTTTTTCCCTTGACGGGTTCGGCTTTTTCTGATGGTAGGAAGGTGTAAAGAGAGAATGGAGGAAAAGAACAGGTTGTGAGAAGTTGTAATAGGTTGTGAAAACTTGGAATAAGTTGAAAAGATGTGAAAGTGTTTAGGCTAGGTTGCTTGTTTTCGCCTTCAAAATCTGTCGTACCTTTGATGATTACGAATTCTCCTCCGAAACTCTGGACAACGTCCGTCACGAATTGCTTGAAGCGATCGGTTGATCAAACAGATTAAAAAATAGGGCACCTCTGAAAAACTCGCACGGTGATATGCCGGGCAGGTTCGGTTAACGGAATTTTCTCCGTCCGATCTTCGCTCGGGGTCTCTCCACACGAGGCGTTTTTAGAGGTGCCCTTTATTCATTGAGCGGAATGTTCGCATGGAATTGTGTTATGAAGGTTCGATGATCTCCACCTTTGCTTGATAATGCCGGAGTAGATATCCCCGATATATTCTTCACATCAAAGATGACAAACACATAACCATCATGCCGGTTATCCGATAAGAGTACGAATTATTCTGCCGCTACCATACCACATCCCGTCAACAACCCTTGGCTACTCACTGTGAGCTTAACCCCACCGGGGGTGTCTGCCATAACAATGGCCACGGCGCGGCCTTCATAGGCATGGCAGGTATTCGAGCCGTACTGATCATCGTTAGCTGGGTCGCCGCTAAAAATGCCAACAAGTCTACCGCCCTCTACCGAAGCGCAAAGTTGATGCTTAGCGTCAGGGATGCGATGCCCATTTTCGTCAGCAATAGTGATATCAAAATAGCAAAGATCGCGGGCATCAGCTTTGATCGTTTGTGCTTCCGCCTCCACGACCAGTTTCGCAGGAGTACCCACGGTACGAAGGAAAGACGTGCCGCAGGCTTTGCCATTCTTGTAAGCTGTAACAGCCAGTTCGCCTTTTGCGTAAGGAATATCTATGGTTGCAATAGCCTCGGTGGGTATGCTTCTGCCCACCTCACAGCCGTTCAGACACCATACGATTTCGTCGGCATCGGTATACACCTCGCATTTGACGGGCTTGCCGATATAGCTGTCGTTAAAGGTCCATGAGTCCTGTACGTCGTGCCAATGCCAGCCCGTACCCGTAAATCCCTCTCCATAATGTTCGGGATGAGTGGTGAAGATGCGAGGCTCGGTGCCGCCGATCCATACAGCCTCTCGGAAGTAGGACTGGGGTCGACGATAACCGCACAGGTCAAAGTCACCCTGATAGCAGGCCCTCCACGGGTACTCGGCTATGCCAATTCCTTCTACCTTACCGTCTCTTTCCCAAAGATACTTGCCCATACCAGCCTCGCCCAAATTATCGTAGGCTGTCCAGGTAAAGTCACCCAGCACATGATTGTTTTCCAGCGTTGCTTTCCAGGATTTGTAGAAATTCAGCACTTGGGTTTCTGAACCCCAGATGACGCGGTTCGGGTAGGCTTTGTGATCCTCGGCGTAGCGGAAATAGAGATAGTTGTATCCGCAGATATCCAAGGGAGCCCAATACCCTTCGGTACGCTTTCCCCACACATTCTGATTCATATTGGGGAATACGGCGGAGGTCACGGGGCGGGTCATATCATATTTTTTCACCTCAGCGGTAAGGCGTGCAGACCACACATCGCCGTCGGTGAGCCCATCGCTCTCGGGAATCTCGTTGCCGATAGAGTAGGACAGCACGCAGGGATGGTTGCGATCACGCAGTACCATGTAAGCAATATCCCGTGCCCACCACTCATCAAACCAAACGTGATAGTTCAGTACGCCGCCCTTTTCTCTGCGCCAACAATCAAACGCCTCATCCATCACAATCATGCCGAGCTCGTCACAAATCTCCAGTAGGTTCAAGGAGGGGGGATTGTGCGCTATACGTACCGCATTGAAGCCCGCGTTCTTGAGTAGGGTCAGCTTACGACGGCAGGCCGCGGGGTAATCCGCTGCCCCCAAGAGCCCGTGATCGTGATGAATGCAGCCGCCACGGAGCTTCATGGGTTTTCCGTTGAGACGGAGACCGTTCTCCGCATCCACCGTAAAAACACGCACGCCAAAGGTCGTGTCGTCGGTATCCAGTTCCATCCCGTCCTCCAGAATGGCCGCTCGCATGACGTAGAGATGGGGATGCTCCGTATCCCATAGCTCAGCATCAGGCAAAGAAAGTTCAAATTCGACGCTTGTTTTACCGTTAACAGTAACTTGAATGCTTTGTTCCTCACTTGTCACAGCTGTGTTTCCATCCCAAATAGTAACGAGAATCGTCACCTCGGCATCACGATCAGCACTAATCTCGTAGATGGCCTTAACGGAGTCCGTGGTCGGGGTGCAGATAAACTTATCCCAAGGCTCGATGCGGATATCACCGCCTTCCCAAAGAAAGACGTCACGGTATAAGCCTGCGCCCGCGTACCAACGTGTGGATGGCTGAAGCGCACGAGTCACGATATCCAAAACATTACTCTCACCGAAACGGATATGCTGTGTCAAATCAATTAGCATGGGGGTATACCCGTGAGGATGGGTAACCAAGGTGTGGCCGTTGCAAGACACTGTCGTACACATATATGAACCATCGATATCCATAATGTAGTGACGAGGGGATGCATCTACCATCAATTCCTTATGATACCGACCCGTCCCGCCTACGAAATAGCCGTTATCACCGCCACCCTCCGCATGAGGATCTCTGGGAGCGGTCACAGAATAATCATTGGGCAGATCCACGGGGCCGTGCCAGTGCGGAGCATGGAGAAACCAGCCCTTGGAAATACAAGTTTTTTTCATATGGCTCCTTTTGTTGGAAATCAATTTCCACTTATTATTTTTTTATTCGCTATCTTTTTTGAAAGCTCCCCCACCCTTGCGGGCGGGGGAGCGGCTCCCTTAAGAAAGGAGAGGACAGGAGTTTAATCAATGACTTCGCAAGGTTGCGAAGTCGGTGTGAGCAAAACATCACATGTACAATTTGAGTTGAATGTGCATATAGATTATTTGATTTTCCTCTTTTTACGAAGTGACAAGGCGACACCTCCTGACAGGATCATCCCCGCACAAGTAACATCTACTGCAGAAGAACAACCCGATTTCGCTGTGTTCTTTCCTCCAATCGTTTCAGCTGTCTTCACGGCGTTCTCCGCTTCGGTTAATCGAGCGGTCAGCTCGTTCACCGCACTCTGTGTGACAGGCCCTGTACGAGCAAACGCTTCAGCTTCAACGAGGATCTGTTCAACAGCGCTTCGCGTATCTTCGTTTATATCCGACAGATCATAGGCCTTGAGAGAGGCAATGGCTGCATCCAGAGCGGTAAAATCAATGCCGATGGGATTTAAGGCGTTTATTTTTTCCATCAGGAACACAGCTGCCACAGTTACGGCATTTTGGGGAACGTCGGCATCCAAAAGCCCTAAAGCATTTTCATAAGCCTGTTCAGCCTCTACCCACGTTTCAGGCGAATATTCCTCTTCTCTGAGGGATGCCATGAGATAAATGGCATCAGTTAGCTCGCTACGATCAGGGTTATGGAGAATGAGAAGCGTGCAACGGAGAGACAGTTGTAAAGGATTTACTGTCAAGCTGCCCTCGGGAATGACGGGATAGCCCTTCACAATAAAGGTTCCACCCGAAGAAGTATCAAGCTCCTCAATTTCCCATGCCAAGGTGTATTCCGTTGTTTGGCCGTCTGTAGTCAAGAAATTAGCCGTTTCCGGCAGTTTTTTGAGGATTTCCTCTTTGGAAACACCACGCTTCACGGTCAAGGTCAGCGAATCGTCTTGTACCTTGGTTATAGCTACCTGAATTTCAGGGGCGACAGATGTCAAAGGTGTAAAATAGACCGATTCAGCCGTAAACACACCGCTCTCCGTGGTATTGACGCCTACATAGCCATTGATGGCAAACTGATCCGATACGGTCTCGCTGAGCAGTTGTCCGTTGGCTTCAATGCGCAGGTGCTTCCCTGCCAGCGTTACACAAAGGGTAAAGCCATCCGATACGTTTACGGTCTTACCTTGAACGTCCGCAAGCTGGAACCGTTTACCGTTGCAATATACGCTAAGATCGCCTCCTCGCGTAATGCCGATATAGAGATAACCGTCTCCCTCGGCGGCTTTCATGAACAAGCCGGCGGAGGCATTTGAACCGCATCCCTCGTTAAAGCGGAAATGACCCGTAGCATGGAAATTTTCGTAGGTCACAGACGTGTCTATAAAGAAATTCAACAATGCATCGTCAGCGCCGCCCTTGAGTGAAATTTTTCCGTCCGAGGCACTCCAATTGCCCACAGAAATCACCTTGTCTTTGGATGCATTCGCAAGGGAATGTGCGCCTGAACCGTCTGCGGAAATGCCGCTGATGACGTAGTGGCGGGTCAGAACCTCACTGATAGAGGCACCTTTGACGGTAGACACACGGAGCGTGTGGAAG
>JAZRFR010000276.1:0-4526 GCA_045643785.1 Eubacteriales bacterium | reverse complement strand
CCCCATGCCCGAGCTTCCCGATTACAGCGCCATGACCCCCGCCGCCGCGCCCGCCTTCAACGAGGCCACCGGTGAATATGTCACCGGCGAATATGACACCGGCGAATATGTCACCGGCGAATCCGCCACCGGCGAATACATTGACCACAACGGGGACGAGACCGCCCCCGCAGAAAAGGAGGAAAGCTATGTCTGATCTGTTTGGTTTGGAAAGACCCCACAAGATTTCGGATGGAGACGAGGTCTCCCATCTGATCACGGTCTACGACGTGGCGGTGCTGGGCATCGTCCGCGGTATGCTGGAGGACGAGAACATCCCCTACCTGGTTCGCGAGCGGGGCACCGGCTCTGCCATGCGCATCATCACCGGCTTCTCCATGTTCGGAACCGACGTCTACGTGCCCACCGACGCCCTGGAGACCGCCAAGGGTCTGGTGGCCGGTCTGGAGGACGCCGAGATCACCTTCGTGGACGACGAGGGCAACGAGATCTCGGTGGAGGAAGCCGCCGAGGATGCAGCCGAAGACGGCACCGAGGCGGAGGATTGAGCATGAGCTTTGATCGAAATGAGATTGATCTTCTGATAACCGTGTACGACGAGGCCATGCTGGGCATCGTACGCAGTCTTCTGGAAGAAGAAAATATCCCCTACCACGTGCAAGAACGCAACGGAAGCGCCCTCGGCATGATCACGGGCTTTTCCATGTACGGCGCGGACGTGTACGTTCCCGTCCCCTATATGGAAACGGCCAAAAGCGTGGTTGCCGGTCTGGAGGACGCCGAGATCACCTTCGTGGACGACGAGGGCAACGAGATCTCGGTGGAGGAAGCCGCCGAGGATGCCGCCGAGGCCGACGAGGAGTAAGTCATGAAAGAAATTCTGCTTTTGAAATACGGTGAGATCGTCCTTAAGGGGGCGAATAAGCGCTACTTTGAGGATATGCTCCTCCGTCAGCTGCGTCGCAAGGCCAAGCCCTACGGCGAGTTTGAGATCTCCCGCTCCCAGAGCACCATCTACGTGGAGCCCAAGAACGACAGCTCCGCCTGCGACATGGACGGCATGATGGCCGCCGCGGGAAAAGTCTTCGGCATCGTGGCCATCTGCCGCGCCGCCGTTTGCGAAAAGAATATGGAGAGCATTCTGGATACCGTCAAGGCCTACATTCCCCCCCACCTGGCAGGGAAGAAGACCTTTAAGGTGGAATCCAAGCGCTCCGACAAGACCTTCCCGCTGGATTCCATTGAGATCTCCCGCGAGGCGGGCGGCGCGGTGCTGTCGGCCTGCCCCCACATGCGTGTGGACGTCCATAACCCCGACGTCACCGTGCGGGTGGAGGTAAGAGATTTCGCCGCATACGTCCATCCCGGCCCTGTCAAGGGCGCGGGCGGTATGCCCGTTGGCTCCAACGGCCGCGGCCTGCTCCTGCTTTCGGGTGGTATCGACTCTCCCGTGGCGGGCTACATGATGGCCAAGCGCGGCATGACCATGGAGGCCATTCACTTCGAATCCTTCCCCTACACCAGCGAAATGGCGCGGGATAAGGTGCTTCGCCTGGCGCAGATCGTGTCGGAATACAATAATGACGAGATGATCGTCCACGTGGTGTCCCTGACCAAGGTTCAGGAAGAGCTGGTCAAGCACTGCGACGAGGACTACTTCACCCTCCTGCTCCGCCGCTACATGATGGCCATTGCCGACCGCATCGCCACCCGCTTCTATTGCGGCGCCCTGGTGACGGGCGAATCCCTGGGTCAGGTGGCCTCCCAGACCACCGAGGCCATCGGCGTCACCGACCCCGTGGCCACCCACCCCGTCTTCCGTCCCTGCATTGGTCTGGACAAGGAGGATATCGTGGTGACCGCCCGTAAGATCGGCACCTTTGAGACCTCCATCGAGCCTTACGAGGACTGCTGTACCGTATTCACCCCTCGCCATCCCCGTACCCGTCCCGACCTGAAAAAGGTGCTGGAGCAGGAAAAGAAGCTCCCCTTCGACGAGCTGGTGGAGGAGGCCATCGCGGGGATGTACCGCGTGGACGTGACTCCTGATGGGTATGAGGTGAGACAATGAATCCCGCCCATTTCAAGTATCTCCTTCTGGGGTTGATCCTTTTGGAGTACGGCTGGTCGCTGATCCACTATTTTCTGGCGGCGGCGCAGCGGAAAAAGCCCCTGCCCGACTGCGTGAAGGGGGTGTACGACGCCGAGCGGTACAATCGCTGGGTGGCCTACACCAAGGAAAAGAAGCGCATGGGGTTCTACCACAACATCTTCATGACCCTGTTCACCCTCGCGGTCTTCGCCTTTGATCTCTTCGCGGTGGTGTACGACGCCATCGGTCCTGCGGGCGGATGGGGTCCCGTCATTCTCATGGTTCTGTTCTCGGTGGTATCCCAGCTTTTGGAGATCCCCACCAACTACCATTTCACCTTTGTGATCGAGGAAAAGTACGGCTTCAACAAGTCCACCAAGAAGACCTTCTGGTTCGATCAGCTCAAGAATCTGATCATGGGTGTGATCCTCAACACTGCCCTTATGCTCCTTGCCTACAACCTGCAAAAGCTCATGGGGACGTGGATGGCGCTGGGTATGTTCCTCTTCCTCATGCTGGTCATGGTGATCATGTCCTTCTTCTCCCTGGGCTTCCAGAAGCTGTTCTACAAATTCACGCCTCTGCCCGAGGGAGAGCTTCGCGACCGTCTGGTGGGTCTGTTCACCGCCCACGGCTATACGGCGAAAGAGATCTACGTCATGAACGCCTCCAAGCGCACCACCCGCGCCAACGCCTTCTGTACGGGTCTCGGTAAGGGCAAAAAGATCGCCCTCTTCGACAATCTGGTGAACAACTATTCCGAGGACGAGATCACCGCGGTCTTCGCCCACGAGCTGGGTCACGCCAAGCACCGCGACACCCTCAAGCTGGTGGGACTGCAGGCGCTCATCTACGCCGCCATGTCCATCCTCATCACCTTCATGCTCACCAGCGAGACGGTGAGTCTGGCGCTGGGCTTTGATACCTACAACGCGGCGGGCGCGTTTATCGCCCTGTCGGCGGTGGTGCTGGGACCCGTCATGACCATCCTCATGGCACCCATCAACATCCTTTCCCGCCGTTTCGAGCGGGCGGCGGACACCTTCGCCGTGGAGAACGGTCTGGGGGACGCCATGGTGGAGGCTCTGACCCGTATCAGCCGCGACAATTTGGCTGACCTCAATCCCCACCCCTTCCTCTCCGCCATCGGGGACTCCCACCCCACGCTGGGTGAGCGCATCCAAGTTATCCGCAAGGCGCAGGAGAGATGGGAAAATTCCTCCGACGCTTCTTGATCTTACATAAATCGAAAGGAATTGCAACGATATGGAACAGATGTACTACAACATGACCATCGCGGGCTGTGAAAGAGCCCTCCCCCTCTGCCCCCTGACCGACGACCTCATGATCGGCGCCTTCGTCATTTTCGGTGACCCCGAGCTGACCACCGCCTGCTCCGAGGCTCTGCTGGCCAAAGTCCCCGAGTACGACTACATGATCACCGCCGAGGCCAAGGGCATTCCCCTGATCCACGAAATGGCGCGCCTGGCGGGCAATCAGAAGTATATGCTGGCTCGCAAGGGAACCAAGCTCTATATGAGAGATATTCTGGACGTCAAGGTCAATTCCATCACCACCAACCGTGAGCAGCACCTTTACCTCGACGGACACGACGCCGAGCTCATGAAGGGCAAGGGCTTCCTCATCGTGGACGACGTGGTGTCCCTGGGCGACTCCATGCACGCCCTGGAGGAGCTGGTCAAGGCGGCAGGCGGTATCGTTTGCGGCCGCGCCACCATCCTCGCCGAGGGCGACGCCGCCAAGCGCGACGACCTCGTGTACCTGGAGAGACTGCCCCTGTTCACCAAGGACGGACAGCCCTTGGATTGAGGGGACGCAAGGGAAACTTTTTGAAAAAAGTTTCCCTTGACCCTTCAAAAACTTTAAAAGCTTAAAAAAGAAAAATATGTGAGTACAGCAAAGAAACTTTCAATTTGTTTTTGAAAGTTCTTGAAAGGAGTCCAAAGGAAAACTTCTTTCAAGAAGTTTTCCTTTGGCGTACCCCGGAAAGAAGGAAAATAAAAATGGCAGAACTTTTAACCACCAACGACAAGCGCACGTGCCTGTGCGCTGAACTCTCCGCCGCCAACATCGGTCAGACCGTCTGCGTCATGGGTTGGGCCCAGAAGCAGAGAGACCTGGGCGCCCTCATCTTTATCGACCTCCGCGACAGAAGCGGTATCGTCCAGCTGGCCTTTGACGACGCCACCGAGCGCGAGGCCTTCGACAAGGCCTTCACCGTCCGCGCCGAGTTCGTCCTCTGCGCCCACGGCGTTGTCCGTCCCCGCGGCGAGGGCGCTGTGAACAAGAACATCCCCACGGGTGAGATCGAGATCGCCGTCACCGAGCTGAAGATCCTGTCGGCCTCCCAGACCCCTCCCTTCGAGATCGTGGAGAACAGCCCCGTTAAGCCCGAGCTGAGACTGCAGCACCG
>JAZRFR010000275.1:0-3799 GCA_045643785.1 Eubacteriales bacterium | reverse complement strand
ATAACCTTTTTTGAAAGTTTTGAGGATTCTTAAGGAACTTTTTCAAAAGTTCCTTAAGCGGGGTCGAGGGGCAGAGCCCCTGGCCGATAAACCCAATTTCATATCACCAAATCAAAGGAAAAATTTCCCATGACCTCCCTTCTCATCAAACTCTTCATCAAATCCCCCCGGGACGTAGCCTCCCCTGCCGTCAGGCGGGCCTACGGCACTCTGGCCTCCACGGTGGGCATCATTCTGAATCTCCTGCTGGCCGCGGGAAAATTCACCGTAGGTTTCCTGTTCGGCGCCATCTCGGTGCAGGCCGACGCCGTCAACAACCTCTCCGACGCGGGCTCCCAGATCATTTCTCTGGTCACCTTCAAGATGGCCTCCAAGCCCGCCGACCGCGACCATCCCTTCGGTCACGCCCGCATTGAGTACGTCACCTCCATGATCGTGTCCTTCCTCATTCTGCTGGTGGGCTGGGAGCTGCTGTCGAGCTCGGTGGACAAGGTCTTCCACCCCGCCGAGACGGTGTTCAGCTGGCTGTCGGTGGCTGTTCTGGGCGTGTCGGTGCTGGTCAAGCTCTGGCTGTGCATCTTCAACCGCAAGATCGCAAAGAAGATCGACTCCCAGGTCATGCGCGCCACCGCCGCCGATTCCCTGTCCGACGCGGGCGCAACCTTCGCGGTGCTGGTCGCCACCCTCATCTACAAATTCACAAGCTTTGACCCCGATGCCTACATGGGCATTCTGGTGGCTCTGCTCATCCTCTGGGCGGGCATCAAGATCCTGAACGACACCAAGAACTCCATCCTGGGGGAGCAGCCCTCCGAGGAGACGGTGGACATGATCCAAACGCTGGTTGAAGAATTCAAGGATCAGGGCGCCATCGGCATTCACGATCTGGTGGTCCACAACTACGGCCCCGGACGGGTCATGGCTTCCCTACACGTGGAGGTGGACGGCGACGCCGACATCTACGCCTCCCACGACATGGCCGATCTCATTGAGCGCCGCCTGCGGGTGGAGTGCGGCATCGAGGCCACGGTGCACATGGATCCCGTGGCCATCCGCGATCCCCGTGTGACCGAGCTGAAGGCCTACGCCGAGGGCGTCGCGCTCTCGGTGGACGACCGCCTCCGCATCCACGATTTCCGCATCGTCCCCGGTGAGACTCACACAAACCTCATCTTTGATATCGCCGCCCCCTTCGAGCTGGCCATGACCGACGCCGACCTGCGCTCCAAGGTGGCCGACGGCATCCACGAGGGAAACAACCACCTGTTCGCGGTGATTACCGTGGATCGGGTGTGAGAATTGGGGTTTGTAGGGGAACGGGAGAACGCCAAAGAGGAACTTCTTGAAAGAAGTTCCTCTCTGGACTCTCTTCAAGAACTTTTAAAAAAGATATATTTGTCAATACTTTTTGAAAGTTTTTGGAGTTCCAAGAACCTTTTTTCTGCTCTGCTTGCAGAGCGAGGTTCATTGGTGGGGGTGGAGGGGGCAAAGCCCCCTCGATAAACCCAAATTTGACCCCTACAAACAAATCCCCCGCCGCCACGGACAGCCGTGACGGCGGGGTTCATTTTATCTTTGCAGCAGAGCCGCAATGAGGAACAGGATCACCAAATGGGCGGGATAGAAGATATAGAAGCCGTACTTGAAGCCCTTGCGTCCGGGTGTGCCGTTATACAGGAGCATGAAGGGGATGGACAGGAGGCACCAGGACTGCAGGTTGGTCAGCAGCCCCCGGGAGATGCAGAGCAGGAGCATACCCAGCGTCCAAAAGGCCAGCTTCACGGGCAGGTGGGAGAGATAGCGGAAGCAGGTCGGCGCTTCTCCCTCGCGGTAGTCGGGCAGGACGGTAAAGACGGGGATCAGAATGCCCCAGAAGCCGTAGTCCACGTACAGGACGTGCTCCACGAAGCCGTAGACGAAGACGAGGGATGCCGCAAAGGTCAGCGTCCACAGCGCCGCCGCCCACCATTTTTTCCGCGCTAAGGCTTTTTTGACGGCCTGCACCTGATAGATCAGGAGAATGGAGAAGGTAAATGTCATCATGATCCCGCCGTCGGGCTTCCCGTCGTAGATCAGGTACGCGCCCTCGCAGAGAACCATCAAGCCCAGCACCAGAAGGAACCGCTTCAGCTTGTTGCGGGTGTAGCGGCAGCCCTCGGCGATGAAGTAGGCAAAGATGGGAAAAGCGATGCGACCGATGATCCGCAGAATCTCCAGGTCGGTGAGGATGAACGCCCCCACGTGATCGATCACCATGGTGATGCAGGCGATGATCTTGAGGGTGGATGCAGAGAGTCCCCACCGTTTTGAGGTGGGGACGGATGCTTGCAGTGTCATACGGATTACTCGCCCAGGGCGTGGGTGCGGATGAACAGCACACCCAGGGTGTTGCGGCCGCAGTGGGAGGAGATGGTGCAGCCCGCGCGGGTGATGTGGATCTCGGCCTCGGGAGCGATGGCCTTGACGGCCTCCACGCAGGCATTGATAATAGCGGGCTCGCAACCGGCATGGGTCACGAAGATATGTCCCTTGATCACGTCGGAGGCATCCCCCAGACGGTCGTTTACGTACTTGGGAAGCACGGCGCCGAACTTGCCGCGGTACTTCTTGCCCACGCCCATCTTGCCGTCCTTGACCACGATGCAGGGCTTGAGGGAGAGCATATTGGCGCCAAAGGCGGCGAGAGCCGAGCAACGGCCGCCCTTGTAGAGGAATTCCAGGCTGTCGATGATGAAGGAGGCGTCCACGCAGGGAGCCAGCTGGTTGCACTTAGCCACGATGTCGGCGGCTTCCATGCCCGCTTCGGCCATCTCGGCGGCGGCGATGACCAGAAGACCTCCGCCGGTGGAGAGGTTGCGGGTGTCCACCACGAAGGCGCGCTCGGAGGCCTCAACGGCCAGGTGGGCATTATGCCAGGTGGAGGACATTTCCGAGCTGATGGTGAAGAAGATCACCGATGCGCCGTCGGCGGTGTGCTTGGTAATGAAATCCTCAAAATCCACCAGGTTGACGGCCGAGGTCTTGGGGAGCTGACCCGTCTTTTCGTAGTGGGCGTAAATGAAATCGGGGTCGATGTCCACGCCGTCGGTGTACTGCTTTTCACCCAAGGCCACGCCCAGGGGAAGAATATGAATGCCGTATCTTTCGATCAGCTCGGGAGAAAGATCGCAGGTGCTGTCGGATGCAATAATGATCTTGTTTGCCATATCGTATCACCACTCTCGCGCAGGAGAGCCGCTTTCGCGTTGCGAAAGCGTCCTTTCATAGTATCAAAGGGTACTGAAGTATTGTAGCACAGAAATGTGAACCGAATTTTACATATCTACATATCGGGGCTGATTATTGCATCCATTATACCCGATGCGGTTTGTTTTGTCAACATTTTTTCACAAAAATGCAGTTATTTTCGGGAATTGGAGGAATCGGGTTGACAAACCGAACCTTTTATGATATAAATGAAGCATATATTCCCCTTGTTGGACGATTGCATTGCATTTTTTCGCCTGTTTCTGTCATATTCACCGTCCTCACCGTGTTTATATAGGTGAAGGCAGATTCGCGCGCTTGTAAATTGGAGTTTATGGGGGAGCGACTGGGAGGAATTTCTTGAAAGAAGTTCCCCCCAGACCCCTTTTCAAGAACTTTCAAAAAGTATGATTTAATAACCCTTTTTAAAAGTTTTTGGAGTTGCAAGAACCTTTTTTCAAAAAGGTTCTTGGTGGGGGTCGAGGGGGCAAAGCCCCCTTGATAAACCCGAATTTGAAATGCCGAAAACCATTACGAAACAAGGAGGTCACCC
>JAZRFR010000274.1:0-6546 GCA_045643785.1 Eubacteriales bacterium | reverse complement strand
GTGAACATGAGTTGGCTGAGCGCATGGCCGAGGGCGATATCGAGGCCAAGAAGGCGCTGGTAGAGGCTAACCTCCGTCTGGTAGTTTCCATCGCCAAGCGTTACGTGGGTCGCGGTATGTTCTTCCTGGATCTCATCCAGGAGGGTAACCTGGGTCTGATGAAGGCCGTGGATAAGTTCGACTACACCAAGGGCTACAAGTTCTCTACCTACGCCACCTGGTGGATCCGCCAGGCCATCACCCGCGCCATCGCTGACCAGGCCCGTACCATCCGCATTCCCGTTCACATGGTGGAGACCATCCACAAGGTGTCCCGCTACTCCCGTCAGCTTCTGCAGGAGTACGGCCGCGAGGCGACCGCCGAGGAGATCGGTGAGAAGATGGGCATGAGCGCCGATAAGGTGCGCGAGATCATGAAGATCGCCCAGGATCCCGTATCCCTGGAGACCCCCATCGGTGAGGAGGAGGACAGCCACCTGGGTGACTTCATTCAGGATGAGGATACGCCCGCCCCTGCCGACGCCGCTTCCCAGACCATTCTCCGCGAGGTCATCGAGCGCGAGCTTCACACCCTGACTCCCCGTGAGGAGCACGTTATCAAGCTCCGCTTCGGACTCTACGACGGCCGCACCCGTACCCTGGAGGAAGTGGGTCAGGAGTTCAACATCACCCGTGAGCGTATCCGTCAGATCGAGGCCAAGGCGCTCAGAAAGCTTCGTCATCCCAGCCGCGCCCGCCATCTGAAGGGCTTTTTGGATTAATTGACGGACGAATTTTCTCGCTCGCATGATTTTTTCGTGATTCGGTTGAAAAAACTCCCTTCAAAAACGGCGTTTTGCACAAGAAAATCGGCGCATGGCACAAATGCCTAATTGTCGAATTGTGCTTTCTGTATCAAAAAAATGTGAGTTTTGTAATCGGCAGAAATGAGAACCGCGAGAAAAAATCCAGATGTAAACAAGTGTTCAAAAAATTCACTTGACAGATTCATAAAAATAGTGTAAAATATATGGGTATCAAAAGCTGTAGTTGTCGCGATACGGGCAACTGCAAAGCTCTTAAGGAGGAACGAGTATGAACAAGAGACTCATATGCTTGATGCTGAGCATATTGATGTTGCTGACCTGCGTGCTGGCAAGCTGCTCGACCACGAAGACGGAGACCGGAGAAGAAGAAGGCTCTACCGTGGATAACAGCGCAAAGACCATCGTTATGTGGCTCATTGCCGGTGAGGACACCGACGAGACCGCCAAGAAGGCTGTCAGCGAAGCATTCACCAAGATCACCAAGGCGAAGTTCAAGACCAACGTGGTTTTGAAGTTCTGCACCGAGGAAGAATACTACGAGAAGCTGGAGCAGGCCATCGAAGATGCTCAATACGATATTGAGATGCAGGAGAAGGCCGACAAGGAGCTTCGTAAGTATATCAAGCTGCACAAGGACGAGGGAAAGAGCAGAGAAGAGCTGACCAAGCAGTTCTACGTTGACTTCCCCGAGTACGCCAAGTACCAGAAGGTTGAAGAAGAAGAGGACGACGAGAACGCGAAGGAGACTGAGGAGGAGACCGAGACCAACGAGTACGGTATCACCCAGATCAAGTATCCCGAGCCCAAGGAGAACCAGGTCGACATCTTCTACCTGTCCGGCTACGAGCGCTATATGGAGTACTACAGCTCCGAGTGGCTGGCTTCCCTGGGCGAGGAGCTGTCCACTTCTTCCAAGAAGCTGAACGACTACATCTCTACCTCTCTTCTGCAGGGTGTGCAGATCGAGGGTGGCGTGTATGCGATCCCCAACAACGTGCCGATCGGTGAGTACACCTACATGATGATCGACAAGGAACTGTTCGATAAGTACTACCAGAAGATCGACAAGGTAGAGAGCGTTCTGGACCTCAACACCTTCCTGAACGACGTTCGCAACCACAATAAGGACGCCGGCAAGACCCCCGAGGACGAGGGCTACGTCGTGCCTCTGGCTTCCACCTACCAGGAGTGCCTGAAGATGCTCTGCTGGTACTGGGATCTGAACTACGTGGATCAGTCCGTGTACGATATGTACTTCGACAAGGAGACCGGCCGTAACTACGTGGTGAAGAAGAAGTACGACAAGGCTGTGGAGTCCACCGACAAGGACGGTAATACCATTACCACCACCAAGTCTGCCATTACCAACTCCGTTCAGCCCGACGTGGTCTACAAGACCAACGCCGACGGCGAGTTCGTTGACAAGGACGGCAACGTGCTGGGCTACCGTTACGAGACCGACGCCGAGGGCGCTTGGGTCTATGATGCCAAGAAGGAAAAGTACGAGCGCGTGACCACCGAGGGCTCCCTGTATCTGGTTGACAAGGACGGCTTCACCGTGACCGCCGAGAACGATCTGCGCGTGAAGATCGATGCCGAGACCAAGATGGATGACGACGGTAACGCCCGTCCTACTTACAACTACTCCTTTGATAAGGATGCAGATTTCTCCATCCTGGGTACCATGATGAAGGACGCGGCTAAGCGTAACCGCGGTTCCATCAACCTGGGCTTCAACTCCCTGTTTACTCTCCCTGAGTATCACAACCTGTACGCTACCCTGAAGGACTACGATTACCAGTCCTACTACGGTGAAGTGAAGGAAGGCCAGACCGCTGCCGTATCCTTCATGAAGGGTGATGCCCGCATCAAGCAGGCATACGAGAAGGACGGCGTATACGTTGGCGAGGACGGCAAGGAATACTACGTCGTAGTCGCTGAGTATCCCGAGGCAACCGAGGAAGAGCTGTACGGCAACATGTTCGCCGTTTACGCAAACAGCAGCTACCTCGCTCGCTCCATGGAAATCATCACTTACCTCAACACCAACAAGGAGCTGCGCAACCTGCTGCAGTACGGTATTGAGGGTCAGCATTACGAGCTGATCGAGGAAGAGGACGAGAACGGTCAGAAGGCCTATACTGTTCGCCTGCTCTCCAACAAGCAGTTCGGTATCTACCGCATGGATCTGGAGAAGACCGGTAACTGCTTCATCGCAACTCCTCCCGAGTCTATGGGTGCTGATGCTTGGACCTACGCAAAGATCCAGAACAACGACTCTCTCATCAATCCTCTGCTGGGCTTTGATTTCAACACGGCAACCGCAGACAGCGACTACAGCCTGGACGTTACTCTGATCGACTACATTGACAACCTGAACAAGGAAGCTCTGGCTCTGATCGACGAGTGCACCAACAAGGATGATCTGATGGCTCTGATGAGCGATCAACAGGATGGCCTGATTCGTAAGTATGCGGCCAGCGCCAGCTCGCAGTTGCTCAAGGCTACCAACCCCAACTACGATCCCGAAGCTCCCGCAGGTCCTGAGGTTCCCGATCAGGAGCCCGATCTGAACGGTAGCTCGCCTTACACGATCTATCAGACTTGGCTGACCACGTACGGCTACGCCTACGTGCCTTCGACCGCGGACTGATCGATCTCGCGTATACTCGCGTAAAAACAGAAAAGAGCGGTCTCATCGACCGCTCTTTTCTGTCGGAATTTGAAGGAGATGTATATGGATAGGTTTGAGACGTTGCGAAATCGCGGTGACTACACGCATATCATATGGGACTTTAACGGGACGATTCTGGATGATATTCGCCTGGGCATTGACAGTGTGAACGTCATGCTGGAAAAGCGAGGGCTTGACGTGATCCCCGACGAGGAGGCCTACCGACGGATATTCGGTTTTCCCATTGATGCCTATTATCGACGCTTGGGCTTTGATTTTGAGGCGGAGGACTACGATACGGTGCTGGCGCCCGAATGGGTGGCTCATTATTTAGCGGGAGAGGCGGGTTGCGGTCTGATCCCCGGAGCGGCGGAGGCTGTGGAGGCCATTGGCCAAAAGGGACTTCCGCAGATCGTACTTTCTGCGACCAAGATCGAACAGTTGGAGGGGCAGCTTGCCCGCCTGGGGCTGAAGGATGCCTTTGAAGAAATTCTGGGATTGGATAACATCCACGCGCGGAGCAAGGTAAAGATTGCGCTGGAATGGCGCGAACGCAACCCCGATGCGCGGCCGCTGTTCATTGGCGATACCGAGCATGATGCTGACGTAGCGGATGCCGTGGGCGGAGACTGTCTGCTGTTTTGCGGCGGACATCAATCCAAGGAAATTTTGGAGTGCAAGGGAAAGCCTGTGATTTCGAATATTGAGGATATACTGCTTTGTATCTGAAAAAAGCCTATTGATGCGAGGGTTCGCATCAATAGGCTTTGCAGAATCTTATAATGGAAATTACTCGGCAGTGGTGTCGGCGCCGGTCTCGGCGTTGACGGGAGCGATGTAATCGTTGCTGACGTAGTACTGCTTGATCTCAACCTTGGGGTTGCCATCAGCGTCGGTCTCGGTCTCGGACTTAACCTCGTACAGGATGCGGCTCCAGTTCTCGCTGATAGCCACACGGGTGACGACGGTATCCTTGGCGAGGGTGCCGCGCTTGGTGTAGTCACTCAGGGAGGTGGGGTAAGAACGAACGTTGACGGCGCTGGCAGTTACGACCACTTCCTCGCCGCCCTCGATAGCGGTGAAGGCATCCAGAGTGGCAGGATCGCCGCCGGCAACAGCCTTGGCGATGTAGCAGGTCTGCTCGTTGTAGGTGATGCGGTACCAGTTTTCGCTTTCACCGGTTACATCCAGAACCGTATTCTCGGTGGGCCAGCCTACGACGTTGTTCTCGGCAACAACAGTAGCAGAACGGACGGTAGCGGCGTTTGCGAAGACGACGATCTTCTTGGAAATGTCGGTGAAGGTGGGGTTCTCCTCGGTGGGATCGAACTCCTCGGTCTCGGGCTCCTTGGTAACGGGCTCGTGATGGGTTACGGTATTGCCGTTCTCATCGGTTCCGTAAATCACAATGTAGGACTCGTTGGGGTCTTTAGTGTCTGCGGAATCGTCGGGCTGCTCGGGGTTCTTCTTGCTGCAAGCGGCAGCAGACAGGAGCAGGAGCGATGCGGCCAGGATGACTAACAGTTTCTTTTTCATTTCAATATCCTCCTAATGGAACAATGTGTTATCGGATTGTCGGGCAAGGGTAAAACTTGCATTCTTGCACAACATATACGCCTATATGATGTATTATAACACAATATTTCGTGCTTGTCAATAGGCGTAGAAGAAAAGAAAAAATTATTTACAAATATATTTTTGCTCGGTCGAGGACGGTTGGCACACGGCTTGACAGGCATGAAAGGCGGCGGCAAATGAGGCGTACATATACGTGGGATCAATGGCAAAATCCGAATACCGACATGGACGGGGGATTTCATTGCGTGAGCTACGTGCTGTTTCGTGAGGACGGCGGAGTTGCCGAGATCCTGACGGGGCGGTGCCCCAACATGGAGGGGATCCGCGCGGGGGAGAGTTTGGCTTTCGCGGCGGAGCTGGGCGAGGAAGCGCTGGCGTATCTGTCAAGCGGAGACGAAACACCCCTTTGGGTATGCACCAAATGGGGCGTTGGGCTACTGGATCGCCGCTACGAGCGCCATGCGGGTATCGGGATTTTGTGGCACATCCACGGGGATCCCGAGGCGCTGTCTCGCATGATCTGCGAGGGGGCGGGGAGTGGCTTTGGCATGGATTCCTGGCGGATCAGCGACGAGGTTCGAAAGGCTGCCGGTGTGAGCAATCGAGGTGACGAATCTTCCTACGAGGCGTTTGCCGAGGCTTGTCGGGTCTTTGGGGAATACGGAATCGGGCACAGCGTTCCGATTGCTTCCGACGGCGGTGTGTACTGCGATGATCTGCTGGCGTTGGCGAAGGATATGGGCGGTTTTGCGGGGTGCGAGGTGTCTGTTTCGGGAGCTGAAATCAGACGGGTCAGATGCTACGACATGCCGCTTTTGGAGAGTCTGCTCTTGTACCTGCTCACAAAGGCGCGCAACGAGTCGGCCACCCGCGGCGCCTCTGTCCGTGTAGATGCGGCGGGGAGTGAGGACGGTGGAAATCTGATCCTCGAGATCCGCTATCCCGTGGAGAAGCGGGGGAGTTCCGCTTCTCTGCGCGAAGACGACTGGACTCGCAATCATCGCTTTTTCGCCGCGGTGAGCGAGTTTGGCGGCGCGGCGTTTTTCGCGGAGGTCTGCCCTCTGGCGAGACGGGACCCCTTGCACCGAGATCTGGCCGAAGCGCGGATCACCCTGGAATGGCTGACAGACCCCGCCTTGCTCCCCACCACCGATCTCAAGGCTTTCTTGCGGCTGCAGGAGAGCAAGGGGAACGAGGGGGACGAGGGGAGACGCCAAAGGGAAACTTCTTGAAAGAAGTTTCCCTCTGGACACCCTTCAAGAACTTTCAAAAAAGAATAATCATGTGACTTTTATAAGTTATTGGGATTCTTAAACCCTTTTAAAAGAAATCCTCTTCCGGACTTTTTTCAAGAACCTTCAAGACAGTTGAACAATTATCTTGTTGAAAAGTTTTAGGAAGTCCAGAAACCCCTTTGTAAAAGGGTTTCTGGTGGGGTGCAGGGGGGGAACCCCTGCTGCTATAACAAAAAAAGAACGGTCTCCCTGG
>JAZRFR010000273.1:0-21368 GCA_045643785.1 Eubacteriales bacterium | reverse complement strand
GAAAATAATTTTGGGTCAGATTGGAAACGGTCCCGCCGGAGGGGCGCCCGCTCGCGTCGGCGGGTACGCCGCGGCTCGCTGATACAATGTCCCCCTTTGGACAGAACCGCACCGTTCGTTCAAAAAAAGTTCAAAAAGCGGGGGCTTACATGAAGGGGTAGCGGTGTGGTATAATAGGGGCACAAGGCAAGACATTCTTTCGAAAGGACGTGGAAACATGAGTACAAGAATTCTGTCCGGTGTCAAGATCGCGCTGGACGAGTACACCACAGCCGAGGACGTGACGGTTTACGCCACCACGCGAAAAGAAGCCTTGGCTGTCAACACCGACACCTTTGTGATCGGTTCGACCCTGTTCATCACCGGAGAGGGCGGAGTTTATATGCTGGATGCAGATGGCAGCTGCGGCGGTATATGGCGCTCTGTACGGGACGGGTCTCCCCTGACAGAGGGAGGTGAGGGCTGATGGCCAATCAAGAAATGCTGGCCACCGCCCTGGCGATCGGTAAGGCGTTGCAGGGTGGCGGCGCGCCTCTGACCATCAACGGCGTCACCTACGACGGCGCCCGCGCGGTGGAGATGAACATCGGCGCGCCCGAGATCGTGGAGTCGGTTTCGGATATGACCGACCCGAACCGTCCCTACGTGCTGGCCTCCACGGGGACGGTCTTCGTGAGCCGCATGCAGGAGGGGTATGTCAACCGTCTGGCGGAGGCTATGGCGACACCCGGCGGTGAGGAGATCTTCGGCGACGGCAAGGGATACGCCTATCCCTTCCGTATTTCCTCCTCCACGGGCGCCCAGAAGGACGGCGGCTCCACCTACCTGACGGGCTACATTCCCGTGACTGCCGGCGCAAGGATCCGCCTGCGGGGCTTTTACGACACGGGTGAGGGCGGTTACGGCTGCTTCATCTTCATGTACGAGGAGGGCGGCGTTTACAACTACGACGTGAACAACCAGCAGAACACCTTCCTGTCCCGCGATCTCTACTGGGTACAGCTGGACGAGGAAGGGAAGGATTGGGAGGTGACCCTGACCAACCCGAACGTTCGCTACATCCGCGTACAGGCCGAAGGTGTGGACGAGGGTGCCATCATCACCGTGAACCAGGAGATCGGCGAGCAAGAGGGCGGCGGCCGCGTCTGGGTGGACACCGGCATCCTGGGCTTTGGCGACAATCTGGACGCGCTTCGCTTGCTGGAGGCACAGGCAAAGGGTCTGGAGGATCAGGCGGCCTCCGCCCGTCAGCGCTTGACCGCCCTGGAGAATACCGCCGCCTCCAAGCTCCCCGACTACTGGGAGGACTATCTGCCCGCCCGCTGTCGCGCCATCCGCGCCCACCAGGACGAGGGTGGACGGGATGCATTCAGCTTTGCGGTCATGAGTGATCTGCACGCCACCGCCGATTCTGTAAGCCGTATCGGTGAGGTAGCCAAGCGGGTCATGGACACCTGCGGGCTTTCCTTTGCTTTGGATCTGGGTGATTTTGCCACCCGTACCGCGGTGGCCACCAAGGAGGAGATGGAGCGCAGCATGGAGGCGGCGCAGACCATCCTGTCTCCGCTGGGCGACCGTTTGCTCCGCACGAGGGGCAACCACGACGGCTTCTGGGGCATTCCCGGCGAGGGAGGCGCTACGAAATACTACGAAATGGGCTATGGGGACGGAGAGATCTGGAATCGGATTTTCCGTCCGCTGGCGGCGACGGGCAAGGCGGTATTCGATGCCGACGGCGTGGGATACTACGTGGACGACACGGCGCACAAGGCTCGCTTCGTGGTACTGAACACCAGCCGCGAGGGCTGTGCCATGGGGCAATATCGCTTTGGCCAGAGCCAGTTTGATCTGATGGCCGAGGCGCTGGGTACCCTCCCCGACGAGGACTTTTGCGTGATGTTCTTCTCCCACGTTCCTCCCGTTGGCGGTATCGACTACGAGGGAGACGGCGTCATGGACGGAGACGCCTCGGGTGAGATCCCCGAGCAGGATCTGCTCCGCGCGCTGGTGGTGGCCTTTAAGGATCGGACTCCTCTGTTCTCGGGCAGCTACGGTACGCCGGGAAGCGCGGATCGGGTTGCTTTGGAAAATCTGAATTTCTCCCATGCCAAGGGGTCTTTTGCGGGATACTTCGCAGGCCACCTCCACGGGGACATGATCTTTGGCCCCGACGATGCCTACCCCTTCCCCGTGATTACGGTGCGCTGTGATGCGCCCGTGGAGGAGGAGCGGCTTCACGACGATCCCCGCGAGGCAGGTACCTATACCGAGCACAGCTTCGACGTAGTGACCGTGGTGCGGACCGAGGCGGGCGTTAAGCTCTATCTGGACAAGATCGGCGCAGGCGAGGATCGCGCGCTGACCGTCGCCGGATAAGATGATCACGGCAAACCAATGAACCCAATACCCCCGAGGGACGGCTCGAATGGGTCGACCTTCGGGGGTAATTTTGGGTTTATCGGCCAGGGGTTTCACCCCTGGACCCCACCAGAACCCTTTTTGAAAAAAGGGTTCTGGACTCCCAAAAACTTTTAAAAAGCATTCATAAATAATCTTTTTTGAAAGTTCTTGAAGAGAGTCCAGAGAGGAACTTCTTTCAAGAAGTTCCTCTTTGGCGTTCTCCCGCTCCCCTACAAACTGTAATTTGCGTTTGAATTGTGTATCTGTTAACAAATTGTAAACTGTGGCTGAAAGTCTTGCCACAAAGAGGAAAATCATGTATAATAATATATTGGAGAAGTAGGTCGAGCCCGATGGGGGAGACCATTCCAAATACATACAAATCGGAGGAAAACAATCATGACTCTCGTAATTTTAGCAGCCGGTATGGGATCCCGCTTCGGCGGTGTCAAGCAGATGGAGCCCATCGACAAGGACGGCAACTTCATCATCGACTATTCGATTTTCGACGCCAAGCGCGCAGGCTTTGACAAGGTAGTTTTCATCATCAAGGAAGCCATCGCAGAGGATTTTAAGGCCACCATCGGCGCCCGTGTGGAGAAGCACATCGCCGTGGAGTACGCCTACCAGGAGCTCTCCGACATTCCCGAGGGTTATGCCGTTCCCGATGGCCGCGTGAAGCCCTGGGGCACCACCCACGCCGTTCGCTCCACCCGCGGCATCGTGAAGGAGCCCTACGGTGTCATCAACGCCGACGACTTCTACGGCCGCAATACCTACGAGAAGCTGGCCGTTCACCTCAAAAAGATCGAGAACGGCGAGCTTGCAAACGACGGCGTCTGCCACTGCTGCGCCGTAGGCTTCAAGGTCAAGAATACCCTCACCGACAAGGGCGGTTGCTCTCGCGGCATCTGCAAGGTGGACGAGAGCGGTATGCTGGTGGATCTGGTGGAGACCCACAAGATCGAAAAGCTGGGGGACAACGCTCAGTATCCTGACGCGAACGGCAATATGGTATACCTGGACGGCGAGACCGTAGTTTCCATGAACTGCTGGGGTCTGGGCGCCGAGACCATTGATATGCTGGACAAGGATTTTGACGTATTCATGGAAAACCTCAAGAACGTGGCCGATCCCATGAAGGCCGAGTCTTTGCTTCCCACTTCCATTGACACCTTTGTCAAGGCAGGGAAGTGCGACGTGGTGGTCTACCCCACCGAGTCCGAGTGGTACGGCGTGACCTACAAGGAGGATAAGCCTTGGGTTGTGAACGCCATTCAGGCGCTGATCGACGCGGGCGAGTACCCCGAGCACCTGTGGGGCTGATGCTATGACGAAACCGACTCACGAGCAGGTTCTGGCCGTCTGTACCCGCTTTGCCTTTGACGGTGAGATCACCGACGTCAAGGTCTGCGGCAACGGCCACATCAACAGTACTTACATCGTTACCATGGGTAGCGGGAAACGCTATATTTTGCAAATTCTGAATACCGCTATCTTTACAGATCCCGTGGGGGTCATGGAGAACATCGCGGCGGTGACCGACCACATCCGCGCGGGTCTTGTGGAGGCAGGCGAGGATGCCGAGCGGGGAACCATGCGGGTGGTTCTGACCACCGACGGACAGAAGGGCTATACCGACGAAGACGGCCGCTTCTGGCGCGCCTACGACTTCGTGGAGGGCACCGTCTGCCGTCTCACCGTGGACAGCGCCGAGACCTTTGCCCGCGTAGGCGAGGCTTTCGGAGACTTTTTGAGACGGCTGTCGGATTTCGACGCCTCCCGCCTCATCGAGTCCATTCCCAACTTCCACAACACCAAGAAGCGTTACGCCGATTTCCTCTCCGCCGTGGAGCGGAATGCTTCGGGCAGAGCCCATTTGGTGCAGGAGGAGATCAAGTTCATTACCGACCGCGCCGATAAATGCGCGCTCATCGTGGACGCGCTGGCAGACGGCACTCTCCCTCTCCGCGTGACCCACAACGACACCAAGCTATCCAACATCCTTCTGGACGAGGTGACCGAGGAGGCGGTGTGCATCATTGATCTGGACACCGTCATGCCCGGCTCCTCTCTGTACGATTTCGGTGACTCCATTCGCGCCGGCGCGGCCTCTGCCGCCGAGGACGAGCCCGACCTGGACAAGGTCCATTTCCTCCCCGAGATGTTCAAGGCCTACGCAAGAGGCTTTATTAAGGGCACGGGCGGGGATCTGACCCCCAATGAGCTTTCCATGCTCCCCGACGGCGGCTACGTCATCACGCTGGAGACGGGTATGCGCTTTCTGGGTGACTACCTGAACGGCGACGTGTATTTCCATACCGACTACCCCGACCACAACCTTGTCCGTGCCCGTACCCAGCTCAAACTGGTGGCCGAAACCGAGGCCTATATGCCTGAGCTGCGGGAGTTTGTCAAGGGGCTTGCAGAACAGTAAATTGCAGTTTGTAGGGGAGCGAGAGAGCGCCTGAGGAAAAACTTCTTGAAAGAAGTTTTTCCCCAGACCCCTTTTCAAGAACTTTCAACAATGATTATTCATGAATGTTTTTTGAAGGTTTTGAGGATTCTTAAGGAACTTTTTCAAAAGTTCCTTAAGCGGGGTGCAGGGGCAGAGCCCCTGCCGATAAACCCATATCCGAAGCTATAATCAACTATCCGAAAAAGGAGAAAAACCATGTCCATTCTCATCACCGGAGGCACCGGTTTCATTGGCTCTCACACCGTTGTGGAGCTGATCGAGGCGGGCGAGACCCCCATCATCGTGGACAACCTGTCCAACAGCAAGGAGATCGTACTGGATCGCATTGAGACCATCACGGGCAAGCGCCCCAAGTTCTACAAGGTCGACCTGTGCGACGCCGAGGCACTGGACGGCGTCTTTGCCGAGAACCCCGATATCGAGAGCGTCATTCACTTCGCAGGCCTCAAGGCCGTGGGTGAGTCGGTGGCCATCCCTTTGCGCTACTACTTCAACAATCTGGTCTCCACCCTCAATCTCTGCGAGGCCATGAAGAAATATGGGGTCAAGACCATCGTATTCTCCTCCTCGGCCACGGTCTACGGCGATCCCGCCGAGATCCCGATCAAGGAGACTACCCCCCTGGGTAAGACCACCAACCCCTACGGCGAGACCAAGCAGATGATCGAGCGCATTCTGGCCGATACCCACAAGGCCAACCCCGACTGGTCGATCAGTATCCTGCGCTACTTCAACCCCGTGGGCGCCCACAAGTCGGGTCTCATGGGCGAGGATCCCAAGGGCATTCCCAACAACCTGTTCCCCTACGTCACCCAGGTGGCTACGGGTCGCCGCGCTTTTTTGAGCGTCTTCGGTGACGACTACAACACCCCCGACGGCACAGGTGTCCGTGATTACATCCACGTGGTGGATCTCGCCCGCGCCCATCTCTGCGCCCTTCGCCGCGCCCGCCGCGTGACCATGGTGGAGCATTTCAACATCGGCACGGGTCACGGCTACTCGGTGCTGGATATCGTCCGCTCCTTTGAGGAGGCCACGGGTAAGCGCGTGCCCTACAAGATCGTGGAGCGCCGTCCCGGCGACATCGCCACCTGCTATGCCGATGCCACCAAGGCGAGGGAGATCCTGGGCTGGGAGGCCGAGTACGGCATGGTGGATATGTGCCGCGATGCCGACAACTGGCAGACCAAGAACCCCAATGGGTATGGGGACTGATCGGAGGTACCTACCATGAATATCTATTCCCGCCCCTGGGGCACCATTTCCAGCGGTGAGACCGCCAACCTCTACACCCTCGTCAATGACAGCGGCATGACCGTGGAGATCACCGACTTCGGCGGCACCATCGTCAGCATCAAGACCCCCGACAAAAACGGCAAGATCACCGACGTCTGCCTGGGCTACGACTCTCTGGCCGACTACGAGGCCGCCGACGGCTACCTCGGCGCTCTGGTGGGTCGCGTGGCCAACCGCATCGCGGGCGCCTCCTTCGAGCTGGACGGCGAGACCTACACCCTCTACGCCAACGACGGCGCAAACTGCCTCCATGGCGGCAAGAAGAGCTTCTCCTACGTCATCTGGAACACCGAAACCGATGTTTCGGACAAGGCTACCCTGACCCTTACCTACTTCTCTCCCGACGGTGAGGAGGGCTTCCCCGGCAACCTGACCACCAAGGTCACCTACACGCTGGACAACGAAAACGCCCTCTCCATCCGCTACGAGGCAACCACCGACAAGGCCACCCCCATCAACCTCACCAACCACGCCTACTTCAACTTGGCGGGCAACGCCTCGGGCACCGTCTTCGGCCAGACCCTGTGGCTGGACGCCGAGTCCTATCTGGCAGGGGACGAGGCGCTGATCCCCGTGGCTGTCAAGCCCGTGGACGGCACTCCCTTCGATTTCCGCGTGGCCAAGCCCATCGGCCGCGACTTCTTTGCCGACTTCGCCGACCTCCGCGTCGCGGGGGGCTACGACCATTGTTTCAACTTCACGGATTGGAAGGCCTGCGCGTCGGGCGGTGAGATCACCCTGCGCGGTATCGCCCTTGATCCCGTATCGGGGCGCAAGATGGAGATGTACACCAACCAGCCCTGCGTGCAGTTCTACTCCGCCAACTTCCTGAAGAACCCCTGCTCCCCCCTGCGCGGCGGCTACGCCCAGCGCACCCAGACCGCCTTCTGCCTGGAGACCCAGACCATGCCCGACAGCATCCACCATCAGGGTGACGAGAACTTCACCAACGGAGTTCTTCGTGCCGGGGAGAAGTATGACTACACTACGGTGTATAAGTTCTCGGCTGAGTAAATACATACGATAGGCTTCAAAACCTTCGGTAGGGGCGCACCTATGTGTGCGCCCTTTCCTACCAAGCACATAGGGCGCACACATAGGTGCGCCCCTACCGAGCCTTGTAGAAGGAGAAACGAAATGAGCAAGAAAAAACGCCCACCCGAGGAAGGGAAGGACACCTCCAAGGACTACGTGGAGATTCCCCTGCCCGAGCTTGTCAATGACAGCTTTGAAAAGGGGCGGGTATTTCAATATGGCACCACCCGCTGGGCCTACGGCTTTCTTCTGTTCATCATCGTGGGCTGTGTCCTGACCGCCTTGACCGAGATCCCCGACGTTTTTTTCCTCCTGTGGGGCATGTTTCTGCTTCTGACGGTGGCACTGCTCCTGGTTGCGAAATACGAGATCCGCCACGACAGGGAAGGCTTTTCGGTCTGCCTGGGCAGTCGCGTCCTTCGCCGCTACAGTTGGTCGGAAGTGAGCGGCGTGAATGAGCAGAAGCGGATATTCGTGGGCGGCAAAAAGCTTTTTGCCGAACCATCCATGTCCGGTTACGAGGCCTTTTACGACCGTGCCCACGCCGCCTGCAAAAAGAAGGGACAGCCTGTGCCGCCCCTTGAAAAAAAGCAAAAGAACCGCCAAAAGCCGCCCACCCAGGAAGGGAAGGACGACGAGTATATTGAGATTCCGCTTCCCAATCTTTCGGGGCTCAAGGACAAGGTGGACGGTATCCGTGACCGCATAGATGAGCGCATAGCCGAGCATACTGCTGCCGAAGTGAAGCGAGATATGCAAATTATGGAGCAAAAAGGGCGCGTTGGGCTGTCCCCATCGTATGCACGGGCAGGTTATGCTTTTGCGGTGTTTTCCCTTCTGCTAATAGCCGTGATGATCTGGCTTGGCCTGGATGTCGAAGGCTTTATATTGACTACCTTTGTCCTTCTTTTAAGTGCAACACTGATCTTCCTGGGAAAGTACGAAATCCGCTACGATGACGATGGTTTTTCTACCCGCTTTGGAAAAAAAGTTCTCAGTCAGTATGTCTGGTCGGATGTAACGGATGTGATTGACGATTCATCATCCCGTTTTGGCCGCAAGTATGTGATCGTCCGCGGGAAGAAGCTGTTTGCCGATGCCTCTATGATAGGGTTTGAGCCTTTTTACATTCGCGCCCGACGGCAAGTGAAGGGCGGCGGTAAGACCGTCCCCTCCGAGAAAAAGCGCAAGAACCGCAAAAAGCAAAAGAACACACGTAAGTAAATCATCATAAAAACGCCACCTCCCTCATATCCTCTACCGAGAAATGAGAGAGGTGGTATTTCTATGCGTACCCATAAAACCCGCATCCTGTCCCTGATTCTGTCTGCCGTCCTGCTTTTGTGCTTGGCGATACCCCCCGCCGCCGCGGTCGTGCCCATCAGCGACACGGCCAAGCCCACCGCCGTTCCCGTGCCCGATCTTGACCTGAACTGCAAGAGCGCCGTCCTCATGGAGGCCTCTACGGGGCAGATCCTCTACGAGCAGAATCCAGCCGAGGCTATGCCTCCCGCCTCGGTGACCAAGATCATGACCCTTTTGTTGGTCATGGAGTGCATGGACGCGGGGACGCTGAAATGGGAGGACACGGTCACCGCCTCTGCCCACGCCGCCTCCATGGGGGGCTCCCAGATCTTTCTCAAGGAAGGGGAGCAGATGACCGCCCGTGACATGATCAAGAGCGTGGTCATCGCCTCGGCCAACGATGCCGCCGTGGCTCTGGCAGAGCATACCTACGGCTCGGAGGAGGCCTTCGTGAGGCGCATGAATGAGCGCGCCGCCGAGCTGGGCATGACCGCCACCCACTTTGAGAATACCAACGGTCTGGACGACACGGCGCAAAACCACGTGACCTCGGCGAAGGATATCGCCATCATGTCCCGAGAGCTGATCAAGCACAAGGAGATCCTGGAGTACAGCTCCACCTGGATGGACACCATCCGAAACGGCGCCTTCGGGCTCACCAACACCAACCGCCTGGTGCGGTTCTATCGTGGCTGTAACGGCCTCAAAACAGGCTCCACCGCCAAGGCGGGATTTTGCATCTCGGTCACCGCCGAAAGAGAGGGCATGACCCTGATCTGCGTCATTATGGGTGCTGAAAGTCGGGATATCCGCAACGCTGCCGCCCAGAAGCTTCTGGACTGGGGCTTTGCCACCTACGGCCTGTTCACCACCGAGGCGGGGGCGCTGGATCCTCTCCGTATCACGGGGGGCGAGCGGGACGGGGTGAGGCTGACCTACCCCCGTTTCACCGCCGTTCTTCCGAAAGCGGATATGTCCGCCGTGGAGCACAGCGTGACCCTGCCCGAGTCCCTGCCCGCTCCCATCCGCGCGGGGGAGGCAGTCGGGAAGATCACATACACCTGCAAGGGGCAGACCATCGGTGAGGTGGCCATCGCCGCCACCGAGACGGTGGAAAAGATCAGCTTTATCTCACTCTGGAAGCGGATCTTCTCGGGTATGTTGGGTATGCGATAAAAACAGAATCTCCCCGCAGGCCGTGATCGAGGCTTGCGGGGAGTTTTTTGTGAGTCAGTATTTCCGTTTGACGTAGTTGACCCGTCTGCGCCTTACGTTGCGGATCCCGTACCGCCCGCCGGGGCCGGTGGTGATACGGAGATAGATAAGAAGCATGAGAGCAAAGAGGATCAGGGTGATGAGGAAGGATCGGCTTGTCAGGTATTTGCGGAAGCCCATGAGTCCCGAGAGGAAGCCGTTGGGGGAAAAATCCTCGGTGACGGTGAGATCGGCCTTGCCCACCACCTGTCCTTCGTAGGTGACGGTGACGAAGCCTACCACCTGTCCTGCGGTCAGGGGAGCGGTCAGACCGCCATCCGGGAAGGTGGTGGTGTAGGTCAGCCCCTTGTCGGGATCGGCATCGGCGGGAAGGTAGACCTTGAGATCCTTTACGGGAACGACGTCGGCCTTGGATTTGCTCACACCCGTCATGCTCACCTTGCGGGTCTCCAGTACCTCACCTGCGGTCAGCACGGTGCGGTAGACGTAGGCGCGGTTGGCCCAGGCCAGCAGTCGGTTGGTGTAGACGTAAGCGGGGATCAGCTCGCCCGAGGCCACGTCCACCCCTCGCATGACGACACAGAGATTGGAGGCACCGTTTCGCTCACAGACCGTGACCACGCACCAGCCACCCTCGTCGGTCATACCTGCGTTTATGCCCTGGCAGTAGCCGTTGTAGTAGTTCTGGCTGCTGTCCGAGATCAAGGAATTGCGGTTGGTGAAGGTTCGCTCATCCGCAATGTTGGTGGCGTCGATGGTGTGGGTACGGGAGGAGCTGAGCTGCATGAACAGCTTATTTCCGTAGGCCTCACGGGCAATGATGGATACGTCCCGCGCCGAGGTGGCCATGGCGGGGTCGTGGAGACCCGTGGGATTGGTGTAGCGGGTGTGGATGGTGCCCAACCGCTGGGCTTCCCGATTCATGTCTGCCACGAAGGAGGCGACGGAGCCGGATGCCAGGCAGGCCACCACCATGGTGGCATCGTTGTAGCCGCCGCAGACTGCGGCGTAGAGCAGATCGCGGACGGTCATAATTTCACCGTCGGCCAGGGGGGGGATCATACGTCGCCCCTCCACGCCCGAGAGCATGGCGGCAGAGATGGTGACCTCCTCGTCCAGGCGGGAGGCCAGGGCGCGGCAGGCCAGAAGCCCCGACATGATCTTGACCGAGGAGGAGGGGTATATGGTGGTATCGGGATTCTTCTCGAACAGGGTCAGATTGTTTTCCAGATTGATGAGCAACACGCTCCCCACCTCGCCGTCGGGGGGCGGGGGTTCGGGTTCTGCGTGAACGGAGAGCAGAAGGCAGGGAAGCAGGAGCGAGAGGGTCAAAAGCAATAGAAAAGCACGCCGACAGTGACGGCGGCTGTCCGAGATGGCTCGGAGGCGGGCTCTTGTCATGGCGGCGTACTCCTTTCGGGGAAGATGTTCAGGGTTGAGATAGAATATGGGCGGCGGTCTCGGTGTCCCGACGGATGGCGGCGGTCAGCGCCTCCACCGAGTCGAATTTCTGTTCGGGACGAAGGAATTTCAGAAACTCCACCTTGATGCGCTTGCCGTACAGGTTTCCGTCAAAGCCGATGATATGGGTCTCGCAGTTGACGAGGCCGGGATTTTCCACGGTGGGACGAAGTCCGATGTTGGCCACGCCGGGGAAGATGCCCTGCGGAGTGTGGCAACGCACCGCATAGACCCCAAAGGCGGGGATGAGGCGGTCGGCGGTGAAGATCTGATTGGCGGTGGGGAAGCCCCAGGTATGCCCCAGGGATTTGCCGTGAAGGACCTTGGATTCCAGAGCGTAGGGGCGACCCAAAAGCTTGGTCGCGGTCTCCACGTCTCCCCTTTGCAGGCAGGCGCGAATGCGGGAGGAGCTGACGGGGATACCGTCCATCTCCAGAGCGGGGACGACGGTCACACGGTCATTTCCGAAGGCCTCGAACAGAAGTTCGGAAGAGCCCTGCGCTCCCCTCCCGAAACGGTGATTGTACCCACAGACCACGCCCACACAGCCACAGGCGGTCTTGAGCAGATCTACAAAGTCGGCGGGCTCCAGGCCGCGGACGGTGGGAAAATCGCAGAGCCAGACCAGGTCTGCGCCCAGATCGCGGAGGGCATGGATGCGCTCTCTGAGGGTGGTCAGATGGGTGGGACGGGTATTCTCTTTCAGAAAATAGTCCCCCGAGGGACGGATGAAGCAGAAGACACCGCACAGGATCGTGGAATCGTCCGGTATCTCGCGTAGGCGCTTCGTCATGGCGGCTCCCTCGCGCAGCAGGGCGGCGTGAGCCACGTGAACACCGTCGAAGTTGCCGAGGCAAAGCACGGCGGGAGCGGGTGGGACGCTTACGTGGGCGACGCGATCCCCGCGCAGGTCCAGACAGATCAGACGCGGGCTCATAGGCAGGAAGGGGGGATATCGGTGGGGTGGTGATCCATGTACTCCTCAATGAGGAGCTCCATGAGCTTGTCCCGACCGATGTGGCGAGCCAGGGCGCGGGCGCGGCCGCACTCGGGGAGGTAGGTAGGGTCTTCGGTAATGAGATAGCCCGTCAGTTGGGTGACGGGATCCTGTCCGCAGGCCTTCATGGCACAGATCAGATCCGCCAGCACGTCCGAGGAGCCGGGATCGATCTCAAAGGTCGGTTCCGAGGGGACAGAATGCCCGGGTACTGTGGCGCGAGGGGCATCGAAACAGAGAATCTTTTGGCTGTCGGGCATGGCGCTTACCTCCTTACGGTTTTTGGGCGTTGAATTCAAAATCATACTTATTATACATGATTTTTCCTGAAATTACAAGGGGCAGAAGGGATTATTTACAAAAAATTGCGAAATATCTGTCGGAAGAGAAAAGGGGTATCCGCCGAGAGCTGATGGCGTGGCGGATACCCATAGGTTTATTCGGTTGTTTCGGGGGATTCGGTGGTTACGGGAGCGGTTTCGGTCTCCGCTTCGGTTACCGCTTCCGTCTCCGTTTCGGTTTCCTTGGCGATCACCTCCAGGGAGAAACGCTCGGTGACGGGCGCCTCATCCTTTCCGATGTAGGCGTAGAAGCCGATGTATTCCCGCATGGGGTAGGTGCCGTTGCGGATGATGGCGAAGTCCACCACGACCTCGTAGGTGCCGGGAGCGGTGGGGAAGCGGTACACGGGCTGCTCCGCGCCGTTTACGTAGAGGCGGATGGTGTTGGGTCTGATGACGATGCCATTGTCCTTGTAGTCGGGCTCGGTGGAGGCCAGAGCGCCCTCACGAAGATCATAGAGCATGGCGTAGATGGGGGTATCGTCGGTCTTGACCACGGTAAAGGTGGCGGTGGTCTTGGTGGTGGCGGTCAGGGTCAGAGTCGTTCCGCCCAGGGTGACGGGAACGTTCTGGGCAGAGTGGTTGAGGGACTCATCGGGATCCATGGCGCCGACGTCTTCCTTGTTCACCGCGTCGTCGGGACCGAAAAGGTCCGAATCCACGTTGATGACCGTCCGCAGGTAGGGGAACACCAGCGCGACCACTATGATGAGGCAGGCCGCCACGGCGTAGGGAATCAGGCGGCGCATCTTCTTGCGGGGGGCGCGGGCGGCGAGGATCATGTCGTCGTCGATGTGGCTCATGGCGCGAGCCAGCAGTTCCTGCTCGTGTGTCATAGACGGATGCCCTCGCTTTCCAGAGATTTTTTCAGCTTGCCGCGGGCGCGGTGGAGCATGGACTTGACCTTGCTCTCGGACAGTCCGAAGCGGCGGGCGATCTCCCCGATGGAATCCGAGTAGAAGTAGCGGCAGATGAAGACGTCCCGAGCTTCTCCCGACAGCTTGCGGAGGAAGCGGTTGATGCAATCCCCGATGAGGCGCGCTTCGGTCTCGTCGTCAAAGCCGTTGCCAAAGCCCGTGCTTCCTGCAGGGACGCACTCACTCAGCTCGTCCAGGGAGACGAGAAACAGGCTGTCGCCTCGCTTTGCGGTCTTCTTGGCCTTGTAGCGATCCAGGGACAGGTTGCGGGTGATTTTGCCCAGAAACGCCCCCAGCTTCACGGGGCGGTCGGGGGGAATGGCGTTCCAGGCGCGCAGGTAGGTGTCGTTGACACATTCCTCGGCGTCCTGGGCATTGTCCAATATGTGCATGGCGATACGGGCGCAGAATGCTCCGTATTTCGCGTCACTCTCGGAAATGGCGCGCTCGTCCCGTTCCCAGTACAGGTCGACGATCTGCTTATCTTCCATGGGTGGCCTCCTTGGGGAAAATTTGGGTTCTGTTCTATAAGACGACTTTTTTGCGATTTGGTTGCGGGGGAGGGGAATGCTTTTCAAATTTGGGTTTGTGGGTGGGTTGGCACCGACTATCGTAGACCCTCCCCTATGTGCCACCCGCAAGCGGGTGCGGGGGGACCGCGGAGCGGTGGGTGAGGCTATAACCGGAAACATATTGTCACCCATGGGTTTTTACCTCATCCACCACCTTCGGTGGTCCCCCTTCCCCAAAGGGGAAGGTCGGAGAACGGGAGAACGAGGGAACTCCCCTACAAACTGCAATTTACCTTACCTGATACACTCCATCCGCTCCCATGCGGATCTCTGACCCGAAGAACGCGGTCAGCGCCTTGACCATATACTCGGTATCCTTGGCTCCTGCGGTCTCAAAGGCCGAGTGCATGGCGAGCTGGGGAAGGCCGATGTCCACGGTGTTGAGGGAAACCTGGGTGTTGGCGATGTTGCCGAGGGTAGAGCCGCCGGGCATATCGGCGCGGTTGGCGTAGCGCTGGATCGGCACGCCCGCCCGCTCACAGATGAGACCGAAAAGACCGGCAGAGACGGCGTCGGTGGTGTAGCGCTGGTTGGCGTTGTACTTGACCACTACGCCTCCGTTCATGTAGACCGCGTGGTTCCTGTCCTGGTACTCGGGGTGGTTGGGATGCACCGCGTGGGCGTTGTCGCAGGAGACTAAGAAGCTCTGGGACACCTTGCGCGCCATGCCCGCGGCGTCCAGTCCGCAGGCGGCGGACACACGGTTCAGCACATCGTAGAGGAAGGTGGAGGCGGCGCCCTGCTTGGTTTGGCTACCCACTTCCTCATTGTCAAAGAGGCAGAAAACAGGCAGGGAAGCAGGCTTGGTATGGGCCTTTCCGCTTTCAATGAATGCGGTCAGGGAAGCGAAGGCGCACTGGAGATCATCCAGGCGGGGGGCAGATACGTAGCCGTTCCACTCCATACCGGGCTGGGGATTGTAGAGGAAGAGATCGGTGGTAAGGATGGCGTCCTCCGAGACCCCTGCGGTCTCAGCCACGCGGCGGCGGAGAAGCCCTGCGTCGGAGGCTTCACCCAAGAGGGGGATCATGTCCACGGCGGCGTTGTAGGAGGCGCCCTCGTTGGCGTTGCGATTCATATGGATGGCCACGGCGGGGATGATCGCGTGGGTGTCCTGCAAGTCAATAGCCTTGGTGGTCAGCCCGCTCTCGGTGCGAACCGTGATCCGTCCCGCGATGGACAGAGGCCGATCCAGCCAGGTGGCGCAGAGCATACCGCCGTAGCGCTCCACCGACAGGCGCAGGTGTCGGCCGTCGGTCAGCTCGGCGTTCTCCTTGATCTTGAAGCAGGGGGAATCCCCGTGAGCGGCGGTCATCATGAAGCCCGAAAAGTCTCCCTCGGGCATACGAAAGGCGATGAGGGACGAGCCGTTACGGGTGACGTAGTAGCCACGGCCGGGCTTCAGTGCCCACTCTCCGCTCTCGCAAAGGGGAAGATATCCCTCTGCCTCCAGCACGGATGCGGTATGGGAAACGGCATTGTAAGCCGTCGGGCAGGCGGCAATGTAGGAAAATAATGCGTTGTTCATGTTGCTTTTACACTCTCTTTCTCAGAAAGATCGGATGGGTTTTAATTTGGGTTTATCGGAGAGCGGGGGAACGCCAAAGGGAAACTTCTTGAAAGAAGTTTCCCTCTGGACACCCTTCAAGAACTTTCAAAAAAGATATTGATAAATAACCCTTTTTGAAAGTTTTGGAGATTCCAAAGAACTTTTTTCAAAAAGTTCTTTGGTGGGGTCCAGGGGCAACGCCCCTGGCTGATAAACTGCAATTTATCAGTAGCTTCTCAGAATTTCGTTCAGCGCATCCGCGATGACCTGATCCTCTACCATCTTCTTCATGAAGCGGAACTTGCCGTCGGGGTTGGGGATGGCGCGGGTGGCGTCGGGCAGGTCGGGCTGCTCGGGAATGGCGGCGTAGAATTCCAGGTCAACGGGATCCAGGAGGGTGTAGAGGTCACCCTCGCCCAAGGCGGCAAACTGGATGGCGGTGAGGTCGTAGGAGGAATTCATGCCCTTGACGGGGAGGTGAGTCCAGTCCTTGGTGTAGAGGTGGTAGGCCAGGGACAGGGGGGAGGCGGCGATCTGCTCGGGATCCTGGATGTGGTCGTAGCCCGTCATGATCTGCCAGCCGATGTGGAAATCGGAAAGGTAGACGGCGGTAGGCCAGTCGCGGAAGACCTTCTGGGAAGCCTTATAGTCGCACATGACGTTGCACTCGCGGCCCTCGGGCAGGATGGCGGCCATGCTCACCAGGCAGTTGACCTTGGCCTTGACCAGCTCGATACCCGTCAGGGGGCTGATGTCGTCGGGACCGCTCTCCAGCAGGGAAGCGATGTTGTTGAACATACCGATGGTGATGACCATAACGCTGTCATCCTCGGCCTTTGCCAGCAGGGTGCGGTAGAAGGTCACCTCGTCCACGGTCTTCAGCGTGCCGTTCTTGTAGGCCTCGGAGAACTTTTCTGCCACGGTGTCGTTATACTTGTGGTATTCGGGTTGGTTCATGAAATCGGCGCCGCTCCACTGACCCAGATAAGGAGTCTCGATGCCGCACCAACGGCAAATGGCATCAATGGTACCGTTGCCCGCCTTGTTGGAGGTGCAGTTACACACGCCGGCAATGGGGAAGCCGTACTTTTTGGCATAGTGGATGAGGCAGACCAGCGCGCCGACGTCATCGCAGTCGGGGCCGATATCGGTGTCGAGAATGACGGTACGGGGCTTGACCTTGAGGGATTCAAAAACGTGTTTCATGATGGAGCTTCCTTTCATATGTTTGTTGTTTTAAATTTCAAAGCTGTGCTTGCGAAGCAAGGGCAGAAGCGTGGTGTCCACGCCGTTCAGAATGCCCAGAACCCTGCCGTTTCGACCCACGAAACCGTCGGGGACGGAGGTGCCGTCGGAAAGGCGGAGGGTCAGCAGATGGCGGGCGTCCGCGATTGCCGACGCAGACAGCAGTCTTCCTCGGAGCAATCGGGTGGACGGCTCGGCGGGGAAGGCGTAGGTGACCGTAGCCTTGCGTCGAGCGATGGGGAGGGATTGCATATGCGTCAGAGCGGCGGGCAGGAATCCGTGTTCGGCAAAGACCTTGCAGGACTCGCCCAGGACGATGACGGGATACCCTATGTCGATCAGGCGGTTGAGAGAATCCAATACGGAGGGATCCGACAGGAGGGTTCGGGTATCCGCCTCACTCATGCAAAAGATGGGGGTGAGCCAGCCTTGCATCTGCTCGCAGAGCTCCTTCACCGAATCGGGATTCAGGGTGTATATGGTTTCCTTGCGAGGCGCATCGGAGCCCTCGGGGATATCCGCCTCATGCTCGTCCATGACCACGGAGTGAATGACGCATCGCGCGGCGGCATCGCGGTCTAAGGCGGCGGAAAGGGCTTTCAGACACCCTTCGTAGGAGTGGCGGATGACGGGGAGCAGGAATCCGGGGGATTCCTTGTGACAGGGCTCGACCGAGGCACGCCATTGACGGTCGGGCGGGCAATCGAAGCGCTCGGAGAGCTCGTTTTCGTCTGCCGCGTGGGCGGTGACGGTCACGCGGAGCAATCCTTCCGTCGGGGCAACCGTGATGGCGGGATCCTCCACGGGGAGTCCTCGCTCGGCCGCTACGCGGTAGATGCCCATGATGGCGGCCAGAACCGCGCCGTCTTTCAGACTTTCGGTGGAAGGAAGTGTCAGGAGCACCGACAGGATCATATTTTCGGGGGATACGTCGGCGGAGAACAGGCGATCCGTGACCGCAACCACGGTCTCGGCGGCTTGGGCAAAAGCCATATCCGCCCGACGAAGAATGGACGATGCGGTGGTCGTCAGATGAAGGACGTCCGGAATGGGAAGGATCTGTCCTTCGTGAAGGGTCAGGGCGACGGCTTCTCTGTTTTCGGGGGTCATACCGCTTTCATCGGGAAGCGCCGAGGGCAAGCGGGTCATGGGTGTGATGGCGGGATGGGGCGGGACGGACGTACTGCGCTCGACGAGGAAGCGGTGCAGGTACACGGCGCCCATGGCCGCCAGAAAGGCCGTAGAAAGCTTTGCAACGGGGATGTCCCGCGCATTCTGCGCGTCGCGCAGGTGGATAACGGTGTTACCGCCGTTTTTCGCCTGTCCGCAGACCACAGAGGTAATATCCAGTTGTTTCAGGGCTTCGGTTGCCGCCTGCACCTGCTTGACGGGCACGCGCAGAAGGAAATCGCAGACACCGTCGGGCTCCACGGTGGGGAAGGAGCAGAGCGCATCCACGGGAAGGGTTCCGTCGGAAGGGGTGTCTCCCGTTAACCGATGGGCGTACAGATCCATACCGGGGCAAAGCTCCGCCAGGGTCAAAAGCAAGGACTTCTCCGCAACGGCGCGGATATCGTGCAGGGCGGGGCGGACTTTCCGAGATTCCTCGGCCAGAAATGCGCGGATCTTGGTAAGCTCGGCGCGGGGCAGGTAGAGGATGAAATCTCCCGCGCGGGGCGGGGCGACGGGGAAGACGGCTTGATTGCGCGTCCACAAGGAAAGGGTTTCTTTCCCGGCCAACATGCGGGCGACGGGGGTGTAACCCTCTGCGGAGGCCATTGCCTCTTGGGCGGGAGTAGACACGAGAACGCGGGAGGAGGCGCGATGAGGGGCAAGGCTGTGCAGGTAGCGACCCGTCAGCGCCAAGGCGTCGGTCAGGGTACAGGGCGGCGCGGCGGTGGCGTCCTTCCCGCGGAAGGTGTGGCCAACGCCGTGTATGGCGCCGTGCTTCTGCATCATATCCGCCCAGGTTTCGGCTAAAACGGGACTTTCGGTGATGAATTCACCCACGGCGATACGGGCGGGGGAATCCTTGCCGTGGCGATCCAGCCCGTCCAGGAGCCGCAATTCTCCCACGGTGGGATCGCGGCGGGCGGTATCGCGGAAAAAGGATTGGATCCGTTTGTATGTCGATTCGCTCAACTGCATACCGAGATCTGCGTTCAAGCGCGAAAGCATGCCGGGGGCGTCACCCGTACGGAGGTTATGTACCAGTACGTCGTCCGTGGGGACGGTGGCAAAGGCGTGGCCCTCGGCAGTCGGCTGCACGAGCGGGGAATTGGAAAATGTGGACATAGAAACTCCTTGTATGTGGCGGTTGGAGTGGTTTAATCGAGAGCAGGGGAGCAGACCAGGATCTCGCTCTCTCTGCGGAGGGGACGGACGGAAACCTCGCCTCCGGGCAAGGGGCACTCGGTCAGTACCTTGACCTCCAGAAAGTCGGGGGTGTGTCCCATGACGAAGCCCTCACCGCGGGTCTCGGGGAGGATGGTGAAATCCCGTGTCGTGTCAGCCAGCGCGGTGTCCAGAATGGCGCCGCAGGTCTCCTCGCTGATGCGGGAGAGGAGGTTGACCCGCTCGTGCTTGATCGCTTCGGGAACCTGATCCTTCATGGTCGCGGCGGGGGTACCCGCCCGCTTGGAGTAGGGGAACACGTGGATGTGGAGGAAACCTGCCCGACGGGCGAAATCTGCGCTCTCGGCGAATTCCTCCTCGGTCTCCCCGGGAAAGCCCACGATCATGTCGGTGGTGAACTGCACTTGCGGGATGGCGGCGCGGACGCGAGCCATGGCGGCCTCGGCCTGCCTTGCGTTGTACTTGCGCTTCATGCGGGCGAGGGTGGCGGAGCAGCCGCTCTGCATGGACAGGTGGAAGTGGGGGGCGAGGGATGAGAGATCCTTGATTTTATCCACGAAATCCTGGGTCATGACGGTGGGATCCAAAGAGCCCAGACGGATACGGCCGATGCCGGGGATCTTGTCGATCTCCATCAGCAGATCCTGCAGGCGAAGCTTACCAAGATCCCGTCCCCATGCCCCCGTTTCGATGCCTGTGAGGACGATCTCGCGGCAACCGTTCTCGGTGAGGGCGGTGACTTCGGCGATCACGTCGGCCATGGGCTTGGAGCGGACGGGGCCGCGGGCGGCAGGAATGGCGCAGTAGGCGCAACGGGACTCACAGCCGTCCTGGATCTTGACGTAGGCACGGGCGCGGGCAAAGCGGGTGATGGACATGGGTTCAAAGGATGCGCCCTCCAGAGAAGGAACCTCCACGATGGGTGATACGGGCTTTTCGCCGCTTTCTATGAGCTTGCGGGCGATCTCGGCCACGCGAAGCTTGTCACGGTTGCCCACTACGGCGCATACTCCGTCGATGGCGGCAAAGGCTTCGGCGTGAGCCTGAGCGGAGCAACCCGTGACGATCACCGCGGCTTGGGGATTCTTCTGGATGAGCCGTCGCACCATCTGGCGGGATTTTCGATCCGACTCGGCGGTGACGGTGCAGGTGTTGAGGATATAGAGATCACAGATCTCATGGGATGGGCGCTGGCCAAAGCCGCAGGCCTCCAACGCCTCGCAGATGGCCTCGGTCTCGTATTGGTTGACCTTGCAGCCCAGGGTGAGGGCGGCAAAGGTGGGATTCTTGACTGTTGAGGACATAGAGCCTCCTTGGGTATAATACTTCACTATAATTGTACCACGACAGAGGCAAAATGTAAATACAAAAAGTGTAAAAGTTTTGTTTTTCTCCAAATAATTTGTCCGTAGCTCTTGCAATATTGAAAAAAAGGGAGTATAATAGAGGGGAAGTGAATCCAAACCACTAAAAGACTGTAAAATAAAGGAGAGTTTGACTATGAGTACTCTGCATATCGTTGATCATCCCCTCGTGACCCACAAGCTGTCCATTATGCGCAACAAGAAGACGGGCTCCAAGGATTTCCGCGAGCTTCTGGACGAGATCGCCATGCTGATGGGCTATGAGCTCACCCGCGACCTGCCCCTGGAGGACGTAAATATCGAAACTCCCCTCTGCAAAATGAAGGCCAAGATGGTCTCCGGTCGTAAGCTGGCCATCGTGCCCATCCTCCGCGCCGGTCTCGGTATGGTGGACGGCCTGCAGAGACTGGTCCCCGTGGCCAAGGTAGGCCACATCGGCCTCTACCGCGACCCCAATACCCATCTGCCCGTGGAATACTACTGCAAGCTCCCCGTGGACGTGCAGGAGCGTCTGGTCATTCTGGTGGATCCCATGCTGGCCACCGGCGGCTCTGCCGTGGATGCTCTGACCAAGCTGAAGGAGCACGGCTGTACCAACATCCGCTTCATGTGTCTCGTGGCTGCGCCCGAGGGCGTGAAGGCCGTGCAGGAGGCGCATCCCGACGTTGATATTTATACCGCCGCTCTGGACGAGTGTCTCAACGACCACGCCTACATCGTCCCCGGCCTCGGTGACGCCGGCGACCGTATCTTCGGTACTCTGTAAGATCTTTCAGGGAGAGGGAAGACTACTTTTCCCTCTCCCTTTTTCAGACGTAATTGCTTTCAAATTGCAGT
>JAZRFR010000272.1:0-22399 GCA_045643785.1 Eubacteriales bacterium | reverse complement strand
CTTTGCCCCCTCGACCCCCACTTAAACCCTTCTTGAAAGAAGGGTTTAAGAATCCCAAGAACTTTTAAATGATCATTGATAAATAACCCTTTGTAAAAGTTTTTGGGAGTCGAGAACCCTTTTTTCAAAAAGGGTTCTGGTGGGGTCCAGGGGCAAAGCCCCTGGCCTATAAACTGCAATTTGAAAATCACCCCTTCACCGCGCCCCCGGTCACGCCTTGCACGTAGTATTTCTGCAACCACATGAACAGGAGGGTAATGGGCAGAGCGACCACCACGGCGGCGGCGCAGAAGGTGGTGAAATACTGCTGGATCATCTCCCGCTCCAGCCAGCGGAACATCCCGAGGGAGACGGTATATAGTCCCGTGTCGGGTACGCCCGACAGGATATAGGAGACGAAAATATAGTCGCACCAGGGGGAGATGAAGCTGATGAGGATGGTATAAATGATGATGGGCTTGGACAGGGGGAGGATGATCCGTCGGAAGATCTCTGCGCGGCTGGCGCCGTCCATGCGGGCGGCCTCGTCCAGGGATTTGGGTACCGTGTCGAAAAATCCCTTGGCGATATAGTAGGACAGCGCCGCCCCCGCCGAGTAGACGATGATGAGGGAGGCCAGGGATTGATAGTTGTTTGGCAGAAGGATTTTCAGGAGAAAATACACCGCCGACATGGACATGAACCCCGGGAACATCCCCAGAATCAGCATGACGTTCATCAGAGGCCTGCGGGCAGGGAAGCGAATGCGGGAAAAGGCGTAGGATACCGCCAGCACGAACAGGGTGGTGATGGCGCAGCTCACCCCCGCGACGAGTAAGGTGTTGCCGTACCAGCGGGGAAACTGAGTCTCGGTAAAGAGCCGCTTGTAGTTGTCCAGGGTCCAGGTCTGAGGAAAGAAACCGGGACTCCACGCGCCCGGCTCGGCGCGAAAGGACTGGACGAACAGGTAGATCAAGGGAATGATCCAGAGCAGGGAAAGAGCGGTGAGCACCACCTGCCCCACCGTGTTGCCCACCAAACGCTTGGCGCGCATGCCGAGGAGGCGGTTTTTAGGGGGATTTTGAGTTGTTTTGACAGTTGAATTCATTGGAAATGCTCCTCTCCTTTCACGGCAGAAGATCGGTTGTAGACGACCAAGGACATAATGGCCGAGATCAAGAACACGATGATACCGATCACGGATGCCAGCTTGTAGTTGCGGTCAGCGCCCAGGGAGAGCTTGTAGAGCCAGGTGATGAGCAGGTCGGTGCCCTTGGCGCCGTTGGTGTACAGGGAAAGATCCCCGGGGCCGCCTCCGCTGAGCAGAAAGATTACGTTGAAGTTGTTGAGGTTTCCGATGAACTGGGTGATGAGGTAGGGGCCCGTGACGAACAGCATATAGGGCAGGGTAATCTTCATGAAGCGGCGGACGGGGCCCGTGCCGTCGATGCGGGCGGACTCGTAGAGATCCTCGGGGATGTTCATGAGGATGCCGCTGCACAGAAGCATACTGTAGGGCACTCCGATCCAGAGGTTGACCAGAATGATGCAGATACGGGTGGTGAGAATATCCAACCCGAACTGCAGATGGTAGCCGAACAGATTCTCAATGAGCTGGGTGATGATGCCGCCGCCGCTCCCGAGAACACCGCCGCCTGTGTCCAGCATTTTGGACATGATGAGCAGGGAGACGAACTGGGGCACGGCAATGGTGGCTACGAACAGGGTGCGGTAGAGCTTTTTCAGACGGATCCCCTTCTTGTTGATGAGCATGGCCAGAAGCATCCCCACAAAGTAGTTGGAAAAGGTGGAGAAAAACGCCCAGGTCAGGGTCCAGGTCAGGACGCGGCGGAAGGTCGCCCCCAGGGAGGAGCCCCCTGCCAGCATATCCCCGAAGTTCTGCAGTCCCACCCATTGGAACAGATGCTCGGGCACCTCGTGGTTGGCGTCGTAGTTCGTGAAGGCGATGAGGATCATGGTGGCCAGAGGGATCACCGTAAAGACGAACAGGCCGATCAGGGGGAGAGACAGGAGGGTGACGTGGAACTTGCTGTCTCCCAGCAAGGCGATATCCCGTCTGATGCCGTCGGGGCGGCGGCCGATGATGGCGGACTGCTCCAGGGCGTAGGCTTCCTTGACCGAACGTAGGTAGACCAGCACGAAGAACAGAATGACGAAGGCCGACAGGATGCCGTACAGCACGATGTGGAAGGAGTTGTCCCCCGCGATCTTGACGTACTCGCCCAGCTCGTCATCCCATACGTCGGACACGTGGGTCTCCACCCGTCCCACGTCACCGCCGGTAAAGAAGTTCTGAAAGAACATCCCCAGATAGCGGGCGCCGAAGGTCACGGTATATAGGATGAACAGAATTTGCGAAAGGAGGTAAACAGCGCCCCGCACGGCCTGGCCTCGGAGCATGTGCCCCAGCCCCATGACGAGGTAAGAGCCCTTGGTGATGCCGTCGCCCTCGACGAAATGGGCAAAAAAGTCGCGGATTCGGGCGGTACATCCCTTGAAAAAACTGCCCACCCGCGCCGCCGCTCTCTTGGGCGCCGCCTTGATCCCCGCCATAAAGCTCCGTCCCAGGCGCACGAGGGGACTCTGCGGCACGTAGGGAAAATTTTGGTTGGTTGGATTGTTCATGGTGAACTCCGTTTCAAATTTGGGTTTATCGCTGAGCGAAGCTCAGCAGGCAGGGGCTTTGCCCCTGCACCCCACCAAGAACCTTTTTGAAAAAAGGTTCTTGGATCTCCAAAAACTTTCGAAAAACGTTGATAAATAATCCCTTTTTGAAAGTTCTTGAAAAGGGGTCTGGGGAAAAACTTCTTTCAAGAAGTTTTTCCCCGGGCGTTCTCCCGCTCCCCTACAAATTCCAATTTCTTTACTTCCGTATCTGCTTACAAAGCGCGTCCAGATACCCCTGGAGCTGCTCGTCGGTCACGGTTTTTCCCTCGGCCTTGGCGGTCAGAAGGGGGGTGATGAGGGAGGCCATAGGGGTCCAGAAGGTGGAGGGAACGTTCTTCTGGGCGCGGTTGTAGGCGGCCTGCTCCAGCACCACCGAGATCACGGGATCGTTAACTACCTCGGTGGCGGAGGCGGCCTTTTTGTTGGTGGGGCCGAAGCCACGATCCTTGAACCGCTTGAGCTGATTCTGCTCGTTGGTCAGGAAAGCGGCCAGCTTGGTGGCCTCGCCCTTGTTCTTGCTGTAGCCGTTCACGCCCATGAGCTTGTAGCCCATGAAGCCCGAAAGCCGCACGTCCTCGCCGCCGATCTTGACGGTGGGGAGGATGCAAACGCCCATGTTGTCCCCCAGAAGCTGCTTGATGGTGGAGGCGTTCCAGGTGCCGCTGACGGCGGCGGCGCACTCCCGCTTACCGTTCTTGTCGGGGGTGAAAGCGGCGATGATCTTGGAGTCGTCGGTCTGAGCCACAAAGCCGTCGCGATTCACGTAATGGCGGATGGACTTCATGACCTCCAGACCGTCCTTGGAGTCAAAGTTGATCTCTACCTTCTCCTCCACCATGCGGTCGTTGTAGGTTACGTCGTATTTCAGATCCTCGTCCGCAAAGAAGAAGGAGGCCAGATACCAGCCGTCGTCGTTGATCTTGAAATGCACCTTTTTCCCCGCCGCCTCGGCCACGTCCAGGATCTTGTCCATGCTTTGGAGATCCTCGGGGTTCTTGAATACGCTCTTGTCGTAGTAGAGGAAATAACAGTTGTCGCCCGTCACGGGGAAGGCGTAGAGGTGATCCTCGCCGTTCACCTTGATGGTGGCGGCATCCACCGAACCTTCGGTATTTTCGGCTTTGACACGGGTCTCGATGTCACCGCCGATGCGCGCCAGAGCGCCGCCTGCGTAGAAGGTGTTGATGCGGTCGCTGGGAAAGCTGAACACGTCGGGGCCGGCCTCTACGTCGCCCAGGATCTTGTCGGAGGAGTTGCCCTCGCCCAGCACGCCGAACTGGAACTTGTATTCCTTATCGGGGTTTTCCTTGGCGTAGGCGTCGCACATTTCCTTCAGCATCTGCTGATCCTCCTGGGCGCCCCAGACCGTCAGGGTGATCGGCTTTTTGCCGCCCGTATTGCTTCCGTTTCCCGATCCGGTGTCGGTGCTGTCGCTCTGAGAGCCGCCGCGGGAGCAGGCGGTCAGCACGCCGCAAAGCATAGCCAGACAGAGCGCCGCGGTTATGAGTCTTCTATATAATGATTTCATGAGAAATTCACCTTTCGTGTGGTGTCGGTCGCAGGATCTCTCGCAGAAAACCGAGATCTGCGTCCTGTAAATCGTAGTTTGTACGAATTTCACTTGCTCCATTCATCGCAGGAAAAGAAGAATCACGAAATGTCAAGAAAAATTTTTCATGAGTATAGACAAGCGAAAAAAACTATGGTATAATAAAACCATAATCCCGTCAAAATCCACGAAAGAAGGGGCGCTGTCCTGACAAAACCTATGAAGTTCTGTCAAATTCCCCTGCTTGCCGCCCGATTGGGGCAGGGAGCCCTACGATCCCGGAGAAACACATACGGGCGTATACGGCTTTCCGTGCTTGCGTGAACAAAGTCGCACGAGCACCCTATATTCATATCCCGAATTTTGTGTTATAATGAAGGTGATTTATAGGGCATCTCTGAAATTCCCCGCACAATGAATCGACGGAATCTTTTCCGCCCGAGCTTCGCTCGGCTGTCGTCACAAAAATTCTTCGCATTTTATAGAAAAGGAGTCAATCATGACCATGAACAGCACTGAACGCACCCGCGCCGCCATACTGGGTCAACCCTACGACCGCCAGCCCATCTACGGTTGGGTGGCAGGAAATCTGGGCGCCGAGATCACCGAACGGTGGGGCTCGGTTGCCGCCATGGAAGACAAGTATGAGTTCGATATCGCCCATATCTTCGGCGGCCCCGACTGCTTCAACAGGGCATTCATCAACTCCATTGCCCCCATTGAGAGCGAGGATCTTACCCCCGATATGCTGGTGGATCAACCCATTTTCACAAACCCCAACAACCTCGCGGATTATGAAAACATTCGCGCCGCTCTGGCACACCATAAGGCAAGAGACCGCTTCTGCTACGTCCAGACCCCCGGCTTTTTTGAAAATTTCAACGGCCTTTTCGGTATCGAGAACCACCTCATGTGGCTGGCGCTCTACCCCGAGGAGCTGAATGAGCTCTACCGCCGTCAGGCCGAATGGACAGTGCAGTTTGCCGATCACTGCATCGACATGGGCGTGGATATGATCCACATTTCCGACGACTGGGGAGCGCAGAAGGATCTCATGTTCAGCCCGACCCTGTGGCGTGAGATCATCTATCCCCATATGAAGAAGGTGGTGGATCACGTTCACGAGAGAGGCGCGCTGTGCAGTCTCCACTCCGACGGTTGTGTCATGAAGGTGGCCGACGGTCTGGTGGATCTGGGACTTGACGTGGTTCACCCCTGGCAGGAGCGCGCGGGGATGGATTACGACACCTATCTGGAAAAGTATTCGGATAAATTCGCCATCCTTGGCGGCGTCTGCGTGCAGTACGCCATCGGTCTCATGGGTCGCGACGAGCTGGAGGCCGAGATCCGCCGTGTCTTCGGCAAACTCCGCGGCAAGCGCTGGCTGGTCTGCACCACTCACTTTGTCCAGAAGCACTGCTCCATGGATGACCTGGAGTTTGCTTATGATTTAATTTATAAGCTTGCGAGAGAATGAGATTGCAGTTTATGGGGCAACGCCTCATAAACCGTAGGGCGGGAGCAAGCCCCCGCCCTACAATCACATCAACCCACCGCTCAACCCAAATTTGAAATAAGGAGAACCATCATGACTAACCGCGAACGCGCTATGAATATCCTGCATTATAAGCCCGTTGACCGCATGCCCGCCGTCCATTTCGGATACTGGACCGAGCTGCTCGCCGAGTGGGCCGAGCAGGGAAAAATCCCCAAGGAGCTGGCCGAGGGCAATTACGACAACAGCCAAAAGGACAAGGAGCTGGATAAGCTCATCGGCTGGGACTTCAACTGGAACAGTTGTGTGGGTACCAACAACGGCCTGTGGCCTCACTTTGAGACCAAGGTGCTGGAGGTACTGCCCGACGGCTCCCACCGCGTGCAGAACCACGTCGGCCTTATTGAGAAGGTCAAGCCCGGTATTTCCTCTATCCCCTCGGAGGACGACTACCTGCTCAAGGACAGGGAAGCATTTGAGACCCTCTACCGTTCCAAGATGCAGTTTTTCCCCGAGCGCGTGCCGACGGAATACTTCAAGAACTTCAACGAGACGCGCGATATGGAAACCCCCATCGCCCTCCATCTGGGCTCGGTGATGGGTCAGATCCGTGACATCGTATCCGTCATGGGTATGAGTTACCTCATCTACGACGAGGACGAGGAGCTGTTCGCCGACATCGTGGACACCTACGCCGATATGCAGTACGAGTGCGTCAAAGCCGTGCTGGAGACGGGCGCCAAGTTCGATTTCGCCCACTACTGGGAGGACATCTGCTTCAAGAACGGCCCCCTGCTCTCCCCCGAGCTCTTTGTCGAGCTCTGCGCCAAGCACTACAAGAAGCGCAACGACCTCTGCCACCAGTACGGCATCGACATCATTTCCCTGGACTGCGACGGTGTGACCGAGAAGCTCCTGCCCACTTGGTTTGAGAACGGCGTCAACACCATGTTCCCCATTGAGGTGGGTGTCTGGGGTGACCAGTTCGAGCCTGCCCGCAAGAAGTTCGGCAAGGGTATGCTGGGCGTGGGCGGTATGGATAAGACCGCCTTCCGCAAGGACAAGGCCGCCGTGGACGCCGAGATCGAGCGCATGAAGCGGCTGGCTTCCCTGGGCGGCTTCATCCCCTGCCCCGACCACAGACTCATGCCCGGCTCCAAGTTCGAGCTGGTGCAGTACTACGCCGAGGAGATCAAGAAGATCCGCATCTGACCCATTCCATCCAAAGGAGAACGGCCATGACCGCTGCCATACAGAAAGCCCCCGAAACCATGACCTCCCGCGAGAGGGTCATCCGCACCTTCAACTTTGAGAAGACCGACCGCGTCACCATCGGCTACGAGGCCAACGCGGGCATCCACGCCCGCCTTTGCGAGGCGCTGGGCATCTCCGCTCACGACTACGAAGGGCTTCTCCGAACCCTTGGCGTGGACTACCGCGCCATCGGCGCGCCCTATGTGGGTAAGCCCCTCCACCCCGTCCCCGAGAACCGCATGGTGGATCAGCTGGAGGGCTGTATCATGCGCTGGGTCGCCCACGGCACCGGCGGCTACTGGGATTTCTGCGATTTCCCTCTGCAGGATGCCGAGGACGAGGACTTCGACGCATTCCCCGTCCCCAACCCCGATGACTTCGACTACGACGCCGCTCTGGCGGCCTGCAAACACTATAACGGCGAGTTCGCCCTCTACGTGGGCAACGCGGGCGTGCCCGACATCATCAACTCCAACGGCCGCATTATGGGTATGGAGGACGTCCTCTGCCACCTTATGCTGGAGGACGAGGCCGCCCTGCGCTTCATCCGCCGCCGCGCCGACTTCCAACTCAAAATGATGGAGCGGACGCTGGAGAAATGCAAAGGACACATCGACTTCGTCTGGCTCGGTGAAGACCTGGGCACCCAGATCGCCCCCATGATCTCCCTTGACCTGTACCGCAAGCAGATAAGGCCCATCCACAAGCAGTTCATCGACCTGGCCACGAGCTACGGTCTCCCCGCCATCATGCACTCCTGCGGCAGCAGCAGCTGGGTCTACGAGGATCTCATCGAGCTGGGACTGCGGGGAGTGGATACCCTCCAGCCCGAGGCCGTCAATATGAGTCCCCAATATCTCACCGAGCATTTCGGCGGCCGCCTCAACTTCCGCGGCTGTATCTCCACCGCAGGGCCTCTGGCCTACGGCACGGCAGAGGAAACCGAACAGATCTGTCGGGAGACCTTGGCGGTCATGATGCCCCATCGAGGCTACCATTTTGCGCCCACCCACGCCATTCAGGACAACTCTCCCGTGGAGAACGTCATCGCTATGTATCAGGCGGCGCATACGTATGGGCGGTACCAATAATATGTCTTGAGGCCGTGATCATGAAGAAAGACTTGAACAGAATCTACACCAAAGACGATATTCTCGCCCAACTGGCGGCTATGAAGCTCCCTCGAAACAAGATCGTGCTGGCTCACTCGTCTCTGCGGCTTGTGGGCAAGCTGGAGAAGGGAGCCGAGACCCTTCTGGACGCCATGATCGAATATTTTACCGCGGAGGGTGGCCTTTTCTGCGTACCTACCCACACCTGGGCGAATCTCTCCAAGGAGATCACCCTGGATATGGCGGATCCGACCACCTGTCTTGGTGCGTTCTCGGATTTCGCCGCCGCGGATCCCCGCGGAAAGCGCTCCATGAATCCCACTCACTCCATGACCGTGTTCGGAGATGCCGACAGAGTTGCGGCCTTCGTGGAAGGCGAGGACTGCATCTCGTCGGGCACGGCTCCCGAGAGCTGTTACGGTAAGATCTACCGTGAGGGCGGATATGTCCTTCTGATTGGCGTGTCCCATGCCCGCAACACCTATCTGCACTGCGTGGAGGAGATATTGGGCATGCCCAACCGGATCACCAAAGATCCCCGCGAGGTGAAGATCAAGCTGGCGTCGGGTGAGGTTTTGACCCGCCGCGTGAAGTGCCACCACACTGATTTTACCAACGACATTTCCTTGCGTTTTCCTAAGTACGAGACCGCCTTCCGATACCACGGCGCCATTACCGACGGCTTCATCGGAAACGCCCCCACCCAGGCCTGCGACGCTGTAATCATGAAGGAGGTCATGGAGTTGATCCTCCAAAACAGCGGAGATAGGGATCCTCTTTGTGATGAATTCACGCTTTCCCCTTTGCTGTATCGCTGAAAGCAGCAGAACCGCACCCCTACGGTATCCTCTGAAATTCTAACCGCCGATAGCGGAGAAAAGGAGACGTTTATGCTCTACGACAAGAACCGAAAGAACCCCACGCTGGATCGGGAACTCTTCAAGAACCCCACCGCCGAGTACCGCGGAACCCCCTTCTGGGCCTGGAACTGCGACCTGCAAAAGGACGAGCTCTGCCGTCAGATCGACGTGTTCAAGGAAATGGGTCTGGGCGGATTCCATATGCATTGCCGCGACGGCATGTCCACTACCTACCTGTCGGATGATTTCATGGGTCTGGTCAAGGCCTGCGCCGACCACGCGAGGGAAAACGAGATGCTGGCCTGGCTCTACGACGAGGACAAGTGGCCCTCGGGCTTTGGCGGCGGCTACGTCACCAAGGACGAGGCTTTCCGCCAGCGCTACATCACCTTCACCTGTGACCAAAACTTCAAGCCCCGCGCCAGCTCCAAGCTCCTCGCCCGCTTTGACGTGGTGCTGGGGGAGGACAAGTGCCTGAAGTCCTACCGCCTCCTGACCGACGGTGAGACCGCCGAGGGTGTGCTGTGGTGCGTCTGGCGGGAGATCTCGGTGGAGAGCCCCTGGTACAACAATCAGACCTACGTGGATACCCTCAACAAAAAGGCCATCGACCGCTTCATCGAGGTGACCCATGAGCGCTACTTCGAGACCGTGGGCGACGACTTCGGCGGCGTAGTACCCGCCATTTTCACCGACGAGCCTCAGTTCATGCGCAAGGGGACTCTGGCCTTTGCCGACAGCAAGCAGAACGTCCACCTGCCTTGGACGGATGATCTGGAGGACACCTTCAAGGCCGCTTACGGCGAATCCTTGGTAGAGCATCTTCCCGAGCTTCTGTGGGATCTGCCGAACGGGGAGATCTCCCTGACTCGCTACCACTACCACGACCACATCTCCGAGCGATTTGCCATTGCCTTCGCCGACACCTGCGGCGACTGGTGCAAGGCCCACGGCATCGAGCTGACGGGTCACATGATGGAGGAGCCCACCCTTCACTCCCAGACCGCCGCCATCGGTGACTGCATGCGCTCCTACCGCGGCTTCGGCATTCCCGGTATCGATATGCTCTGCGCCCGCTTCGAGTTCACCACCGCCAAGCAGTGCCAGTCCTCGGTGCATCAGTACGGCCGTCCCGGCATGATGAGCGAGCTGTACGGCGTGACGGGCTGGGACTTCGACTTCCGCGGTCACAAGCTCCACGGTGACTGGCAGGCTGCCCTGGGCGTGACGGTGCGTGTACAGCACCTGTCCTGGGTGTCCATGAAGGGCACCGCCAAGCGTGACTACCCCGCCTCCATCTCCTACCAGTCGCCCTGGTACAAGGAATACGCCTATGTAGAGGATCACTTCGGCCGCGTGAATACCGCTCTGACCCGCGGAAATCCCCTGGTGAAGGTAGCCGTGGTGCATCCCGTGGAGAGCTACTGGCTCCATTGGGGTCCCAACGAGCAGACCCAGCTGATCCGCGACAAGCTGGACGGCAACTTCCAGAACGTGACGGATTGGCTCCTGCGCGGTAACATCGATTTCGATTACATCTGCGAATCCACCCTCCCCGCCCAGTGCGCGGTTGGCGGTTCGCCTCTGACCGTGGGCGAGATGGCCTACGACGTGGTCATCGTTCCCGAGTGCGAGACCCTGCGCTCCACTACCCTGGAGCGTCTGGAGGCCTTTGCGGCCGCCGGCGGTAAGCTGGTGTTTATGGGTGACGCCCCCAAGTACGAGGACGCCAAGCCCTCGGAGCGCGGCAAGGCTCTCTTTGACAAGTCTCAAAAGATCGGCTTCAACCGCGGCGCTCTGCTGGAGGCGCTGTACGAGGATCGCACCGTGGAGATCCGTAACTTCAGCGGTGCCTACACCGACAACCTCATCCATCAGGTGCGCCGTGATGAGAACGGCCTCTGGCTTTTCATCTCCCATTGCTCCGAGCCCTACAACAAGGACGTCGCCCGCGAGCAGGGTATCCACATTTACGTCAACGGCAAGTTCAAGCCCCAGCTCTGGGATACCGTTACGGGTGAAGTGAAGCCCATCCGCTACAGCAACCGAAGCGGCAAGACCCACATCATCATGAGTCTGTACGACTACGACTCTGCCCTCCTGTTTCTGGAGGACACCGACGAGGACAGCAGCTTCGAGCCCGCCGCTACGGCTGCGCCTACCCCCATCAGCATTCAGCGCATGACCGACGGCTATAACGCCTGGGCTACCGAAAATACGGCGGGTCCTGTGGCGGATATTCCCATGACGGTGCCCTATACCCTCTCGGAGCCCAACGTGCTTCTGTTGGATATGGCGAAGTACGCCCTGGATTCCGAGCCTCTGAACCCCACCGAGGAGATCATGCGCATTGACGCCGCCGTGCGCCGCCGCCTGGGCTTCCCCGCAGGCAAGGCACAGCCCTGGGTCATTGAGAATAAGCCCGCCGAGCATACCGTGACCTTGGAGTTTACGGTCTACAGCGAGATTGACTACGCCACCCCGTTCCTCGCCCTGGAGGATGCCGACGTGGCCACCATCCTTTGGAACGGTGAGGCCGTCACGGCCAAGCCCGAGGGCTATTACGTAGACCTCTCCATCCAAAAGGTGGCGCTCCCCGCCCTCAAGAAGGGTGAGAATACCCTCCGCGTGACCATTCCCTTTGCCGAGCGCTCCAACTGCGAGGCCATGTACCTCTTGGGTGACTTCGGCGTTCGCGTGGCAGGCAGACAGCTGACCGTAACCGCATTGCCCGAAACCCTCGGCTTCTCGGATCTGACCTATCAGGGTCTGCCCTTCTACGGCGGCGCGGTCTCCTATCGGATTCCCGTTGCCTGCGGTGAGGACTGGGAGGCCGTGATCAAGGTACCTCACTTCACTGCCGCGGTCAATACCGTGGAGGTGGACGGCGAAAAGAGAGCCGTGATCGCCTACCCGCCCTACGTGGGCAACCTTGGCCACCTCACGGCAGGGAAGCATACCGTTACCGTGACGGCCTACATTTCCCGCCGCAACTGCTTCGGCGACGTCCATGACGCCGACGAAAAGCTGGCTTGGCAGGGACCCTCCGCCTGGGTCACCCGAGACAGCCTTTGGACCTACGAGTATCGTCTGCGCCGCACGGGTGTTCTCACCACCCCCGAGATCTGCGCCGGCAACTGATGCCATCCAGCCGGCTATGGGGTATGGGTGCGCCGGAGGGACGAAAAGCAGATTTCCCATATTTACTTGTCGGGGAAAATGTGCTATAATTTTTTTTCGACGGTATAGCCATCTTATGAAAGTGAGAATGGGAAGATATGGATACGAACATTCGTTTTTCCAAAGAAGACGATACGGCGCAGATGAACGCCACGGTGGACGGTACGCTGATCCGCCTGGATGAATTCCGTTGCGAGCAGATATACGACCCGAATATTCGTTTGGCCGATCTGTACGCCCACAAATTCGTGGAGATCAGTATGGTGGTATCCGGGTACGGTGTCCATCAGATCGCGGGTCAGGCGGCGCCCTGCAAGGCAGGGGATATCTACGTGCTGAACCGAAACGTCCCCCATCGCTTCTTTGCGGCGGAGGAGGGAGAACCCCCGCGCATCCGACGGCTTCTGTTTTCGCCGCGTGATTGGTTTGATGAATCCGTAGAGCAGGATCAGAGCGAGCATTACTGCTACGGCGTGTTCGCTGAGCACAACGCCATGGCCTACGCCATGCTGACCGAGGGAACGGCCGAGCAGATCACGTCTCTGTACGATGCCATTGCCATTGAGCTGTCCGAAAGACAGAGAGAATGGCGGGGCGCCGTACGGGCGCATCTGACCATGATCCTGATCATCCTGGGACGCTACGTCAATCGCGCCATCAAGCGTACGTCGGGGTTCGAATCGGCCACGTGGAATCCCGTATCCGCCATTCTGACGGTTATGGCGGAGAACTACGGGGATGCGGATATGACGCTGGAGAGCATCGCCGAATCCTTCTACGTCAGCGCCTCCCGTTTGAGCCGCCTCTTTCAGCAGGTTACGGGAGAATCCTTTACGGACTATCTGAGAAAATTGCGTATGAAGGAAGCCTGCGTTCTTCTTTCAGAGACCGAGCTGACCGTTGCCGAGATCATGCAACGGTGCGGCATGCGGGATGCTACGTCCTTTTACGGAGCTTTCCGCAAATATACCGATATGACCCCCACTCAATACAGAAAAATTAATACAAAAGGAGATACAATCATGAACATCGCTATCCTTTCCGAAATTTCCGAGAACCTGCAAAAGGGTAAGGCCAAGATCGTGGCCGAGCTGGTGCAGAAGGCGCTGGACGAGGGCGTTGCCCCCGATGCCATTCTGAACGAGGGACTTCTGTCCGGTATGAACATCATCGGTGAGAAGTTCAAGAACAACGAGGTCTACGTTCCCGAGGTGCTGGTAGCCGCCCGCGCGATGAACAAGGGTACCGCCATCCTCAAGCCCCACCTGGCCGCCGCAGGCGTGCAGGCGACGGGTAAGGTCTGCCTCGGTACCGTCCAGGGCGACCTCCACGATATCGGTAAGAATCTGGTCAAGATGAGGCTGGAGGCCAAGGGTCTGGAGGTCATTGACCTCGGTTCCGACGTCGCTCCCGAGACCTTCGTCCAGACCGCTATCGATCAGAACTGCCAGGTTATCTGCTGCTCCGCTCTCTTGACCACCACCATGGGCGTCATGGAGGACGTGGTCAAGAAGGCGGTCGAGCTGGGTGTGCGCGACAAGGTCAAGATCATGATCGGCGGCGCTCCCGTCAACGAGGACTACTGCGCCAAGATCGGTGCTGATCTCTATACTCCCGATGCCGCTTCCGCCGCAGACGCTGCCGTTGCGTTCTGCAAGGAGGCATAAATGCTGACTCGCGAAGAAGTTCGCGCAGCCATCCGCTTTCAGAATCCTCCCCGCCCGCCCCGCGCCTTCACCAAGTGGTGGGGCGAGGGACTTCACGAGCAGTACGGAGATCAGCTCCGAGCCTTTGACAAATACGAAGAAGACGTGGTGGTGGTGGGTTTTCCTCAGCCTTGGATCACGCCCCACCCCGACGGCTTCCGGTGGCACGTTCCCCGGGTCGACCGTTCCCATAAAAAGGCCTACGACTCCAACGCCCTTCTGCCCGATTGGGAGTACCTGCCCGCATTCTTGGAGAATCTTCCCAATACCGACGCCCCCGGGCTCTTTGACGCGGCCAAGCGCATCGCGGATCAGGCTCATGCGGAGGGGAAGTATGTGGTCATCCACCATTGGAGCCTCATGTACGAGCTGATCTGGCAATTCCGCGGCATGGAAGAGCTTTTGGTGGACTACTACGAGAATCCCGAGGAGGTTCACGCTCTCCACAGAGCCGTGGCGGATACCGAAATGAAGCTTTTGAAGCGTGCCTTTGCGGAGGTGAAGCCCGACGGCTACATGATCAGCGACGATCTGGGCACCCAGACTTCCCTGATGATGTCCCCTGCCACCTTCCGCGAGTTCATCAAGCCCTACTACGTTGAGATCTGGGGGCTCTGCCGTGAGCACGACGTGGACACTTGGCTCCACACCTGCGGCAACGTCAGCGAGATCATCGGAGACCTCATCGAGTGCGGTCTGTCGGTGCTGCATCCCCTGCAGAAGCACACCATGGACTGGGACGAGGTAGCCGCCAAATGGAAGGGAAAGATCGCCTTCTTCGTAGGCATGGACGTGCAGGACACCCTCATCAACGGCACTCCCGAGGACGTGAGACGGGAGGTGCGCCTCATTCGCGACACCTTCGATACCCCCGCAGGCGGTCTTCTCTACGCCGCCGGAAACGGCATTGTGGGCGGAACGCCTCTGGAGAACATCGATGCGTTCTTACATGAGTGCCTGACGTATGGAAATTCTTAATTTCCCATACGATACATAGTTTTTTTCGAGGACTCCCTCGCCCCCGGCAGGGTGAGGGAGTTTTTCATAAAGTCCGGATCATCACAAACTCATATACAGGAGACGCCCCATGCAAGATAAACTCATCATCCGCGAGCTGGCCAAGCGATATATGGAGCTGGCCACCTCCGAGAAACAGCAGAAAGCCAATCAGCGCATGAAGGACACCAACGATCTGAAGGTGGTTCGTCCTCCCGTGCTGATCGACGAGATTCCGTGGCACGAGCTGGCTTGTGACGAATTGGAGATTCGGTGTGAGCACGGCCTCGCCCGCCACGCCGAAATGATCATGCGCCGCGCGTTGTATCAAAAGAAATATTTCAAGGCCGACCTCATCATGCCCGCCGAGTGGACGGTGCGTATGAGTTATTCCATGAATCCTTTGGGACTGTCCGCCGACGAGACCCGCGCCCACGGAAAGGGCATCGGCTACGCCGACGTCATGGCCGATGAGTCCTGCCTGGAAAAGATCAATCCCCCCGTGCTGAAAGCCCATCCAGAGAACGACGAGGCGAGCATGGCCTACTTCACCGATCTCTTCGGGGACACCATGCCCGTCCGTCTGGCGGGGGTGGACTACCTCTATTCTGCTTTTTGGGACGTCTTGACCCGCCTGCGAGGCGTGGAGCCCATTTTCGAGGATATGTACGACCGCCCCGAGTATCTTCACACCATCATGAAAAAAATGGTGGCGCGCACCGCCGCCCAGCTGGACTTCATCGAGGCCAATCTCCACGTTGACCCCCATATCCAAAACCTCCATTGCACCCCCGCCGCCGTGTCGGGTCTGGCCTCCAACGGCCTCAAAGCGACGTGGTATCGCGGCATGGCCCAGTCCTTCTCCAGCATCTCTCCCGCCATGTTCAAGGAGTTCGAGCTGGACTACATCCTCCCCCTGGCCTCCCGCTTCGGTTACACCTACTACGGATGCTGTGAGCCCCTGGACGACCGCATCGACCTGTTGAAGACCATTCCCAACCTCCGTAAGGTGGGTTGCTCTCCTTGGGCGAGCCCCGAGCGCTGCGCCGAGCAGCTTCGCGGGGACTACGTCCTGGCCCGCAAGCCCAACCCCTCCCACGTGGCTCACGCCACCGATCCCGCCCTCATCCGCCGCGAGACCGAGGAATCCGTCAAGGCCGCTCTGAAGTACGGCTGTCCCATGGATTACGTCCTCAAGGACATCACCACGGTGTCGGGCAAGCCCGAAAATCTCATGGTGTGGGCCGAGACCGTCAGCGACGTGATGGACGCCTACTACGGCACAGATTAACTGAACCATAAGGAGTTCTCTATGAACCGTAACATGAAACAATGGCTGTCCGACATGATTTCGGCAGACCGTAAAATCGCCCTTCCCATTCTCTCTTTCCCCTCGGTGTCCCTCATGGGCATCACCGTCCGTGAGCTGATCTCCGATAGCGACCGCCAGGCAGAGGGCATGAAGCGGGTGGCTGAGCGAGTGAACGCCGCCGCCGCCGTCTCCCTCATGGATCTGTCTGTGGAGGCCGAGTGCTTCGGCGCCACCATCCGCGTGTCGGATGAAGAAGTCCCCACCGTTGTTGGCCGTCTCGTGAACGACGAGGACGAGGCCAACGATCTGGAGGTTCCTGCCGTGGGTACGGCAAGATCGGGCCTGTACGTGGAGTCCATCCGCAAGGCTGTAGAGCTGATCACCGACCGCCCCGTGCTGGCGGGCATCATCGGCCCCTTCTCTCTGGCCGCCCGCCTTCTGGACGTCACCGAGATCATGATGGATTGCTACGACGACCCCGATATGGTGCATACCGTGCTGGAGAAGTGCACCGCTTTCCTGATCGAGTACGCCAAGGCCTACAAGGCCGCAGGCGCCAACGGCATCATGATGGCCGAGCCTGTGGCGGGACTTCTGTCCCCCGCGCTGGAGGAGGAGTTCTCCTCTCCTTATGTGAAGCAGATCGTGGACGCCGTGCAGGACGATAGCTTCATCGTGGTCTACCACAACTGCGGCGACAACGTCCTCCGCATGACGGATTCCATCCTCTCCACGGGCGCCGATGCCTACCATTTCGGCAACTCCATCGACATGGCTGACATGATGCAGAAGATGCCCGCCGATACCATCGTCATGGGCAACGTGGATCCTGCGGGTGTGCTCCGTCAGGGCACCCCCGAGACCGTCCGCGCGGCGACTCTGGAGGTCATGAATAAGTGCTGTTCCTACCCCAACTTCGTGATTTCTTCGGGCTGTGACATTCCTCCCGCCACGCCGTGGGAGAATCTGGATGCTTTCTTTGCTACGGTTGAGGAATACTATGGAAAATAAAGAATATTTCGACCGTCTGGCGGAGATCGCTCTGTCCCTTGGGTCTTTTCGCGCCGCCGTTATCCCCGTGTCCGACGTGGAGACCGACGCCTCCTTCCGCGACCTCTGCGCCGCCAACGTCTGCGGCAACTACGGCCGCAACTGGATGTGCCCTCCCGACGCGGGGGACATCCACGACCTCATGGCCGCCCTCAAGTCCTACTCCTACGTTCTGGTTTACCAGACCGTCAGTGAATTGGAGGACAGCTACGATTTCGAGGGCATGATGGATGCGGGCGTTGCCCACAACAAGCTGATGATCGCCCTGCGGGATAAGCTGAACGCCGAAAATCTTCCCCGTGTCCTCCATCTGGGCGCGGGCGGGTGCCGCATGTGCGAGGTCTGCGCCAAGCGCAAAAACGAGCCCTGCCGCCACCCCGACTTGGCCGTGGCGTCCCTGGAAACCTACGGTGTCAACGTATCCAAGCTCGCCCCCGCCGCGGGCATGAAGTACATCAACGGCCAGGATACCGTGACCTACTTCGGCGCGGTGCTGTTTGACGTGTGAGGACGGGAGAGCGTTGGGGGAGAAACTTCTTGGAAGAAGTTTCTCCCCCAAACCCCCTCTTCAAGAACTTTCAAAAAGAATCATATAAAGGAAACAGATATGGAACAGATAAAGCAAACGGCTACCGTGACTCTGAACGGAAAGGCGCAGGTCTGTGCGATTGGCACGACCTTGGGTGACTTAATGCAATCCAACGGCCACGGGCATATGCCCTGCGGCGGCCACGGCAAGTGCGGCAAGTGCCGCGTGACCGTCACGGGTGAGGTCTCTCTGCCCACCGAGGATGAAAAGCGCGCCCTGCCCCCCGACGAGCTGGCGCAGGGTATTCGTCTTGCCTGCCGCGTGACGGTTCTCGGTGACTGCACCGTCACCACCGCCGAGCAGGGAAGGGGACAGATCGTGACCCACGGCGCGTTTCCCGCCTCCATGGGGAAAGCCCCGCTGACCCCCGTCTTTGAAAAGTACGGCGCCGCCATCGACATCGGTACCACCACCCTGGCCGCCCGTCTCTACGACGCGGCGGGAAATCTTCTGTCCGAAACCTCCCGCCCGAGTCCCCAGTCTGCCTGGGGTGCCGACGTCATTTCCCGTATGGAGGCCGCCATGGCGGGGAATGCCGCCAAAATCGCCGGAACCACCCGCCGCGCCCTGGACACCATGATCTCCGAGCTGGCCACCGCCGCTACCGTGAATATCGCCGATATTCGTGCGTTGGTCATCACGGGCAATACCGTCATGCTTCATCTGCTTACCGAAACCGACGTGGAGCCCCTGACCCATGCCCCCTTCGCCGCCGAGCGGCTGTTTGGGGAGATGCTGACCGCCTGTGACTTGGGGCTGACCGCCCTTGCGTCGGATGCGACGGTGTACCTCCCCCCCTGTATCGCCGCCTTCATCGGCGCGGATACCGTCACCGCCACTCTTGCCTCCGACCTTCGGGAGGTCCCCGAGACGGCGCTCCTTTGCGACATCGGCACCAACGGCGAGATGGTCTTGTGGCATGAAAACACCCTCTACGCCTGCTCCACCGCCGCGGGCCCCGCCTTTGAGGGCGCGGGTATTTCCATGGGTATGAGCGGGCGGACGGGGGCCATCGACCGCGTTTGGGTTCAGGACGGTGTGCTCCAAGCCCACGTCATCGGGGAAGCAGACCCCGTGGGTCTCTGCGGAAGCGGACTGGTGGATGCCGTGGCCGCCCTCTTGGACACCGAGCTGTTGGACGAGACGGGGTATCTGGAGGATGATCCCGCCGAGATCGCTGATCCCGTCACGATCACCCAGGAAGACATCCGCGCCGTCCAGTTGGCCAAAAGCGCCATCCACGCGGGTATGCGCACCCTCATCCATACCGCGAAGCTGGACTGCGACGACGTGGACACCCTTTACATCGCAGGGGGCTTTGGCAGTTACCTCGATGTGAAGAACGCGGGGAAGATCGGACTTCTCCCCGAGGAGCTGACGAATCGTGTTACGGTTCTGGGCAACGCCGCCCTGACGGGTGCCGCCATGCTCCTGCTCCGCGACGATCTTCGATCCGTTTGCGAGAAGCTCGCTAAGGAGACGAGAATCGTAGAGCTGGCCACCAATCCCGTGTTCGTCAGCGAGTATATGGAGCGGATGATGTTCTGACAGAGCGGTGTCCGTGGATTGAAAACCTGTAGGAAAAAGGAGAAAATACCATGTTTGGTAAGGCAAAATGGATATGGCCGACCGAGGCGTCGGTTCCCAATCAGCGGGCGAATTTCTTTTTCGAGGCCGAGGCGGCTACCCTGCCCGAAAAAGTGGAGGTTCTGGTTGGCTGTGAGACCAAGTATTGGCTCTTTGTCAACCGTGAGCTTGTGGTGTTCGACGGCGGTCTCTTCCGCGAGAGCACGCCGGGAAACGGCTATTACGATACCGTGGACGTGACCGAATACCTGCGTGTTGGCCACAACGAGCTGGCGATTCAGGTGTGGTACTACGGCAACGGCGGCCGCAACAACAGCTTTTGCCCCCGCGCAGGCTTGATACTGGCCTGCGAGGCGTTGTCCCTGTATAGCGATGCGAATACCCTTTGCGCTGTGGATGACGCCTACTATATCCCCCAAAATGAGCCCACCAGCCATCTCTACGGCGGCGATCATACGGCTTACGACGCAAGAATCCGTCCCTTCTCCCTGTGCCCCAACAAGGAGTGCGCGGGAGAGGCGGTGGTGGTAGGGAACTATGGCGACGCGCCTTGGGGTGACTTGGAAAAACGCCCTGTCCCCCAGCTGTTTTTCACCGAGCGCATCCCCTGCGAGGCAGTCCGCGCAGAGAACACGTACACCGTGGATCTGCCCTACGCCATGCATTTCTCCCCCTATATCAAGCTGTCGGCCAAAGGCGGCGAGGTGGTGGACATCCGCTCCGACCGCTACGCTGTCAACGGCGGCCCCGGGGACTTTAACCACTATTTCGGCCACCGCGCCGAGTATGTTTGCCGCGAAGGGGAGCAGGAATTCGAAATGCAGGATTGGATCTTCGGTGAGAAGGCTGTTTTCCGTGTCCCCGAGACGGCAGAGGTGCTGGAGCTGGGCTACCGCGAGAGCGGCTATGACAGCAAGATCACCGCTGCCTTTACCTGCGACGATCCCGACGCGAACGTCCTGTTTGCCAAGTGTGTCCGCACCCTCAAGGTCTGCATGCGGGAAAACTACATGGATTGCCCCGACCGTGAGCGCGGCCAATGGATCGGCGACGTGTCGGTGCAGTCGCCCCAGATCGCCTATCTGCTGGATCAGAACGGACTTCTGCTTCTCCGCAAGGCCATTTTCGATTTCATCCGCCTCCGTAAGGGGGACGTGCTCATGGGCAATCTCCCCGGGGATAACTACTGCGAGCTCCCCTCCCAAAGCCTCAACGCCATCAGCGAGTGGGGCATGATCGCCACCTACTATCGGGCTACGGGGGACAGAAGCGTTCTGGAGTTGGCCTTTGAGCCTGCCATCGCTTACCTCCGCCTTTGGGAAACCGACTCCGAGGGGGTCGTGATCCCCCGTGTGGGCAACTGGGAGTGGTACGATCACCTGTTCAACTGCGACAAGCCCCTGCTGAATGTTTGCTGGTACTATTCGGCCCTGCGGTTCGCCCGATTCATGGCGAACGAGCTGGGGACGGATGTCCACAACACCTTCCTGACCGAGCGTATGGAGGCCATCGAACGGGTCTTTGACGCCCGCTACTGGAAGGCGGGGGAAGGCTATTTCGCCGGCGGCGACTTCGTGGACGACCGCGCCAACGCCATGGCGGTGCTCTCGGGGCTTTGCACCAGGGACAAGTACCCCAAGGTGCGTTACCTCCTGCTTTCGGTGTTCAACAGCACCACCTACATGGAGAATTACGTGCTGATCGCCCTCTGCGAGATGGGTTACAAGGCAGACGCCTACCGCCGCATGATGTGCCGTTACCAGCCCCTCATCCGTAACGAAAATACCACCCTGTGGGAGGACTTCTTCCATCTGGGTACCCGCAACCACGCCTGGACGGGCGGCCCCGCCACGGTTCTGCTCCGCTACTTTGTCGGCATTGAGGAGGATTTGACGGTACATCCTCCCGCTGATATTGCCCCCTTGACCCATATTGCGTGCGGCTTTGTGAACCGCGGGGGAGAGAATGTGCGCGTGGAGCGTTCGTAACGAATACCGGTATTGAGAATACGCGCAAAAAATACGGCAAAGGGTATTGACAAATCAATCCTTTTGCCGTATAATATACACAGAGAGGCTACCGATACGGTTGCTTCCCGACAGTCAGAAGAAATAATCGCCTAAACTGGCAGGTTGCGGGCGGTTATTTCTTTTTATTATTCTGAAAGATAAGAACGACGAGAGCCAAAAGATCGATGATCACGATGAAAAACGTGAACAGCAGTTCCCAGGTTACGTACATGCCATCACCTCCCCTCTGTTTCCATTGGGAAAGGCTTCAAAATATATGAAAGATTCTTTCCCAATAAACATTGAGGAAAGCAACCGCACCGTAAGGCTTCCCTTACGGGAAGTCGGTAGCCTGTATATATCTTAACACTTTTTGTGGGATTTGTCAATCCCACTTTCGTGTACCCCCTTGCAAAATCCCTCGAAATGTGTTACAATATATTCAGTTGCAATCAATCAAAGGAGTAAAAACTATGCTGAAACGCTTCATCTCCTACTACCGCCCCCACAAAACCATATTCATTCTGGATATGCTGGCCTCCCTTCTGGTGGCGCTGGTGGGCATCGTCTACCCCATCATCACAAGAGAGATGCTCAACGAGCTCATCCCCAACAAGCAGTACCGCATGATCGTGTTCGCGGGTATCGGACTTCTGATTTTGTACATCATCCGTATGCTACTGAACTTCTTTATTCAGTACTACGGCCACGTCATGGGCGTGCGGATGCAGGCGCAGATGCGCTCGGATATGTTCCGCCATCTGGAAAAGCTCCCCTACTCCTTCTACGACAACCACGAGACGGGTAAGATCATGTCCCGCATGACCAGCGATCTCATGGACATCAGCGAGTTGGCTCACCACGGCCCCGAAAATTTGCTGATCTCCTCCATATCCGTCATCATCTCCTTCGTGTACCTCTCCACCATCAACATCTGGCTGACTCTCATCATTTTCGCCTGCGTGCCCTTTTTGATCCTGATCGCTGCGTTCCTCCGCAAGAAGATGCGCAACGCCTTCATGGAGAGCCGCGT
>JAZRFR010000271.1:0-5088 GCA_045643785.1 Eubacteriales bacterium | reverse complement strand
ATGGTCGCCAAGACCCGAAACCCCGCACGGACAGCGGGGCGCCGCCCGCGCGGGACTCGCCCCTTTGCTTCTACTCAAAGTCGTATTTTAACTTGTCGGATAAAAGAAACCGTGGGTTTATCCAAGCGGGCAGCCAACCGCCATGGCGGCGCTCCGCCGCCATCACGGCTCCATGGCAAACTGCGACTTGACAGCGCATCGGCCATTTTGCCCACTGGCAAAATGGCGCGCAGATAAGGCGATAGAATTCTTAAGGAAAGTACCGTGGGTACTTTCCTTAAGCGGTGTTCTTTTGGTACTTTTCTGTCACTGTTGACAGAAAAGTACAGAGAAAGAACTCCCCGACAAACCCAAATCAAAACATCTACCCAACCGTCCCCCACACACGGTGCTTCCCCCCCCCAGCCAAAATAATTTTTCGATTCTTCTCACGCACATCTGCGTTCTTTCGACATATCATGATAGTGGAGACGGGGTCATCCCCCTCCAACTTCATATTTACGGGAGGTTCACTATGAACAACTGTCTGTGCAACGTATTCGACAACAACAACTGGATCTGGATCATCCTCATCGTCCTGCTGTTCCTCAGCTGCTGCGGTGGCTGCGGCTGCTGATCTTCCCCCAAGAGCGGGGGGCTCACGCTTCGTGAGCCCCCCGCTTTTCCGTCCCCTCGGTTCTGACATCTCCGAGAACAGTTTTTTTCGTTTTGGAGCAAAAAAAAGCATCCGTATTGTTGCCTTTTCAGAAAAAATGTGGTATAATGAATAAATAGAACCTGCACACCGCGCGCAACGCCCGTGAATCTTCCGCGCCGAAAGGATATGTACCATGCTTGATGCACTCGAAAAACTCTGGCGTACGATATACGCATATATCTCCAACACCGTGATCCTCACCTTCCCCCTGTTGAACGTCATTCTGATCGTCATGGCGGGATGCTTCGGCTCCATGCTGTACCATAAGGCGCGCCCCGCCCATAAAGACGTTCTGCTCAAGGCGCTGGGCATTGCCGCCATCGTCATGGGCTTTTCCCAGTTCTGGGACGGCTTTTTCACCCTGCAGACCGGCCAGTTTGAAACCAAGGGCACCATGCTTGTGCTGTTCGCCCTGCTCCTGGGCTACGTGCTGGGCGACTTCTTGGCACTGGACAAGTACATCGGCCGTCTCGGTCTCTGGCTGAACCGCCTGCTCTCGAAAGAATCCGGCTCCGCCGCCAAGAGCGGCACGGCCGCCGGCAAACCCGCCGCCAAAAAGCCCGCCACCCCCGAGCCGATCAAGCAAGAGGAACGCGCGCTTTCCGAAGGATTTATCCTGGCCTGCGTGTTCTGCGCCTTCAGCGCGCCCACCATTCGCAGTGCCATTGAGTTCCAGGCCACCGAGGATGCCGCCCCCCTGCTCGTCAAGCTGGGCTTTGATATCGCCGTCATTTTCACGCTGGCCATCATCTACGGCAGCGGCGTGACCTTCGTAGCCGCTCCCGTTTTGGCTGTGGAAGGCGTATTCCTGTTCACTTACAAATTCCTTGGAGATTTCCTGACCCCCGACCTGGTCAACCAGCTCTGCCTCATCGGCGCGGTGATGCTGATCACCGTAGGTCTTCGCCTTGGCCTGGGCAAAAAGAGCCGCGCGGCCAATTTCATCCCCGCCTACCTCATCCCCGTGATCTGGGCCCTGATCATGCTGCTGGTGGAAAAGCTCACTGAAACGAAATAACTCGCGGGAATCCGCAAGCTATATATTTTTTCTTTCTTTAAACGGAGGTAAAAAACAATGGCAAAAGGAAAACATTCATACGCAAAGCAACGCAGAGCCGAGCAGGAAGAGCTGAACCGACGCAAGAGAAACGGCCTTGTTGAAAAAATCAAGGCTATGCCGCGGCGCTACTTCATCGACGCCATGGGCGCCATGGCTCTGGGTCTGTTCGCTTCCCTGCTCATCGGTACCATTTTCGATACCCTGGGCAACTACATACCCTGGGATGCCCTCAAGCTGATCGCATCCTACGCCAAGGGCGCCACGGGCGCGGCCATCGGCGTGGCCATCGCCTACAAGCTGGGAGCCCATCCTCTGGTGCTGTTCTCCTGCGCGGGCGTAGGCGCGCTCAGCAACGCCATGGGCGCCATCATCTACGACAACCGCCTGATTGAGTGGGCGGCCACCGCCGGAAACAGCGAAGCCGGGCACATCTTCTACTCCGCAGGCCCTGCGGGCGCCTTCTTCGCGGTCATCATCGCCGCCGAGATCGGCATGCTGGTTTCCAAGAAGACCCCCGTGGATATTCTCGTGACCCCCGTGGTGACTCTGCTGGTGGGCTTTGCGGGCGCGTGGGTATTCTGCCCGCTGGTGTCCTACCTCATGTATTTCCTGGGCATGTTCATCGCCTCCACCACCACCCTGTACCCCCTGTTCATGGGCATCATCGTGTCCGTCGTGGTGGGCATGATCCTGACTTTGCCCATTTCCAGCGCGGCCATCTGCGCCATGATCTTCTCCCCTGCCGCCATTGAAGTGGCTACCGCCAACAACACCCTGGACGGGTTGCTTCTGGCGGGCGGCGCCGCCGCCGTGGGCTGCTGCGCCCAGATGGTGGGCTTCGCGGTCTCCAGCTTCCGGGAGAACAAGTGGGGCGGTCTGGTCTCCCAGGGTCTGGGCACCTCCATGCTCCAGATGGGCAACATCTGCCGCTGGCCCGTGATCTGGATTCCTCCGACGCTGGCCGCCGCCATCACAGGCCCCCTCTCCACCATGGTCTTCAAGCTCCATTGCAACGGCGTAGCCGCGGGCATGGGCACCTGCGGTCTGGTGGGCCCCATCGGCGTCATCGCCTCCACCGAGCATTCCCCCATGATGTGGGTGGGTCTGGTGCTCTGCTGTCTCGTCCTCCCCGCCGCCCTGTCCCTGCTCTTCTCCGAGATCATGCGCAAGCTGGGCTGGATCGAGTACGGGGATATGAAGCTGGCGGAGTGAGAGCGAGGGGCTCTGCCCCTGCCCCCGCAACCCCTTCTTGTAAGAAGGGGTTGATCCCAAGAACTTAAAGCAAGGAAATTTTCAATATGCTTCTTTTAACAAACTCGTGGAAAGAGTTTTTATCGGTATTTACTGTTTTAGCAGGAGTGTATGGTACATTCATTGTGTTTTTACTTGCTATTATTGGAATCAGACGCTTTCCTAAAAGTTTGCGACACGAAACGGTCACTGACCTGATTCGTTTCAAGCTGATTGCTGTCTCCTTTCTATACACCTCGCTCGCGAGCCTCTTTTTCATGCCGTATATAGCCGTCATATGTTGGATTATAGGCTATTTCCTTATGAAACGATGGTTCAAAAAAGATATTTTTGCTTTATCCCATATACAGCACACCCATAGTCTGCATCCGTGGGCATCTTTACGAGGTTATAAAGAAAATTTGAGCCCCCATACGGAACTCACCGGTGAAGAGCTGATCTCTTTTCAACGGATACATTTATGCAGCAGCATCATGTTAGGCATTGTCTTTTGGTGTGGGGTGCTTACATCGTCACAAGACACCGTTCCAAACTGGTTATTTCTCATAAATGCCAACATTTCATTTTTCACCTTTATTCTGTCCGGTTTCGTTTTACATATTGTTGCTGACGATTTGCTTATCATTCCGGATAATGGTAGAAAATGGGGATGGCTTGCCGTTTTGATCTTAATTTTCGGTGTCGGTGGAAACATGCTTGTTATGAATGTTCTGAATTTAATATAACTTCACAGGATATTCCCCCTCCCGCCGTCCCGATCTTGTATCGGGCTCCGGCGGGGTTCTTTTTGGCATAGCCATGTGAGCAATCGGCATACAGAATCGAACAAACACATGCCTAACCCGGACACTGCCTGTCCGGGTTTTCTTTTATAATGAAAGCAGAACATCGGTTTGTTAGGTAGGGGAGGGGCTTGCTCCTCCCGTCGACCTAAAAACTGTTGTTATCTTCCATTTTTTCAGATTTCGGGAGGAGCAAGCCCCTCCCCTACCGCGATCCCCCCAATTTGATACCAACTCAAAAAAACACGCAGACCATTGACGGGTGCCCGTCGGTCTGCGTGTTTTATTGGTTTCAGGCTGAAGCCAGGCAGGGGGTTGAACTACCCATGAGCAGCTCCTCAATACCGATATCCAGAAGCTCCGCCAGATCGTCCAGAAAGACCAGATCGGGGCAGGCGAGACCGCGCTCCCATTTGGAGACGGCCTGGGGAGAGACTCCCATGTGGACAGCGACTTGACCCTGTGTCAGCCCGCGCGCCCGCCGCCGTGCGGCAATGCGGGAGCCCAACTGTTCGGGATGAATCATTAAGCACGTTACTCCTTTTTTTAGCAGAGGTCGGTGTGTCACCGTGGGTGACCGACACCGCCGATGCGGGTTCAGGAGAGGCAGGGCACTCTGAAAGCCCTGTCTCACAGCCGATCAGCCCTGCCCCGCGCCCCACGGTTAGCCGCAGGGCGGGGTCAGAGTCGGATGTGCTATGATGATCCTTGTACGATTATTTGCTTGTGCGTATGCGTTTCAGCGAATGAGCCCCCAAGGACATCAGCCGCGCCAACCCGTGAGGCGCGGGTCACAGCATCCGAATTTTACCGAGTTAGTCATATATAACTCCGCCTCCTTTCTTTCCGACCGTTCCCTCGAATTGTGCACCATCCTCGGTTCGGGTCTAAATTTCACGTTTCCGTGATGGCCTTATTATAGCACACTTTTGAACGGTTGTCAATCAACCTGTGGTTTATTTTGGGGAATCTTTTGCCCGTATGGGAGCTTATTCTCCCACTGTTCCGAAAACTTGTCCGTCCACGCGGCCGTTGATCTTCCCCGACACGCATCCGTTGACGTTTCCGCAGATATGGCCGTTGATGTCTCCGTCCACGTTGCCGTTGACGTCGCCACCGACCTCGGCCTCGGGGCCAATGTCTCCGAGAACGTCTCCGTTCACGTCACCGTCCACGCGCCCAAGAAGATGACCGTCCAGCGTGCCGTTCACGTCTCCCTTGACGTAGCCGCAGAGATCCCCCAGCATGGTGGCGTTGAAGTTGCCGTCCAGAGAGCCGTACAGGTGGCCGTCCAGCAT
>JAZRFR010000270.1:0-4167 GCA_045643785.1 Eubacteriales bacterium | reverse complement strand
CCTTCATCTCATACTGGCTGAACTTCCAGCCGGCGGAGTTGTCAGAGTCGTCCAGCTTGACACGCAGACCTGCGTCCAGGAGCTTGTCCTTCAGGGCATTGGCGGCCTCGAGAACGCCTTCCTTATGCTGAGCGGCGGGGATGATGACCAGCTGGATGGGGGCCACGCGGGGAGGCAGGATCAGACCGTTGTTGTCACCGTGGGCCATGATGATGGCGCCGATCATACGGGTGGACACGCCCCAAGAGGTCTGGTGAGGATGACGAACCTTATTCTCGCGGTCGGTGAAGGTGATGTCAAAGGCCTCTGCAAAGCCGGTGCCGAAGTAGTGGGAGGTACCGCCCTGGAGTGCTACGCCGTTGTGCATCATGGGCTCAATGGTGTAGGTCTCCACGGCACCTGCGAACTTCTCCTTCTCGGTCTTCTGACCCGTGATGGCGGGGATGGCCAGGGAGTCGCGGTAGAAGTCCTCGTAGACCTTCAGCATCTGGATGGTCTCGGCGCGAGCCTCGTCCTCGGTGGCGTGCATGGTGTGACCCTCCTGCCAGAGGAACTCGGAGGTGCGGAGGAAGGGACGGGTGGTCTTCTCCCAGCGGACGACGTTGCACCACTGGTTGTACAGCTTGGGCAGGTCGCGGTAGGAGTGGATGATGTCCTTGTAGTGCTCGCAGAACAGAGTCTCGGAGGTGGGGCGGACGATGAGGCGCTCGGAAAGGGTGTTCTGACCGCCGATGGTGACGATGGCGCACTCGGGTGCGAAGCCCTCCACGTGATCCTTTTCCTTCTGGAGCAGGCTTTCGGGGATGAACATGGGCATGCAGACGTTCTCGTGACCCAGTGCCTTGAAGCGGGCGTCCAGATCCTTCTGAATGTTCTCCCAGATGGCGTAGCCGTAGGGGCGGATGACCATGCAACCCTTCACGCCGGAGTAGTCGGCCAGCTCGGCCTTCTTGACCACGTCGGTGTACCACTGGGTAAAGTCCACGTCCATGGACGTGATTTGTTCGACAAGTTTATCTTTTGCCATTGTTATATTGTCCTTTCTTGGCGAAATATCAATAGATAATTTATTATAACGCAAAGGGAAGGATTTGTCAAGGGGGATGGGGGATTTTTCGCAAAAAAGAGGCAAAGAGCCAAGGAGGGCGTGTCAAGATGGGGGGATGGACTCAAGGCTTGCGCTCCCAGAAATGATCCTCCTTGCCCTCGGTCAAAAAATGCGCCGCGCTTTCGGAGTTGGCCAGAGCTGCCTCTCCGAAGGGGGACAGGTGGTTATCGGTGACGTATACCTTGGCGTACCACGTTTTCTTGACAGCAAAAACCGCGTCGGTCAGCGCGGTACAGCCGCGGAAGGCGTACTTGCCGATGTATGTCAGCGGGGCGGGCAGAAGGATCTGCGCGAGGGACGTGCAGTTCATGAAAGTGCCCTCTCCGATGGATTCCACACCGTTTCCGATGTGCAGGACGCGCAGAGAAGAGCATTGCCGGAAGGAGTAGTCCCCGATCCGCTTAACGGTGTCGGGCAACGTGACCGTCGTCAGAGCCGTGCACCCCGAAAAGGCGAAGTCTCCGATCTCTTCCACTGTCCCGTTGAAAGTCACGGTCTGCAACGCGGTGCAATAGCCGAAGGCCGAGCTTCCGATGCGGGTGACTTGCTCGCCCACCGTGACGGATTCGAGGGTGGAGCACCATGTAAAGGCGAAATTGGGTATCTCGGTAACGGTATCGGGCACGATCAGATGGGTCAAGGCTTCACCGCCCACGTACAGAACGGCGGAGTGGCTGTATTGACAGCGACCCCCCGAAAAGTCGATGCGGAACCATTGCTCAATATCGTGTACCCAAACGCTTTCCAGATCCCCGCCGAGGTAAAAGTTGCAATCCTCGATTCTGTCCACGTTTCGACCCAGATGAAGCTCGGTGATGATATCCTCGGCAGAAAATGCGGACTTCCCGATTTCCCGCACGGGCAGATCCCGGTAGGTGTCGGGGATCACCACGGTGGTGGAATCGTAAGCGCCCAGCCCCGTCACGATGTAGTAGGTGCCGTCTGCGGACAAGGTGTATTCCAGTTCAGAGATCCGGCAGTGCACCTGCACGCCCGCGGGCAGGTGGTAGCCCACCGTGCTCCATTGCGCCTCCGTACCCCGGAAGTAGAGATCGGTCAGACCGTCCATTCCCTCAAAGGCGGAAGGCTCCGCCTGCTTGACCCCCTTGGGGACGGTGACGGTCGTGATGTTGCTACACCCTGACAATGCATGCGCGCCGATGCGGTTCATCCCGTCGGGCAGGGTCATTTCGGTCAAGCTCACGCAGCCCTCAAAGGCCATATCGTCCAGTACACGAAGCTCTTCGGGGAGCGTTACCCCCGTGAGGGCGGTACAGCCTTGGAATGCCGCAGTGCCAATGCTATGCAGGGCGGAGGGAAAGCGGATCTGCTCCAGGCTTGTGCATTCCCCAAATGCGTTCATGCCGATCTCGGTCAGATTGTCGGGGAGCGTGACTTCAGACAGGGAACTGCACCCGTGGAATAGTTGCAGGGGGAGACGGTTGATGTGGCACTGCAGGTTCACTTCTGTCAGCCCGGTGCAGTATTGGAACGCGCTGTCGCCCAGCCTCACCACGCCGCGCGGTATCGTGATCTCTTTGAGCGCAGTACAACCGAAGAAGGCCGCCTCTCCGATCTCCACGACGGTGCTCGGGATATGAATGCCCGTCAGCGGTTGGTTCATGAAGGCATGATCGCGGATGGCGGTGACCTTGTAGCCATCGATCTTGGAGGGAATATAGATATTCGTGGCCGTACAGGTGCCGATCCCCGCGATGGAGCAGGTGTACCTGTCCTCGTGGATCACATAGGCCAGATCCGTGTGCCCCGTGGGCTCCAATGTGGTCTGTTGGGATACGATCTCACCGCAAACCGAGCAGTGCCGTCCCTCCGATAGACCCGGCTCGGTGGCGGTGGGCGGTACGCCGGGTTCGACCACCCAGGTATGGGGAAGAGCGACCGTGTATTCGGTCTCGGTCTCCCCGCAGGCGCAGAACCGCTTCCGCATACCTTCGGCGGCGCAGGTGGGCTCGGCTATGACGTTCCACTCTCCATAGGCGTGGACGTGGTCGGAGTCATGGGTAACGGACTCGGTTTCGTTTGAAGATGCATCCTCGCTCTCAGCAGGGGTGTTGGTGTCGGGTTCGCCCTCGCTGACGTGGGGCATATCCGATCCGCCGGGGGGAACGGTGGGTCTCTGTCCAGCCCAGATGATGCCGCCCAGCACGCTGAGGGACACCACGGCACAGATCACCGCCACGCCCCAGCCGCTGCCAAAGAAGCGGGAAAGGAGATTCTCACGGTGTTCGCGGGCGGGTTTGGTGTAGGCGGGGGCAGCCTCGCCGAGCAGTCCTAGCGCTTCGGCGGCCTCGGCGATGTATTCGTCACGGATCCCGTTCAGAGCTTCTAAAATGATCTCTCTGCTCATACGTGGTACCCCCTTTCTGCGAGGTAGGCTCGCAGGCGTTCACGGAGCTTGTACAGCCGCATGTAGACTGCCTTTTGGGTCAGCCCCATGGACCTAGCCAGGTCGTCGATGGCGTAGGAGTACCAGTAGCGCCCCATGAACAGCACGCGGTTGGTCTCATCCAACTCCCCCAGGAAGGCATTGAGCAGGGCGGCAAGCTGCTCCGAGTCCTCGATCGCGGCGGGGATGCAGGCCTCCAACTCGTCCAGGGAGAGGGTTATTTCGCGGTTGCGCTTCTCGCGGCGGAGGTCGCGGAGGCGGTTGAGGGACAGATTGCGGGCAATGCGGCACACGAAGGCGCACAGGGAGCCCGGCTTCGTGGGGGGAATGGAATTCCAGGTTTTCAGATAGGTGTCGTTCACGCACTCCTCCGCGTCGGGGCGGCTGTCCAGTATGTTCATGGACACCTGCATGCAGACCTTTCCGTACTGCCTGTCGGTCTCGCGGATGGCCTGCTCGTTTCGGGCGAAGTACAGGGCGATGATGTCTTGGTCGTTCATAGCTTCCTCCTTGCTTGGGGTCATGGTATCCAATATGACACCGTTTTTCGCCGTTTTTTTCCTGCATCGCAAATTTTTTGCAAGTTTTTTCAAAGAATCGGCGGACTCCGTGCGCGTCTACCTATATCATACGGGGAAACGGGGGATCTGTC
>JAZRFR010000269.1:0-7587 GCA_045643785.1 Eubacteriales bacterium | reverse complement strand
GGCACACAGAACGACATGGCTCCGATCCGACTTGGCAAAGCCCCCTCGATAAACCCAAATTCGAACCCCCGCATATTCTATAAGGAGGTACTCGCCATGCTTTTGGCCATTGACATCGGCAATTCCAGCATATCCCTGGGTCTGTTCGACCTGAACACCCAAGACGCAAAGCCCACCCCCGTACTGACCGCCAAGCTGTCCTCTGCCGTGGGGCGAACCGCCGACGAGTACGCCGTCATCATCCGCGGCCTGCTGGCCGACAAGGGGTATGCGGGCGGGACAGCCTGTCCCATCACCGTCGCCGTGCTGGGCTCAGTGGTGCCCCAACTGACCCACACCCTGGAGAGCGCCGTACAGAAGCTGGGCGGTAATCCTCCCATCCCCGTCACCCACATCGGAGGAGGTGTCCGCACCGGCATCAGCCTGCGGGTGGACGATCCCGCCGTGCTGGGGGCTGACATCGTCACCAACGCCGCCGCTGCAGTGGGTCTCTACGGCGCGCCTGCGATTTTTCTGGACTTCGGCACCGCTACCGTCTGCGGGGCTGTGAACATGGCGCGAGAGCTGGTGGGCGTCTCCATTGCTCCCGGCGTGACCACCTCCCTGGAGGGACTTCGCGCCGCCGCCGCCCAAATCCCCTACATGGAGCTGAAGGCCCCCGAGACCGCTCTGGGCAAGAACACCCCCGCCGCTATCCGCTCGGGTCTGGTGCTGGGCACCGCCTGCATGATCGACGGTATGATCGAACGCATCCGCCAGGAGCTGAAGCTCCCCGAAGGCGCCGCCCTGTCCATAGTGGCCACGGGAGGGCTTGCGGAGCTGGTGCTTCCCGCCTGTACCCATACCATCGCAAACGAGCCCGATCTGACCCTGCTCGGTCTGTACTTCATCTATAAGGCCACCGCGGAGAGAGAGGCGAAGAAGGGGAAATGACGGGGAATTGAGGGTTGTCGGTGGGTTCGTTCTCCCGTTCTCCGACCTTCCCCTCTGGGGAAGGTGGCGCGCCCGCAGGGCGTGACGGATGAGGTGATAACGCTTGATCCGACAAGATGTTTTTGCCTCTACAATTTGCCTCATCCACCGCTTCGCTCGAGAACGAAAGAACGCCCCGCCAACCCCAAATTTGAACATCCCCATTGTCGATTTCTGCAATGCCGTCAGGCTTTGCGGTGATCATAAATTTTACGCGCCGTACCCACAGCGGACGGTAGCACGGGGTGAAAGTCCCCGAAGGAGAAAGCCAAATGAACAACAACCAAAACGAGTGGAAGAATCCTTCCACAGAGGACGGCACCGAAGGCCGTACCGCCCCTACCCTGCGCCAAAGCAATAGCCGCCGCAAGCAAAAACAGCAGATCCTGTACCTCGTCCAGCTCGCCCTTCTGACGGCTGTCATCATGGTTCTGCATTTTTCGGGCGTGGCCATCCCCGCCTTCGGCACCAAGATCAGTCTGGTGCTCATCCCCATCGCCCTGGGCGCTATGCTCCTGGGTCCTGTAGCCGGCGCCATTCTGGGCTTTATCTACGGCGCAACGGTCTTCATTTCTCTGGGCGTCATGCACATGGATCCCTTCACGGGCTTCCTGTTCGATAACACCCCCGTCATGGCCGCCCTGATCTGTATCGTCAAGACCACCGCCGCGGGCTTGGTCGGCGGCATCGTCTATCGTCTTCTGTCCAAAAAGAACGTACTTCTCGCCGTGTTCGTAACCGCTGCTCTGGTGCCCACCATCAACACGGGTATCTTCGTGCTGGGCTGCTTCATCATCATGGGCATCATCAACGACTACATCGCCTCCCAAGGTGGTGGTTTCTCTGCCGTTTACTTCATTCTGATCCTCTGCGCCGGCGTCAACTATCTTTTGGAGCTGGCCATCAACCTCATCTTCTCCCCCGCTCTGGAGCGTCTCGTCCGTCTCCTGTCCAAAAAGCTCCGCCGCTGATTCCATTCTCCCTGAGAGGTACCGCTCATGAGCCGTAATAACGACTATATCATCAACTTCGACCTCCCCCATATCTTCAAAAAGTCCACCCGCAAGGTGATCGACACCGTCGCGGCCGTCCGCGATGAGATCGCCACGGATATCGCCGCCGTTCGCCAGCGCGACCCCGCCGCCCGCAGTAATCTGGAAATTTTACTGCTCTACTCGGGGGTTCACGCCATTCTGGCCTACCGCGTGGCCCATAAGCTCTACCTGTCGGGGCACTACTTCACCGCCCGCGCCGTGAGCCAGTGGGCGCGGCACAAGACGGGCATCGAGATCCACCCCGGCGCCACCATCGGCAAGGGGCTGTTCATTGACCACGGTATGGGCGTGGTCATCGGCGAAACCACCGAGATCGGGGACAACTGCACCCTGTATCAGGGCGTGACTCTGGGAGGAACGGGCAAGGACGTGGGCAAGCGCCATCCTACCCTGGGCAACAACGTACTTGTAGGCGCGGGTGCAAAAGTGCTGGGTCCCTTCACCATTGCGGATAACTCCAAGATCGCGGCCAACGCCGTGGTGCTGGAGGAGGTTCCCGAGAATTCCACCGCCGTGGGCATCCCCGCCCGCGTGGTGCGCCGTCACGGCCGCAAGGTGGACGATCTCGATCAAGTGCATATTCCCGACCCTGTGGCACAGGAGCTGTCCAGAATCGAAAAGAAGCTGGATGAGCATATGGATAGCGAGGCGTGAAGCCCTTACACAAAACCACCGAGGAGAGAAAGCATGAAAAGAGTTGTAAGCATCTTCGTTTTGTTGGCCGTGCTGCTGACCGCGGCCATGAGCTTGACCGCCTGTGCGGGAGCCGTGACCCGTGAGGAGACCAAAACCGCATCGGAGGCTCTGTTCGCCGCCCTGTCGAAGGAGGATTATGAAGCCGCCGCCGCCCTGTTCCATCCCGATACCGCCACGACGGCTGACAATATAGCCGCCTTCTGTGAGCAGCTACACAGTCAGACAGGCTTGGATTTTTCCCAGGGCGCAACCATTGAGCGCTACACGGGCATGAGCACCTCGGTCAGCATAGGCAGCTCCCGCTACGAGCTGACCATGCAGGTCAAGGTTGGGGAAACCACCGCCACCTTCCGCGTGGAGGTCGTCCGCACCGACAACGGGTTCGGGATTTCCAATCTGCACTACGATTCGTGAGTCCAAACACCGTATCACCCAAGAGGGCGGTACGGTGTTTTTTGAATCTCTCAAATCCCCCGAAGCCCTTGACAGAGCCCACTTCCCCGTGCTATAATATAAGGGCGTATCTGCCTATGCAGGCGCGCCCTTACGACATTGCATATTTCGGAGGATTCTCTCATGATCTATATGTTTCTCGCCCCCGGCTTTGAGGAAGTGGAGGCCCTGGCGCCCTTGGATCTTTTGCGCCGCGCGGGGCTGGAGGTGACCACCGTCGCCGTCCGCGAAGCTTCCACCAACAGCCTGATCGAAAACCTGCTCCGCATCGGAGTATCCGCCGCCAACCTGTGGGATGAAAGTCCTCAGGTTACGGGCGCCCACGGCATCACCGTCACGGCGGATATGACCGAAAGTGCCTTCACAGGCCGATTGTCCCCCAAATTCGCCCCCGAAGCTCTCATCCTCCCCGGTGGCATGCCCGGCACCACCAATCTGGATGCCTCTCCCGTGGTGGAGCGGGCTCTGGAGCTGGCCGCCGCCAAGGGCGCTTACCTCTGCGCCATCTGTGCCGCGCCCTTGATCCTGGGTAAGCGGGGCTACCTGATCGGCAAGCGCGCCACCTGCTTCCCCGGCTTTGAGGAGTATCTCACGGGCGCCACCGTGGGCGGCAAGGTCATCCGCGACGGCAAAATCATCACCGCCGCCGGTATGGGCGTGGCTCAGGAGTTCGGCTTTGAAATCATCAGCGCGCTGGTCTCCCCCGAAAAGGCCGGCGAGATCCGCTCGGCTATTCAGGCACTTTGAGAGCGCAAGGGGGCTTCACCCCCTTGACCCCCACTTAAACCCTTCTTGAAAGAAGGGTTTAAGAATCCCAAGAACCTTGAAAAAGATACGTGAAAACATGAATCAACAATCTGACAAAACAACCTTGCGCCGCCATTTCACGGCTCTGCGGGACAGTCTCCCGTCCGACGGGCGCACCGCCGCCGAGGCCGCCATACGGGACAAGCTCATCTCCCTCCCCCCGTGGCAAAATTCCCCGCTGATCTGCGGGTATATGTCCGTGCGGAGCGAGATGGACATGATACCCATCTGGAAACGGGCAATAGCCGAGGGCAAGTCCTACGCTCTCCCCGTCACGGTGACCGATGCACGGGAGGGCAGGATGATCTTCCGCCGCCTGTCGGGCTATACCCCCCACGAGCTGATCTCCGCCCGATTTGGTCTGTCCGAGCCATGGGACAAGTGTCCCGACCTGACCCTGAGGGACTTTGAGAACGCTCTGATCCTGGTTCCCGGCTTGGCCTTTGACGACAAAGGCTTCCGCATCGGCTACGGCGGCGGCTACTACGACCGCTTTCTGGCCGCATTGAAGCAAAACCATATTCCCTTCACCACGGTGGGGCTGGCCTTTGCCGTCTGCCGTGATACAGCTCTCCCCCACGAATCCCACGACATACCCGTTGACTACGTGATTGACGAAAGGAGGATCACCCCAACCCATGGATTCCGAGATGAATAGAAACACCTCCGAGCCGGAGGAGCAGATCCCCGATGCCCCTACCGAAATCCTCGCAGGCGAGGTAAGCGACGAAACCGCCGAGGACACCGCACCCGTCGAAGACGCTGCGCCCGCCGAAGACGCCGCCCCCGCCGAGAAGGTCAAAAAACCCCTGTGGTCCCGCTTCACCCCCAAGCAACAGGATTTTCTGCGGGGCAAATTCGCGGTATCCAACGCCGCCACCATCCTGGTGCTGGTGATCTACGCCCTGCTGCTCCTCTCCCGCCTCATTGACTCGGCGTTCCTTTCCCGCGAGAGCGAGTACCTGTCCATCATTCTGCTCCAGCTCATGATCTTTCCCATCCCCGCTTACCTGTACATACGCCTGAAGCCCCGGGAATTCACGAAGGCTCTGCGGTTGGGTAGCCTCCGCCTGTCCCACCTGTTCCTGCTTTTGTCGGCCTCTCTGGCTCTTATCTGCGGCTGTACCTTGTTGGGCATGCTCTGCGGTATGATGTCCGCCCAGCCTTCCTTCACTCTCTACGACACCTTCGCGTCGGTCAACGACGGATCCGTGGGCGCCACCATCCGTCTGGTGCTGGCCTACGGTCTGCTTCCCGCCTTCTGCGAGGAGCTGGTCTTCCGCGGCATCATCTGCGCCGAGCATGAAAAGCACGGCATTCTCTACGCCTCGGTGGTCAGCGCCCTGTTCTTCGCTTTCCTGCACTTCGACCTGACCGCCCTGCCCGTCTACCTGTTCGCGGGCATGCTCCTTTCCCTGGTCATGTACGTCACACGATCCTCCATCGCCGCCATGATCGTCCACCTCTGCTACAACCTGTTCGGTATCTTCGTACAGGCGGGGCTTTCGGGCTACTGCCAGAGCACGGGCAGCGTGGGGCTTCTGGTGGTTCTGCTCATTGCTGTTCTGATCCTCTCGGCGGCCTTCTTCTGCGGGGAAGTGGCGCGCATCCTGCGCCGCCGCGCCAAGGCAGACCTGCTATCCAACCCCGACGATATTTCCACCCCCGGTCTCAATAAGCTTCCCGGCCGTCAGTGGCCCCGCGCTCTGGTGGCGGCCTTTGCCTCCCCTGCCGGTGTGGTTGCCCTGGCGCTGTGGATACTGGGCGTGGTGTTGAATCTGGTGGGGTAAGCCATGAAAACCTACGATATTGCCATCATCGGCGGCGGCCCTGCCGGGGCGGTATGCGCCAAGGAGCTGGCCGAGCTGATGCCCACCCTCAAGATCCTGCTGATCGACGGGCAGACGCCAAAGAACTCCAAGGTCTGCGGCGGGCTTCTCGCCCCCGACGCCCAGCGGATGTTCGCCATGCTGGGGCTGACCCTCCCCAAAGAGATTCTGGCCGATCCCCAGATCTTTGACGTGGAGACCATTGATCTTGAGAAAAAACAGGTGCGCTACTACCAGCGCCACTACCTGAACATGGATCGCTACGCCTTTGACAAGTGGCTGATCTCCCTGATCCCCCCGACCGTGGATATCGTGATCGGACGGTGCGAGGGCATCCGAAAAGAAGCCGATACCTATTATTTGGACATCAACCAAAACGGGCAGACCGAACGGATTTCGACTCGCTACCCGGTGGGCGCGGACGGGGCCAGCTCCATCGTGCGCCGTGTCTGCTTCAAGGAGGGGAGCCATCCCAAAAAGTACGTTGCCATCCAGCAGCACTTCCCCTATCCCGCAGAGACCGCCGACGGCAGTCTCCCTCCCTACTCCTGCATCTTCGACCCCAAGACCAGCGATAGCTGCTCCTGGACCATCCGCAAGGAGGGTGTGGTGATCTTCGGCGGCGCTTTCGAGCCCAAGCATTGCCGCGAGGCGTTTGAGAAGCAAAAGGCGCGTCTGGAGGCCTTTTTAGGGGTCAGCTTCGGCACCCCCGTCAAGACAGAGGCCTGTCAGGTCACCAGTCCCCGCCGAAAAAAGGATCTCCTGCCCGGCAACGGTCGCGTCCTCTTGGTGGGTGAGGCGGCGGGATTCATCAGCGCCAGCTCCTTTGAGGGCATCAGCAGCGCCGTCCTCAGCGCCCGCCTCTTGGCCGAGGCCTTTTCCGAGGGGTATGAGAATGACCGCGTCCTGCCCATCTACCGAAAAAAGACCCGCAGCCTGCGGGGCAAGCTCTGCGGAAAAATGCAGAAGCGGCGGGTGCTCTGCTCTCCGTTTTTGCGGTGGTGTATCATGAAAAGTGGGGTGCAGAGTATGAAAAAGTATCACACGCCCCCACAAAAAAAGAAATAACCGTTGGATTCGCTTTCCAACGGTTATTTTTATTTCATAACTCAATATACTGCGGCACAATATCCGCATAGCTCCCATCCGGCAGACGGAAGCCCTTGGGAATAACTCCCAGGCGGGTGAATCCCACCTTCTCGTACAGGTGGAGTGCCACGTGGTTGGTCGCCACCACGGCGTTGAACTGCATGACGGTAAAGCCGAAGGCCTTGGCCTGCTTCAGGCTGTCCCGCACCAGGGCTTCGCCCACGCCCCGTCCGCGGGCGTGCCGCGCCACGGCATAGCTGGCGTTGGCCAAGTGGCCGCAACGGCCGATGTTATTGGGATGAAGGATGTACATCCCCAATACTTCCCCGCTTCCTTCCTCCACCGCTACGGCGGTGAGGGTCTGCTCGGCGAAGAAAGCCGCGCCTTCCTCCAAAGAAAGAGGCTCGGTCTGGGGAAAAGCCACGCCGTCCTCCACCACCTGATTCCAGATGGCCACGGCGGCGGGGGTGGTTTCGGGGGTCACGGGAATGACAGAATACGTGGCGTGGGACATGGCGGACTCCTTTGTGTATTTGATTCCAAATTCGGGTTTACCGAGGGGGCTTTGCCCCCTCGACCCCCACCAAAGAACTTTTTGAAAAAATTTCTTTGGAATCTCAAAAACTTTCAAAAATCATTGATAAATAATTCTTTTTTAAAGTTTTAGGAAGTCCAGAAACCCTTTT
>JAZRFR010000268.1:0-16556 GCA_045643785.1 Eubacteriales bacterium | reverse complement strand
TTGACATCTGCACACTATACCTCAAATGGGCATACCCAACACCCGACCTATGCTCCCCCGACCCTGCCGAAAGGCGAAATAAAAATCGGGAGGTATAGAAAATGAAAACCCAAAACCAAGTAAGAATCATCAACGAAAACGTAAGAATCACCGCTGAAAACGTCCAGCATCTCGGTGAGTGCATCGCACTGTCTGCCATCAAGAAAATGATGCGGTTTGCACACCATCCACGTTCTCTGGACAAGCTGTATGCCGGATTGGTCGAGGACATCTACCACAGCAAAGGCTACAACACGACCTTCTCGGACGGTTATGACTTCGCATCCGAAGTGATCTGCTTCCTTTGCCACTACATCGGTCACAACCTGGACGATCTGGCGTGTCAGAATCGCAAGGGTGAACTGTTGACTATCCGCTTTGCCTGCTATCGTCACGCCCTGCGGTATATCGAAAAGGAGTATCTTTCCGTTTACAAGACGATCAGCATCGAAGAATGCTCGCCGGCCGACGCTTCGATTGACTTCGAGACCCAGTATGAGATTGAGGACTATACCAAAGTCGATACGATTATCCATCAAATGCGTTTGACCGTTGCGGAAACCGAAACGCTGAACTACTACATGGCCGGACTTGGCTTCGTAGCCATCGCGCAGATGCAAAACGTCAACAATACTACTATCTGGCGCAGAAGAAAGAGCATACAGAAAAAGTATCAGCGATATGTAATCATGCAAAGCTGAATCGTATAAATATTACCAACGGGGAGCCCAATAACTCCCCGTAATTTTATGCCCCGTTTAGCACTCATTTCGCCTTTTGGCACCGTGACGTGTGCTTGTCTTATACAAGTCGGCTCGCTGCGCTCGCCGAGACAAGCACACGCCCGCACCGCAAACAAACGAAAAACGGGAATCCAAAGCCGAGCGGTCGCGGAGTCGCCCGCTGAGCCGCTTGGGCGTACGTCCGCGATCACGCTCGGCGGCTTTTTGGATAGATTTCATTTTTGGCCGTTTGTCGTAGCCGCGCCGTGTCAGATCGTCAGCCCTCGCATCATCACCGTCAGGTTCCGAGTGAGATCTGTCCAGTAGATCATCAAAACTCGCCAGTTCCGTAAGTTGACAACGAAATATTCATGTGATATCCTGTTGATACACCATAAATGAGGAAAAAAAGTCCGGCGTTAGTTGGGGAAATGTTGGGTTTAGTTGGGGTAAAGTTGGGGTTTAGTTGCTTGTCAAATCCTCAAAAATATGGTATAATAGTAGCAATTTCACTGAAAAAGGAATAGTCACAGTTTAGTTAGTTCGTATGCAAAGTGTCAAGCCAAGATAGATGTTGCCAAATAGCAAAGGCACAGGCCCGTGTTCCGAGGGTGAAATCGGAAGGTTGCACTTAAAGGCGTAATACGTTTTCATGACAGAAAAGCGTATTGCGCTTTTTTCGTGCCTTTTTCTCTGGAAAATACACCAGAAGGAGAAAAGAATTGAAAGAAAGAGAGGTCAACATCATCACAAACGGCGGCTTTGACGTCAAGCAAATGCACGAGGCGGAGCGGGAGGCATTCATGTCGGCTCTGTTGGATCGCGTCTTGGAGCTTCGCCGAAAGCGAAAGGAGGCAGACCATGCCACATGAGAAAGCAAAGGTCTACTCCGACGGTAGTCACTATATCGCCATCCCTCAAGGCGAGGGCAAGAACCCCGGAAAGGGCGGCTACCACGGGAACGAAAATGACGAAATGAGAACGGCTTTTGAAAAGGCATATAAGGGCACAAAAGCCAAACGACGAAAAGAAAAGGTTACGGAAATCGTAGCGGAATTACGACCGCAATTTGAAAGCGAGGAACAGGCGGCCGAATATGTCAAGGCCGAAATGGAGCGGATCCAACGGAATCTAATCGTGCGGCGGACGAGGTTGGCACGAAAAATCAACCTTGGGAATTGGAATTACTTCTGCACGTTCACCTATGACGATCAGAAGCATACCGAGGATAACTTCAAGGCCAAGCTACGGGATTGTTTCAAGAAGATGTGCCACCGTAGGAATTGGATCTACATCGGCGTATGGGAGCGATCACCGAATAGTGATCGGCTACACTTCCACGGGCTTTTCAACATTTCCGAAAATGCCATGGTCGGAGAGCTGATCGAGCATCGTGATTACAGTACGAAGACCCACAGGATGCAAACCACCTTGCAAAACAGCTACTTCACGGAACGCTTCGGCAGAAACGACTTTGAACCCATCAACAAGCAGGAGCTACCGAACGCTACCGCCTACCTAATGAAGTACATCGAGAAATCAGGTGAGCGAATCGTCTACTCCAAGAACACACCGGCATATTTCGTCTCGGACATTCTGGACGATGATGTGGTATGCACCATCGGGCAAGAGGACAGAAAACTCTTGCTATTCGATAATTTTATCTGCTTTGATGACGGGGTGTACGTTGGCGAAGTCAGCCCTGAGGTCATCAAGCAGATGCCCAAGAAGAATTAAGAACAAATTAGTCTTTCGCCTTGGTGGAGCGTAAACGAAACCGCCGTCGAGGTCAAGGGGTCGAAAATATCGCTGAAAAGCAGAAATTGGCTGATACGAATGCAATATTTTCGCCTGTATCCCTTGACCTCTTTGGGCGGTTCCGTTTGGGCCGCTCCCGTCGAAAGACAAATCTAAAGACAAATAAGAAAGGAAAATCAAAATGAAAACAGCAGTTATCTACGCACGTTATTCCAGTGATTCCCAAACCGAGCAGTCGATTGAAGGCCAGCTCCGAGTTTGCGAGGATTACGCACGAACCCACGATATCTTGATCCTGGACACCTACATTGACAGGGCTATGACGGGTACGAATGATCTTCGTCCCAACTTCCAGCGCATGATCAAGGACAGCAGCAAGCGAGAGTGGAATTACGTTCTGGTCTACAAACTGGATCGCTTTTCCCGAGATAAGTATGCTACGGCTATCCATAAGAAAACGCTGAAGGACAACGGAGTGAAGCTCATATCCGCCACCGAGCACATCCCCGACACACCCGAGGGTATCATCTTTGAATCCATGCTGGAGGGTTATGCCGAATACTACTCCGCCGAGCTTTCCCAGAAAGTACGTAGAGGCATGAATGAAACCCGGCAGAAGGGCAACTTTACAGGTGGATTCCTGATTTATGGCTACAAGATCGAAAACAAGAAGGTGGTGATCGACGAGGAGACCGCCGAGGTTGTCCGCTACATATTCGAGCAGTATTCGCTTGGTGTGTATGTAAAGGACATTATCGCAAATCTGACCGCCCGAGGCATTTTCAACCGTGGCAAGCCTTTCGCCCGCAATACCGTTTACAACATCTTGAAAAACGAGAAGTATTCTGGCATCTACCGCCATGGAGACGAGGTGTTTGAGAATATGTATCCGCAGATCGTGCCCCAGGAGATTTTCGACCGCGTGCGAAGCAAGATCACCGCCAACAAGTACGGCAAGCGAAGTGTGGAGGTGGTCTACTTGCTCCGTCACAAGCTTAAATGCGGATACTGTGGCCAGCCCATCAGCGCAGAGTGCGGCACGTCCAAGACAGGAGCCAAGAAGCGTTACTACAAGTGCTTTGGTCGGAAGAATCACAACGGATGTCAAAAGTCCATGATGCGGAAGGATCAACTGGAAAGCCTGGTGGTATCCACCATCATCGACGAGTTATCCAAGCCCAAGACTCTTGACCAGATCGTAGCCGGGCTTTTGGAAGAACAGGAACGGTACATCAAGGAACATTCCATGCTGAACGTGCTTCTTCGTGAGCAGCGGCAGGTGGAGACCTCCATCGAAAACGTTATGGCGGCTATCGAGCGCGGTGTTATCACCAACACGACTACCAAGCGTTTGAAGGAATTGGAGGCAAGACAGGAAGAACTTGATAGACAGATCCTCATCGAGAGAAGTAAGAACGCGGTGCGGGTATCCGCCGAGGAAATCAAGATGTACTACAAGGAGGCCTTGGCTCTTGAAGCACAAATGCTCATTAACTATCTTGTGAAGGAAATCGTTATGTACGACGATAAGATAGAGATCTATTTCAATAAGCCTACACGGAACAGTCCCGATGAAAGTCGGGGCTGTTTTGTTTATACGGGACGGAAGGAAAACTTCGATATCGAGATATGGATCGTGTGAAGCGGGGCATACAGAGGATTCTGAGGACACAGAAGGGCACTTGGCAGCGCCAATAAGCCTCATGGGTAAAAAGGACAAAAAAGAAGAACCTAAACCAAACACAATGTGTTCGTTTTAGGTTCTTGCTGGCGGAGATGGAGAGATTTGAACTCTCGCGCCGGTTACCCGACCTACACCCTTAGCAGGGGCGCCTCTTCGGCCTCTTGAGTACATCTCCGTGTACAGAAGGTGTGAGCGGCCGTTTGCAGAACTCACGCAGTATATTATACACGATGGAAACGGTTTTGTCAAGTACTTTTTCAAAAAAGAAGAAAATATTTCACCGCAAAAAATCCGCGCCGATCTTTCCTTGAAAAATCGGCGCGGTTGCGATGATCGTTTATGTGGTTTGGGTAATCAGCACGGTTCTGTTCCGATCAGATCCCCGCCTCAGCCATGTTGACGCTGCCGCCCGAGGTGCCGTTACCCGCCTGACCGAAGTTGTTATCGCCCAGGATACACAGGGTTCCGTCCTCCATAAGGTAGGCCGTAAAGCCGTAGCCTGCCGCCACGTCCAGCACTCCCTCTAGGATTTGCCGGGGGGTTCCGTCGGTGATGGCCAAGTTACCGATACCGCCCTCGGTATTGAGTCCGTAGACGTAGGCCTTGCCGTCGTCGGAAAGAATGACCATGTTACCGAAGTAGATATCCGCCTTCTTGACTCCGCTCATAACGGGCGCCATGGTAGGATTATTTCCGCCGCCCTGGCCAAAGCCGTTTACCGTGCGCCAGCCTGCGTAGTACAGCTGACCCGTATGATCCACGGCGAGGATCTGATGCTCGCCCGAATCCAGGAACTCAATGTTGGAAGCCATCTGAACCGGCGCATGGATCTGCTCGCCATGATTCTGAGAGAGCTTATTCCAGCGGTTATCACCTACGCCCCACAGAGTCCCGTCATTCTTAACGTACACCGTGGAACGGCGGCCTGCCGACGCAAAGGCTACGTTCGTATCGATCTTGGTGAGGGAGGTAACGTTTCCACCCAGATTGGTGGTACCCAAAGCGCCGTAGGCGTTGGAGCCGACGCCCCAGAGGTTACCGTCGGTATCCACAAGGAGCATATGGTCGTTTCCAATGGAAACGTCCTTTACCTTGAAACTCAGCTTGACCTCTGCGAGATTGGTATCATCACTGCTACCGTTGCGGCAAAGCTGACCGCAGGTATTACGGCCTACGGTGAAGAGGCGGCCGTCGATGGTCAGAATGGCGGTGGTAAAGGTGGTGTCGCCGTTTTCGTAGGCGTTGGCGGAGGAGGTGACCACCTTGGCCACGCCACTCATCACGTGAGTAGGCATTTTCACGATGGAATCGGTGGTGTTCAAGCCCAGCACGCCGTAGCGGTTATCGCCCCAGGCGTACAGCTCGCCGTCGCCCGTCAGGTAGAACATATAGGTGGCGCCTGCCACGATGGTGGCGTTCTTCAGGGCGTCGGGATCCTCCACCAGCCGCTTGGTGGCGATGGAGATGGAGCCGGACTTGCCCACCTTCAGAACCACCTGGGAGCCCTCCACGGACTGGACGTTCCCTTCCTTATCGGTAAAGGTAATGCCCGTGACCGCAAAGCCGTCCTTAGCGGTGGCAATGATGTGCAGGGTCTTGGTCTCGCCGTCCTCCAGGTTGATGATCGTGCCGTTCTGGATGGCCTCGCCATTGACCGTCACGTCAGCGCGGCCGGAATGGAAGCTCACCGAAACGCGCTTCTGCGCCAGATGCTCCAGATCGCTCTCGGAGATGCCGAAGTAGCTGTAGAACTGACTCAGAGCAAAGCCGTGTCTGTTGGCGATAAAGTTGCGGATCTTGCCGACCTCGGTATCCCATTTGGAAACCGATGCGCCGTCCGAGCTCCAGCGTCCCTGCTGCAAGCTCATGAGGGGATCGCGCTCTGCGTACATCTCCTCAAAAATCTCGCTCAGGTATTCGGGAGTGAAGTGGTTATTGATGACCTCGTAGTAACGGATCATGAACTTTTCCTTGAAGCCCTGATTCCTCATCAGCGCGCGCATCATAGTACCGCAGACCGAGCTGCTGTCAAAGGCCCAGAAGAAATTCTCGCGCTCGGTGGTGAAATCGTAGAAGGAGAGACCCATATCCAGATCCAGGAGGGTAAAGTGCCACTTGGTATCAAAGCCCGAGGGGTCGTCGGGGTTCTTGTTTCGCCAGATCTTGATGTTGTTCTCGGGCCAGTCGCGAGCCACGTAGAACAGACGGACAACCCACATGTCGATGAAGGAATCCACGTCCATAAGGGAGGCGATGTAGTCGTAGTGCTGCTGCTCGGCCAGATTGTGGTCACGCATGTACTGCACCATCTCGTTGAAGGGATCCTGATCTCCCTCCACACCCGAGGAAAGCACGAAATCGGCGTTGGTATTGGTATGCACCTGGCTGTAGTCGCTCTCGATGACCGTAACGTTGTCCTTATTGACTCCGTAATGGCTCTCCACGTATTCGGGGGAGTAGCGCTCGCGCATGTTGTACACGCCCCAGAACTCACCGTTGATGAAGACCAGAGTGGAAGCGGTGGCCATGTGATCCACATACAATCCGGCAGCGGTGGATTGCATGTAGGCGTCGCGGATGTAGGAGGAAGCGCAGTCATTACCCGAGTTACGGATCATGAGGCGGGAGAAGGAGGTGATGGCCTGTCCCCAGGCATCCTTGGCCTTGCCGCCGAAAATATCGTAGTTCAGGTCGGACTGCAGACCCGCATCCTGGTTGTTGGCGCCCTTGAAGTAGAGGCGCAGGGACTTCATGCCCCAGCCCGAGGAGCCGTTACCGCTGACGGCCATTTCAATGCGGGAGTTACCCACGCGGTTGCCCTTTACGTCAAAGACCTCCAGAATACCAACGCCTCTGCGACGGCCGCCGGTGATGGAGCCTGTGAGCAGGAAGTTATTATAGAAGCCGTTGGTACCGATGATCTCATCCTTGGGCATGGAGATGGACATGACAGACACGCCGTACTTGGACAGATCGTCGGTGATGAAGTAGGTATTGGTAAAGACGTCGGTAGAATCCGTACCGTTGGTGGCGTAGGCCTTGATGACATGGGCGCCGATCTGGGTGGAGACCGAGGGATTTTTCCCCCATGCCTTGGTCACGGGGCCCCACGCCATAGCCGAGGTATCCTTGAGCTGAATGGCGCCGGTATAGGTCTTTCGGTTCTTATTCGTTGCCAACGAGGGATCAGAGCCGTCGATGGTGTAGTAGACGGTGTATCCGCTCTTGGCAGACAGAGTCAGGGACAGAGCCTTTTCGTAGATGCCCGCGTCGTGGGAGAAGGCGACCTCGTTGAGGCGGGAGCTAACCACCTCGTTGACCTCGCCCTTGGAGGTCTGCGTACACATCTTCCGCAGCTCGGGGGTGGCGGCGCGGGTAAGATTCACGGTGTGGTAGCCGCTGTAGTCCTTCATGGCCGTACGCAAAGCAATCTTATTGCGGGAGAGATCGTAGAGGGCGTAGACCGAGTGGTGGTACTCCATGGTGGCTACGAAGATGGAGATGGCATCGTCGAAGGCCGTGATGTCCTCGTTGCGGCCGATGCTCCAGCCCGAGGGAGCCAGCAGGAGGCGGATCTCCTTGTTGTCCAGATACACGTCCCACTCGGCGTCGCAATGCTCCACCTTCAGGACGGCGTTATCGGGATTGAAGTCCGTGGGGGCATTGGCGCGTACCAGGTAGTACCCGCCTGCGGGGATGACCGCATCCTCGGGGAATACGAACTGATCGAAGGGATTGGCTCCGTCGCTCTTGTAGTAGAGGGAGGCGCCCTTCAGGGAAATATCCTTGGACGAAGTATTGTAGAGCTGTACGTAGCCGTTGGAAATGAGGGCTTCGGCGCCCTTCTTGCCGGTGCCGTAGACCGAATGGATCAGTACGCCCTCATACAAAGTACTGTCACCCGGATGCATCTCGGGATCGTAGGGGAGGGTCTCATCCTCTATGGTCTGGAAGGGCTTGGAGCCCGTCTCGTCACCGGGGATCTCCAGCACGGGGGGCTCGGTGGGGGTTTCGGTATTCTGGCCGTCGGTCTGAGCGGGATCGGTGGTCTGATCGGGCTCGGCGGCCGACTGATCGGGATCGCGGGTGACGGGGTTGCCCTCGGCATCGGTCTCGGGGACTCCGCTGGTGGAAAGAGAGTCGCCCGTCCCGGGAGTGGAGGGGTCAGCGGGCTTGGTACACGCCACCAACAGGGAGACGGCAAGCGTCAGCGTCAGTAGCAAGAGCAGCGGCAGCCATCGCGGCGCGCGCGCGTTCATTCTATTTTTCATCATAATTTACCTGCGCTTTCCGGAACAATGTTCCATATCGAAGAATGTAGGTCAATACACGTGAAGTCGATTCAATGCTCGGTGTCTGAAAGACACTTGTAAGCAGTTTATTATACCATTTTCTTTTTCATATGTCAACAAGCTGGAAAATTTTCAGAGATATACACAATTTGCCCCCTGCCGATTTGGCGAAAAAAACCCGTTCTTTTTCCGAAAAAAACGCGGTTGTTACAGCGTTGTGGACAAGGTGTGAAGGGTTATTGAAGCCCGCCTTCCGTGACTGCGAACCAAAAAGAAGAACAGGGCGTTTCCTTCCCTGTCCTTCCGACTTTCCATGATTCAGTTCAGATACGGTGTGGAGGGTCCGCCGGGGTACTCACCCATGGCGGTGATCAGCTCCAAACCAATTTCTCTTGCCGTCAGCACGGCGGTCTTGACCGCCGAGGCGTCGCCGCTGAATGCGATGATGACCTCGTTGGAATGGCTGGTTCCTCTGTCGGGGGTCATGTACTTGATGAGGGTCACACCGGCGGATTTCAGCGCCTTGTCTGCCATGACCAGACCGATGGCGGCAGGAGAGCCGGCCATGAAGCCGAAGGCCTTCCCCTCGGGGGCGTTAAAAGCGGCAGACAAAGCCTTACCCGCGCTGGCGGAGTAGGCGAATTCCAGATGTCCCGCCGAGTTGATGTAGACCTCGCCCGCGTTTCGCTGAGTCAGCTCCAGAGCGATCTCCACGGCCTGACGGACATCGCTGACGTCGCGGCCGTCCATAAGGATCTAGTTTCCGTGACCGCCCCAGCCCTTGGTATCGCGGGGCAGCTCCACCGAAACCAAGGTGGCATTGGTATTCTTGAGTGCCTCGTCCACGGCGCAGATCTGACCCGCCGCGCCCGTGCGGGAGCTGATGACACCCAAGGCGGAAACGCCGTCGGGCAGATCCATTTCAGCCCGCAGGGAGACGTCGATGGAGGGGATCACCAAGCCGATGGTGTCCAGCACCGTCCGTCCCACGAACTCGGGGAGAGAGGGGGTGGGGTTGTAAATGTCGTTCATAAAAGTCCTTTAGTGTATGTAAAGTGGGTGGTTTTCTTGGATTACCCTATATTATAACATAAAACGCGTGAGATTGCAAGGGGATACGGAATTATTGGGAAAAGTTTTCCGCTTAACCGAAAATACCCACTTAAAACTTCTCACTCCGATGCTTCTCGGAAAGGAAATGCTGCTTTCCGTCGCCGTCAGGATACAGATATTCACTGAACGCCTGGGGGCCGATCCCCATCAGCTTGTCGAGATCGCTCCTGTTCAGCAACACCACCTGCAAGCAGGCAACCGTTTTCAGCAAGCCCGTTTTGCAACGCAAAACGCCCACGTTTTCGATGACCTGGGGAAACTCAATGAACGCCCCGATCATTTCGTCGTCGGGATCGTCGTTTTCCCACTCAAAGCTATGACCGTAGGTAATATGTGTTTTGTTATAGTACGCGAAGTTGGCCACGATTCCCAGCTTGTCGGCATACCAGACCAGAGTTTCCTTGTCCTCCAGATCCACGTCCTTGTCCACAAACATGATGTATTCGTTAAACATGCCGATCGTGTTGGAGATCTTGGGCATCTTGTAATCGCTGGCGCCCATGGTTACAAGCTTCCAGAACGGATATTTTTCGTTGGGCTTATACACAAGAACGTCGACGTGGTACCCGTTGTCAACGGTGGGATGGAGCACCTTGCAATCGCTTTGCTCAAAATACGTATCGAAATGTTTGACTATCTTATCCATTGCTTTTACATTCATCTGTATGACCGCCTTCCATGGATTTGGATTTCTCTACCTTTATTTTACCACAACCGTACCCCCCTGTCAAGAGAATCCGCCAAAATTGCAGGGACAGAAAAGCTTTCGTCATACCGCCGAAAATCCCCCCGTCCCCTTGACAGCCATTCCTTTCTTATGCTATAATAAAATATCATGGGTATGTCTTTACCCCAACGGAGGAAATCATCATGAAAAAGACCCGTTTATTATCCGGTATCCTCGCCTCCCTCATGCTGCTGGGTTCCCTGGCATCCTGCGCCGAGACGGCGGAAACCCCCGACTCGACCCCCGCCGACACTAAGGCCGACGCCGCCGTAACCGAGGTGGAAACCGAGCTGACCGACGAGCTGCCCGACGACCTGGACTATATGGAAGACGAGGTCGTTATTCTCAGCCGCTACCGCGAGGGCTGGACCTCGGGTGAGATCGCGGTTCCCGAAATCACCGGCGACTTGGTAAACGACGCCGTATACGAGCGCAACAAAACCGTGGAAACGCGGCTGAACGTCAAGCTCACCAGTATCGAAGAGCCCGGCGACAGCGCCTACATCGTGGTGGATAAGGCCGCCACCGCCGTACGCGCAGGTACTCACGAGTACGATATTCTGGCCGCCGCCTGCTACACATCGGTCAACCAAAGCATCAACGGCACCTTTGCTGACATGCGCAAATCCGCTTATCTGGATTTCGATAAGCCTTGGTGGTCTCAGGGCTTCAACGAGGTGGTAGAATACCAGGGCGCCCAATATACCGCCCTTGGCGACGCTCTCTTGTCCCAATACCGCTTCGCTTTCGTGACTCTGTTCAACAAGGAACTCTTCACCAACGCCAAACAACCCTTCCTCTACGAGAACGTGGAGAACGGCACTTGGACGTTGGATAAGCAGATCTCGCTGATCCCCATTTTCCACCAGGATAACGGCAACGGAACCCAGGATGAAGAAGCCGACGTATACGGTCTTGTCTCCTGTGACTACGTCAGCACCGATCCCTACTGGAGCTCCTGCATGGTGGATATCATTAAGAAGGACGGCGACGGCGAATACGAGTTCGTCTTCGATTCGGGCAAGCTCCACGACGTGGGCGAAAAGGTTCTGCGTCTGTTCTACGACACGGACGGCGGCACCTACGATTACAAGATGGAGACCGAAAACGCCGAGCAGTACAAGATCCGCGATATGTTCGCCCGCGGCGGCGCGGCCATGGCCACCATCCGCATTCTGGAGCTGGAATCCGAGGTCATGCGGAACATGGAGCAGGAATTCGGCGTCGTTCCCATGCCGAAATTCGATGAGAACCAGAAGCAGTACCGCACCCTGCTCCACGACCAGTTCACCGTATTTTCCATCCTGAACACGGCATCCGAGGATCAGCTCGACGAAGCCAGCGCAGTTCTGGAGGCCATGGCGTCCATCAGCTACAAGACCGTCCGTCCCGCCTACTACGAGACCACTCTGCGCACCAAGATCGCCCAGGATCCCCAATCGGCCGAGATGTTCGATATCATCATTGACAACGTATACATGGATGCGGGTATCCTTTACACCATCCCCCTCAATACGTTCCATGATAAATTCCGTCGGATCATCGGCTCCCAGGAAAACACCGTCGTTTCCGATTACAAGAAAATTTCCCCTCAGACCAAGCGCGCGCTGGGCACCATGTGCTCCAAGTTGGAGCGCGTCATCAGCGGCAAAACCGGCCGATGAGACGGTCATGACCTTGCTGTGAAAGTGTCACCTCCCCAACGTAATAGAATCAGAGAGGAACTTATCATGAACAAGACCCGTTTACTATCCGGTATCCTCGCCTCCCTCCTGCTGCTGGGCTCCCTGGCATCCTGCGCCGAGACGACGGAAACCCCCGACTCCACCCCCGCAGACACTAAGGCTGATGCCGCCGTGACCGAGGTGGAGACCGAGCTGACCGACGAGCTGCCCGACGATCTCCACTACGGTGGTGACGAGATCGTCATCATCAGCCGCTACCGCGAGGGTTGGACCTCGGGGGAGATCGCCGTGCCCGAGCTGACGGGCGAGGACGTCAACGACGCCGTCTACGAGCGCAACACCACCGTGGAGGAGCGGCTGGGCGTCAAGATCGTCAGCATCGAAGAAAACAACAACGACCCCGGTGTGGTGGTCAACAAGGTGGCCACCACCGTCAAGGCGGGCACCCATGAGTACGACATCATGGCCGCCGCCTGCTACCAGGCCGTCAACCAATCCCTGAGCGGCACCTTCGCCGATCTGCGTAAAACAGACTATCTGGACTTTGAAAAGCCCTGGTGGTCCCAGGGCTTCAACGAGGTAGTGGAGTATCAGGGCGCCCAGTACGCCGTCACAGGCTCCATGGTGCTGTCCCTGTACCGCTTCGCCTTCGTGACCGTCTTCAATAAGGATCTGTTCACCGACGCCAGACAGCCTTTCCTGTACGAGTACGTCAAGGACGGCACCTGGACCCTGGATAAGCAGATCGAGCTGGTTCCCCTCTTCCACCAGGATAACGGTAACGAGATCCAGGACAAGGAAGGCGACGTGTACGGTCTGATCAGCAACGACTACATCAGCGTGGATCCCTACTGGAGCTCCTGCATGGTGGACATCATCCAGAAAAATCAAGACGGCGACTACGAGTTCGTGTTCGATTCGGGCAAGCTTCACGATGTTGCCGAAAAGACGTTGCACCTCTTCTACAACAGCGATAACGCCATGTACAACATCAAGCACTACGGTCTGGACGACGAGCAGAACGACATTCGGAACATGTTCTCCGAAGGATACGGCGCCATGGCGACCCTCCGTATCATGGAGCTGGAGAACGGTGTCATCCGTAACATGACGCAGGAGTTCGGCGTGGTTCCCATGCCCAAGTTCGACGAGAACCAGAAGCAGTACCGTACCCTGCTCCACGACCAGTTCACCGTCCTCTGCGTACCCACCACCATCAAGGACAGACTGGACGAAATGAGCGCGGTCATGGAGGCTCTCAGCTACACCAGCTACTGCATCGTCAAGCCCGCCTACTACGAGACCACCCTGCGTACCAAGATCGCCCAGGATCCCCAATCGGCAGAAATGATGGACGTGATCGTTGACAACATCTACATCGACGCGGGCATCATCTACACCAACGCCCTCTCCAGCTTCCACGACAAGTTCCGCCAGATCATGGGCTCCAAAAAGAACACCGTCGTTTCGGACTATGCAAAGCTTTCCAAGTCTGCAGACAGAGCGCTGGGAAAGATGATCGAAAAGCTGGATAAGATCCTGGACAACGAATAAACCAACCGATACTTCCCCTCCTGCAGGCGGCTCGTAAAAGCGAGCCGCCTGTTTGTCTTTGCCATCTCCCGTGGAGAAGGCAAAGATCCGCCCGTTCTTCCCGCTTCCTCCTCAAAAAATCCCTCTCCCCTCTTGATTTTTCCGCCAAAATATGTTACAATAAGGATTAAGAAACATCCCGCATCATCCTCCCAAACAAATCACAAGGAGAAAAATCCATGAAGTCTTTGAATAAGTACATCGACCACACCAACCTGAAGCCCGCCGCCACCCGCGCCGACATCGAAAAGCTCTGCGCCGACGCCCGCGAGTGGGACTTCGCCTCGGTCTGCGTCAACCCCTGCAACATCGCCCTCTGTAAGGAACTGCTGGCGGGCAGCGACGTCATGACCTGCACCGTCATCGGCTTCCCTCTCGGCCAGAACACCACCGCCGTCAAGGTAGCCGAAACCGAGGATGCCTACGCCTTGGGCTGTGACGAGTTCGATATGGTCATCAACGTCGGCAAGCTCAAGGACGGCGATACCGACTACGTCCGAAACGAGATCGCCGCCATCGTAAAAGCCGCCAAGGGCAGAACCGTCAAGGTCATCATCGAGACCGGCCTCCTCACCGACGAGGAAAAGGCCCTGGCCACCCGTCTGACCTGCGAGGCAGGCGCCCACTTCGTCAAGACCTGCACCGGCGTCTCCGCAGGTGTCGCCACCGTAGCCGACGTGCAGATCATGAAGGCCAATCTCAGCGGCTCCACCGTCATCAAGGCCTCCGCAGGTATCCGTACCTACGAGGACGCCGTCGCCCTCATCGAGGCAGGCGCCTCCCGCCTGGGCACCTCCGCAGGTATCTCCATCATCGAGAGCGCAGCGAAGAACTGAGCTCACCCCCACCAAGAACCTTTTTGATCATATCCTCGCTCCGCACGGGGACAAATTCGCCTGCGGCGAAGTTTGCAAGGGTTCCTGGACTTCCTAAAACTTATCAACCTTTTTTGAAGGTTCTTGAAGGGGGTCTGGGGGAACTTCTTTTAAGAAGTTCCCCCCAGAGCTCCCCGCTCCCCCATTCCATAACAAAGGAGAAACATATCATGGCAAAGATCATCGGCCCAGGCTCCCTCAACGTAGACGTCACCGGCTACGCCCCCCACCTGCCCGTCCACGGCGAAACCACTAAGGGTACCGCCATCCGCGTCAGCCCCGGCGGCAAGGGCAATAACCAAATGACCGCCGCCCACAGAGCGGGCTCAGAGGTCTACATCATCGGCCACCGCGGCAGCGACATGATGGGTCAGATCATGGCCCAGCACTACGCCACCGAGGGCATGAGCGAAAAGTACGTATGCGTGGCCCCCCATGGCGAAACCGCAGGCGCCCTCATTGAGATCGACGAGACCGACGGCCAGAACCGCATCATCGTCGCCCTCTCCGCCAACGAGAACGTGGACCGCGCCCGTGTGCTGGCCGCCGAAGCCGATTTCGCCGATTGCGACGCGGTGCTCACCCAGTTCGAGACCACCATCGAGGCCGTCCTGGCCTCCAAGGAGCTGGCCAATAAGTACGGAAAGCCCTTCATTCTCAATCCCGCCCCCTACGTGCCCACCCCTGACGGCCTGTTCGACGGCGTGGACTACGTCACCCCCAACGAGACCGAGGCCGAGCAGTTCACGGGCATCAAGGTAGACACCGTGGATGACTGCCGCCTGGCCGCAAAGAAATTCTTCGAGATGGGCGTCAAGAGCGTGGTCATCACCCTGGGCGTGCGGGGTGCCTTCTTCACCGACGGTGAGCGGGAGATCCTGGTTCCCTCCCTCAAGGTCAAGGCCGTAGAGACCACGGGCGCGGGCGACGCCTTCAACGGCGGCCTGGCCACCGCCATCGCCGAAGGCCTCCCCATGGAGACCGCCCTGCAGTTCGCCACCTGCACCGCCGCCCTGTCCGTCACCCGCCTGGGCTCCTCCCAGTCCATGCCCAAGCGTGAGGAGACCCTCGCACTCCTGGAAAAGGAATTCGGAGTCAAGCTGTAATGGCAAACGTCAATTCTGTCTACGTCATCGGCATCGCGGGCGGCAGCGGCTCGGGGAAATCCACCTTCGCCGAAGGTCTTCTGAAAAAATTTCCCGACTCCATCGCCCTTGTGAGCTGCGATAATTACTACCGCGCCCACGACGACCTCCCCCTGGAGGAGCGCCGCCTCCTGAATTACGACGCCCCCGAGTCCCTGGAATTCGACCTCATGGTCAGCCACCTCGAAGCCCTCCGCCGCGGCGAGGCGGTGGATTGCCCCGTCTATGACTACGCCCTCCACACCCGCTCGGACAAGGTGGTACGCATCGACCCGAGGCCCGTCATCATCGTGGACGGCATCCTCATCCTCTCCGACCCCGCCCTGCGCCAGACCCTTGATCTCAAGATCTACGTGGACGCCGACGCCGACGAGCGCATCCTCCGCCGCGCCAAGCGGGATATGGAGACCCGCGGCCGCCGCATCGACGACATCACCGCCCAGTACCTCTCCACCGTCAAGCCCATGCACGAGCAATACGTGGAGCCCTCCAAGAAGTACGCCGACCTCATCGTAGTCGGCGGCCTCAACCCCGTCGCCCTGGACGTGGTGGAGAGTAAGGTCAGAGCATTTCTGGCAAGCAACCGCACATAAACAAGAAAAGATCACCGAAGGAATCCTCCCTCGGTGATCTTTTCTCATGCCCCGCAAAAATATGTGAAAAATCATCATGCAAGGTTTACAAAACAGAAAAAATATGGTATAATTTACCCAACATTTGATCCGAAAAGGAGTCCCCGTCATGAAAAAGATCGTAAGTATGTTGCTGGTGCTGGCCATGATGCTGTCGCTGGCCGTATGCTTCGCAGGCTGTACGGCAGGCGAGCAAGGCCCTCAAGGTGAACAAGGCATCCAAGGTGAACAAGGCATCCAAGGTGAACAAGGCATCCAAGGCGAAAAGGGCGGCAAGGGTGACCCCGGCGA
>JAZRFR010000267.1:0-7593 GCA_045643785.1 Eubacteriales bacterium | reverse complement strand
AAAGTTTTTGGGAGTCCAGAACCCTTTTTTCAAAAAGGGTTCTGGTGGGGTGCAGGGGTGAAACCCCTGCTCGATAAATCCAAATTTGAACTCGTCCTCTACCTCTCAACCACCGGTTTCAGAAAATTTACGCGGTTCCTCTTGACTATTCTCGGATATTTTGGTACAATAAATAGATAGGAAACAACTGCGGAAGGGGAGGGGATCGTATGCCCGACGTCAAGACCAAAGCACAAAGCAAATATACCCGGCTTCTGACCAACACGGCGGTGTTTACGGTAGGAAAGCTGCTCTCCAAGCTCCTCATGTTCTTCATGATCGGGTTGTATACCGCCTGCCTTTCCGAGGCGGAGTTCGGTACGGCGGAGCTGATCACGAACGGGGCGAATCTGCTTATTCCCCTGGCCTGCGTGGGCATCAGCGAGGGCATTTTCCGCTCTGCCGCCGCCCGAGACGGGGACAAGGAGGCTTTCTTTACCAACGGGCTTTTGGTGTACGGTGTGGGATCGGTGGTGTTCCTGTGCCTGTCGCCTCTGCTTGGGCTGATCCCTCGCTTTGGGGAGTCGGTATGGCTCATCGCGGCCTACGTGGTGGTGGCCAACCTTCACACGGTAGTCTCCCAGTACCTGTGCGCCATCGGACGCACCAAGCTCTTTGCGGGGCAGGGAATTCTCAATACCGCCCTGGTGATCGGGCTGAATATTCTGTTTTTACCAATACTGGATTTTGGGGTGACGGGGTACGTTGGCTCCATCATTCTGGCGGATCTTCTGACTACAGTGTTCCTCATTCTGGTGACACGGCTTTGGCGGGCGGTGAAGCCGCGGAGCATTTCCAAGCAGACCATAATCGCCATGCTGAAATTCTGTCTGCCCTTGGTGCCCACCACCATTTTCTGGTGGATCACGGGTGTGTCCGACCGCTACATGGTGGACATGATGTGCTCCCCCGAGCTGAACGGTCTGTACACGGCGGCTTACAAGATTCCCAATCTGCTGATCTACGCCATTTCCATCTTTGACAGCGCGTGGAAGCTGTCGGTGTCAGCGGAGGACGATCCCGAGGCCTGCGCGGCATTTTACTCCCGCGTTTGGCGGGTCTACACGACGCTGGCTTTCCTGGGGGGCGGTGGGCTGATCCTCTGCTCCCGCATCTGTGCCCGCATCCTGTTCGCCGAGGCCTTTGAGGCCGCATGGGTGTACATTCCGATTTTGACCTTTGCCACGGTATTCACCGCCCTCTGCACCTTTTTGGGGTCGGTGTATTTCACCAGCAAGAGGACCATGGGCTCCATGCTGACCGCGCTGGCGGGGGCTGTGCTGAATGTGGTGCTCAATTTCCTATTGATCCCCCGCTTTGACGCCATGGGTGCGTCGGTGGCGACCTTTGTGAGCTACTTTGCCGTTTGCATTCTCCGCCTTGTAACGGGGCGGCGGCTCATTCCCTTCAAGAGTGAGTGGGGACGGCTGACCGTGAATACTCTGCTTGTGGGGGCGTTGACGGTGCTCGTGACCCTGTCGGAGTCCCTGCCCGTGAGTCCCTTGCTCGTATATGCAGGCGCGGCGGTCGTGATGGCCGTGACTTTGCTGTTCAACATGCGACCTGTCCTGGAGCTTTTGCGGGATGCAAAGAGGATGTTGAGAAGATAAATTGGGGTTTGTAGGCCAGGGGCTTTGCCCCTGGACCCCACCAAAGGGACTTTTGAAAAAGTCCCTTTGAAATCCTCAAAACTTTTAAAAAGCATGAATAAATAATCTTTTTCGAAAGTTCTTGAAGGGGGTCTGGGGGAAACTTCTTTTAAGAAGTTTCCCCCGGGCGCTCTCTCGCTCCCCTATAAACCCAAATTTGAAATATACACATGATATGAAAGGAATGACTATGAGTTTTTCCGAAAAGACCATACGAACACTTGAATTTGACAAGATCTGTGCCATGCTGGAGGAGCACGCCGAGACCGAGGGTGCCAAGATCATGGCGCGGAATTTGCGTCCCTCTGACGATACTTACACCGTGCTCCGCCGTCTGCGCCGCACCACCGACGCCCGCAAGCTGGCGGACGCCAAGGGGGCGCCCTCCTTTGGGCGCATCCGCGACGTATCCTCGGCCTGCGAGCGCGCCGAGAAGGGAGCCATTCTGTCTCCTCGCGAGCTGTTGGACTGCGCCAACGTGTTGCGGACGGCTCGTGTTCTGCAGGACTACCATACGGGGAATCATCCCTTTGACACGGTTTTGGACGAGGTCTTTGACCGTCTCATTACCGATCGCAAGCTGGAGGATCGCATCCATCGCGCTATCCCAGCCGAGGACATGATCGCCGACGAGGCCTCTCCTCTGCTGGCGGATATTCGCCGCAAGATCCGCAATGAGAATGCCAAGATCAAGGAGACGCTGCAAAAGCTGATCTCGAGCAACTCCCGCTACCTCCAGGAGAATATTGTCACCATGCGCGGCGGGCGGTACGTCATCCCCGTCAAGGCCGAGTGCAAGGCCGAGGTGAAGGGACTGATCCACGATACGTCGGCTACGGGCGCCACCATCTTCATTGAGCCCATGGCGGTGGTGGATGCCAACAACGAGATCCGCATTCTCCACACCAAGGAGGAGCGGGAGATCGAGCGCATCCTCTCCGAGCTGTCTGCGGCGGTGGGAGGCGTGGCTGACGCCCTGTGGCTGGATTACAAGAACATCAACGAGCTGGCCTTCGTGTTCGCCTGCGGGGAGCTGTCGGCTTCCATGAAGGGCGTGGCGCCCATGATTTCGGGGGATCGCTCGGTGAATCTGGTGGGCGCGCGTCATCCACTCATCGACAAGGACAAGGTGGTGCCCATTACCATTTCCTTGGGGGACACCTTTGATACGCTTGTCATCACGGGCCCCAACACAGGCGGTAAGACGGTTTCCCTCAAGACCATCGGCCTCTTTGCCCTCATGGTGCAGTCGGGTTTGCACATCCCCTGCGAGGCGGATTCCTGCATCTGCACCTACGATTCCATTCTGGTGGATCTGGGAGACGAGCAGAGCATTGAGCAGTCCCTGTCTACCTTCTCCTCTCACATGGTCAACATTGTCACCATCATGGAGCAGGTGGGGGAGCGGTCGCTGGTGCTGTTCGACGAGTTGGGCGGCGGTACCGACCCTGTGGAGGGCGCGGCGCTGGCCGTGGCCATTATTGAGTCCGTCCGTGACGCAGGCGCGTGCTGTGTCGCCACCACCCACTACGCCGAGCTCAAGGCTTACGCCCTGGATACCCCCGGGGTGTGCAACGCTTCCTGTGAGTTCGACGTGGAGACCTTGAAGCCCACCTACAAGCTCATCATCGGCGCGCCCGGTAAATCCAACGCCTTTGCCATTTCCGAAAAGCTGGGGTTGGATCCTGCCATCATTGAGCGGGCGAAGGAGCGGGTGAGCTCCGACAACAAGAGCTTTGAATCCGTCATTGAGCAGCTGGAGAACAGCCGCGTCCAGATGGAGAAGGAGCGGGAGGAGGCCAAGCGCCTCCGCGAGGAGTACGAGCGGTTCAAGGCTGAATCCGAAAAGCAGATCCGCAAGAAGGTGGAGAATGCCGAAAAGGAGGCCGAGGCAGCCCGCAAGAAGGCCGCCGCCATGGTGCAGTCGGCCAAGGCTTCCTGCGATTTCATCTACGAGCAGATGGATAAGATGAAGAAGGCGCAGGAGGCCGCGCAAGCCGCCGCCGAGCTGGAGGCCGCAAGGCGTGCGGTTCGTGATCATCTGCGTACCACGGGGGATCTCTTTGACCCCATCGAGGTGCAGGAGGAGGACGAGGGATACGTGCTGCCCAGACCCCTCAAGAAAGGGGACAAAGTCCGTATCGTCACCATCCACAAGGAGGGTGTGGTCACCGAGGATCCCAAGGGCAATCTGGTGGCTGTCCAGGCGGGGGTGGTGCGTACCAAGGCTCGTCTGGAGGATCTGCGTCTCATTGAGGAGGACGAGCGCGGGCAGAAGAAGAAGCCCGCTCAGAAGTCGGCTATCAAGTCTTCCGTAACGGTGGAGCGATCCAACCAGTTCAAGTCAGAGATCGACCTCCGCGGTATGACGGGGGACGAGGCCTGGCTGGCGGTAGACAAGTATCTGGATGACGCCGTTATGTACAATATGCAGTCGGTGCATCTCATTCACGGTAAGGGCACGGGTGCCCTCAAAAACGCGCTCTGGAAGTTCCTGAGAGGTGACAAGCGCATCGCATCCTTCCGGATCGGTAAGTACGGCGAGGGCGACGGCGGTGTGACCGTGGTGGAATTGAAGTAAATACACGCGCCTTTCCCGAGTTGTGGAATCTCTACAAATCGGGGGAGGCGTGTTTTATATGTCTTACAATTTACAAAGAAATGAAAATATGGTATAATAAAGGGAATTATTGCGAAAGGAACCATTTGTATGAAGAAACTTTTGATCTGTCTGGCCTTGCTGTTGACCGGTGTGCTGGCCGTGTCCTGTACGGGGGGCGGCGACACCGTCGATACCACCCTGCCCGTGGATACCGACGCTCCCACCGAGGCACCTACCGAGGCTCTCACTGAGGCGCCTACCGAGGTTCCCACCGAGGCGCCCTTCGATCCTTTGGCCTTTGAGCCTGCCGAGCTTCCCGTTGCTAATGTGGCCCGCGAGGGCTTTGCCCTTGGCTCGTCCACCAAGAACGACGAGGGATACAGCAATCTCCACCTGAACGACGGCGACTTCTCCACGGGCTTTTCCACCCCTTGGGGCAAGAACACCGACGCCGCTAAGGAATACTATTTCTTCCTCGATCTGACCTCGGTCAAGGTTCTGGACAGCGTCAAGGTCTACCCCCTGGCGGGTGACGAGGGCGGTTTCCCCAAGGCCTTTGATATTCTGGTCTCTGCCGACGGCGTGGATTACGTCACCGTCGCTACCGTCACCGACGCCACCCCCGATGCCGCGAAGGATGGCCTGACCGTAGCCCTGAATGGCGTGGAGGGGCGCTTCGTTAAACTCTTGACTCGTGAGCTGGGTGCGGGGGATTCTGAAAAGGGAAAGTATCTGGCACTTTCGGAGTTTGAGGTATACTCTCCCATCGACACGGCTTCCAATATGATTCTCAACCGCCACGATATCTGGCTGTTCAAGAATCCCGACACCACCCAGCAGTTGTCCATCCTCTACTACCGCGACGGCGTCGCTGTGGATCCCGAGGCGAAGCTCCGCTTTGCCACGCTGGACGCGAACGTGGCGGCGGTGGACGAGAACGGTCTCATCACACCCGTGGGGTTCGGTAAGACCGACGTGTACGTGACCGACGGGAAGAATCTGGCGGTGTGCCACGTGGAGGTCAAGGAGGAGGTGCGGGATGAGTTCCGTATCTCGGCGTTCTACCATTCCAACTTCGCCTATCCCGAACAGATTCCCGTAGGCTTGAAAATTCTCGCTGAGGGCGGAGTGGAGTACATTGAGGACACCCGCTCCAACGACCGTGCGGGTAACCATATTTCCATGTACTCCCTGTTCGTCTGCAACGAGCTGGGGCTGGCCTACTCCCCCAACGACCCCGCAGGCTCCCATAATTTCCTGGAAATGGATGACGAGGAAATTCTGGCCATCGTGAAGAAGTACGAAAACCGTGCGGGCTTTTACGGGATCTATCTGCAGGATGAGCCTCATGAGGAGTATCTGGGTTATGCTCACGTGTTCCATTTGATTCAAGAGTACAATCCTCACCTGATTCCCCATCTGAACCTTCTGCCTCCCTACAACTTTGGCGGTATTGACGAGTACTTCACCGAATTCGCCGCCGTGGCGGGTGGTAACGGCCGTATGCGGTTCCTGACTTACGATCATTATCCCTTCATGTGGAATGGCGGCTTTGACAACAAGGTCTATTCCTCTCTGAACCGTCTCCGCAAGGCGGGTCTCCTCTACCAAGCCGATACAGGCTTCTATATGCAGTCCATGATCATTGATGGGGCATATCCTCTGCTGGACGCGGATGCTCTGCGTTACAACGCCTCTTTGGGTATGGCCTACGGCATGAAGAACTACAAGTGGTTCGTGGCGCTGACACCCGTGGATGCTGAGGCGGCAGCCTTCAAAACGGGCTTTGTGTCCCCTGATTTCACCCCTGCGGGGAACTACGAGGGCTTGATCGCGGCGGGGAAGTACATCAAGACGGTTGGCAAGGTGCTGGGCAACAGCGATGCTATTGAGGTATACCACGGCCACGGTGAGATCGACAATCTCGCCCTGCCCGACGATTTCATCTTTACCCTTGCCAAGACAGGGGATGCTATCTTCACTCTGTATGAGTCTCTGGACGGCTCGGGTCAGCAGCACGTGGTGATCACCAACAAGAAATTTACTGCGAACGGTGCTATAACCCTGACCCTGAAGGCCAACAAAACGGGCGACTTCAAGATCCTGAATCTGACTACGGGAGAGATGGAGCCTCTTTCCGTGGGTGCTGACGGTACTTTTACGCTGGATCTGGCTCCCGGACAGTGCGCTGTCATTGAGTTGCCTGCCGATTGGGATGTCTCCCGTCCTGCTCAGACCTCTGAGAATCTGGCGCTGAACAAGCCTGTGTACGTGTCCTCCTCCTCCGCCTCCTTCTGGCAGAAGAGCAACATTGCCGCTTACCACATGACCAACGGCGATCTTAACAGCGGATACTGGGTAGCAGACCGCGCTGACCGTTCCGGCTGGCTGAAACTGGATCTGCTGGAGGTCTGTGAGATCAATACGGTCAGAGTCTATATGTGCAAGGGTATGCTGAGCGCCCAGCGTTGCAAGGACTTTACCGTTTACGTGTCTGAGGATGGTGTGAACTATACGGAGGTAGGCAAGGTGGACGGCCACGCTTGGGATGATCTGACCGTTCCTCTGGAGTTCACCTTCGACAAGGTCAAGGCTCGCTACATCCGCATTGTGTCCGACTCGAACCGTCCCATGGGCGTTGGTGAGATCGAGGTGTACGGTTGATTCTTTCAAAAAAATGCGAAATGCATGACAGATTCGGGTGTTTTTTCCTGTCTATATAGGTAGAGGGATACACCCGAAAGGAGAATTTGTATGAATATGATACCGTCGACTCCGCCTGTAAAGGCGCAAACCAAGCATATAGTCCTGTTCGTGATCGCCTGTGTGTTGCTGGCGGGAACGCTGCTCTGTCTGTACGGATTTGCTGATCTGGCGATGATTTCCGACGAGCCTATTGTGGATGCGCAGTTGCCCGGAGGTGAGTTTTTTCTTGGGCTCATGCTACTATTGGCGGGGTATGCCGTGGTGAGCGGCTTTGCTGTCTGCTGGGGCGGCGGGCAGGTCATCTCGGCCTTGTTGGCTATGGACAAGGGGAACAAGCCCCGATGGTTGTGGGTGGCGTCCTTGGCTTTAACTATTGTGAACGTGATTTGTCTGGCGTTCATGCTGGGGATATGGATTTGGGCGTGAAATAACATAAAAATACCGCCTCGGCGGGCTTGCACAAGTCCGTTAAAAACGGACACTTGAAAAAAAGAGCCTCCTATGGTAGAATTAAAGTACTACCATAGGAGGTTTTGTTATGGCAAGAGGATATCGACACATACAAGAATACGAAAAAGAAATATTGGAATTACGAGC
>JAZRFR010000266.1:0-8199 GCA_045643785.1 Eubacteriales bacterium | reverse complement strand
AAGTTCTTTGGTGGGGTACAGGGGCAAAGCCCCTGGCCTATAAACTCCAATTTACCAAACCCTCCCTCCCCTTCCATACATTGTTCCTTGCAATTTCCGCATAAATCTGCTACAATAGGAAAGGCGAGGCGGACTCATTCTCGATCTCCCGCCCCGCATGATTCCTCCGTGAGTCCTCCATAGGACTCTGCTCCCGAGGCTTCCCTCACGGGAAGTCTTGGGAGACCATATCACTACACAGGCAGTACCGATTGGAGGACTACCTGCGTGGCGTTATTCTGCAGGGCACCTCAAAAAATCATCGTGCGGCGAGCGGCGAAAAGATTTTTCGTCAGTCTAAACAAAAATCCGCACGTATAGTTGATCCTATACGGAGGATTTTTGTAACGAATGACGGAAAAGATTCCGCCGATTCGTTGTGCGAGGGTTTTTAGAGGTGCCCTGCTACACATTTCGTCACCTTGTTTATATACATCGGTACCGCCGGGAAAGGCAGGTAACCATACCCATGAAAATCCGTTTACACCATCACGTACACAAAAACAGCGCCACCGACCGAACGCCGCGCTCCACCGTTTTTCTGCGTGTCGCCGCCGTCTTCCTGTCTGTCCTGATCGCGATCCCCATAGCCACCCCCATGGTTTTCGCCCTGTCGACAGAAACAGCAATGCCGGGCGAGTCGAATGAACAGGCAAGCACCATCCTTTCGGAATCCCCATCTCAGGCGCTCAGCGATATACCCTCTCCATTCCACGCAAAGAGACCCACCCTCCCTCTCATATATAATGAAACTACCGACCTGTTTTCTCAGCTTCAAGACCCGACAGATGAGAACGGTTCCTTCGCACAGGATAAATTTGAACACGTCGAGCTTGATACCGAAGGAGCCGACGAGGATCCCAATATCCCTCTGACCCAGGAAATGATTGCCCGACGCGTGGAATCCTCCATGGACAAGCAGGTACGGGGCGGCAGTCGTATCTACTACCCCTACCCTTCAGGCGCTATGGCCGTTGACCTGTATAAGGACGGCAAACAGATTCTCAAGGGACAGGTCGCCGACATCGGGGGCACGGTCTACGTCCCTGTCCAGCGATTTGCCGATCTGTTCGGAAAATTCAAGACCGTCTACACCGAGGCCACCGAGCAGGTAGTCATCACAGGCACCAACCTGTCCATCACCGTCAAGGTGGGCGACCCCTACATCACGGTCAACGAGCGCATCTTCTATACGGGCAAAAAGGTCATCAGCCTGGGCGGCTGGATCTTCGTCCCCCTCACCTCCATGTGTAAGGCGCTGAATGCCACCGTCACCATTCGTTCCGGTTACTACGACGCTTTCATCACCTCGGGAGATACCACCAAGGTCAAGTGGGCTTCGGAATATTATGATTCCACCGATCTCTACTGGCTCTCCCGCATCATTTCCGCCGAGGCCAAGGGCGAGCCCTTTACCGGGCAGATCGCCGTGGGTAACGTGGTGCTTAACCGCGTGCGAAGCAGTCAGTATCCCAATACGGTCAAGGGAGTTATTTTCGACACCAAGTACGGCACCCAGTTTTCCCCCGTAGCCAGCGGTACCATCTACAATACCCCCACCGCTTCGGCTGTCATGGCCGCAAAAATTTGCCTGGAGGGATATTCCCTGTCCACGAAAATGATCTATTTCTACAACCCCAAGATCGCCACGTCCTCCTGGATCGGACGGACCAGACCCTATATCATGACCATTGGCAACCACAAATTCTACGGATAATGTCAATAAAAAAGAAACACCACAAGCCCCCCTCTCGGGGAGCTTGTGGTGTATGTACTTTTGGTAGTACCTTTCGGTAGACGCTCGGTCTATCAGATGAAGGATTAGTCCTTCTTCTTCAGAGCGACGACAGCAGCGGCAGCGGCCAGAATAGCCACGGCACCAAAGCTGATTACGGAAGCGCAACCTTCCTCAACGGGAGCATCAGTGGTGGGCTCGGTTACGTTGCCTGCAGGAGCCTCGGTTGCGGGAGCTTCGGTCTCGGGAGCCTCGGTCTTTGCCTCGGTGGGAGCCTCGGTAGCCTCCTCACCGCCGGTAGCGGACAGAGCGTTCTCGAGAGTATCGAAGAACTGGAAGCCCAGAATCTGGAAATCAGCACCCAGGTTGGACTCCTCACCTACGCTGTAGGCCCAGTTGATCTTCATGGAATTGATGACGTCGGAGGTGAAATCAGACTCGTTGGTGAAATCAAAGATCCAGTACTCTTCATTACCGTCACACTTGATGGTATTGGCTACTTCGATACCGTAGATCAAGGTGTCACGGCCAACGACAACCTCCATAGTGGGATCAGAATCCAGGCAAACGGCGGGAGCCTTAACCTTAACGGCGACGACGTTGAACTTCTCGCTCTTGTTGGGAAGAGAAGAGTTGTTCTTGTAGCCATCGTAGTACTTCTTCATCATTTTCATGTAATCAATGGTAGCGTAAGCGTCAATATCACCATCCTCGGCCCAAGTACCCACGAAGGAAACAGAACCGTCACGGTTGACACGAACAGCACAGCCATCGCCCTTGAGGTAAGCATAGTGCTCCTCTGCGAAAGCAGTCATGTGGGTAGCATCGGAAATTTCAGGCTTGATAGCACCGGAAGCGTCGGTGTAGACAGCCTCGATGGTGATATCCTCGTTGTTCAGAGTGTAAGCGGCCCAGTCAGCCCAGAAGCCTTCCTTCTCGGGAACGGCGGGAATGTTCATGAGCTCCTTGTCACCTTCCAGGAAGGTAACCTTGCCAACCTCAGCGCCATCAGCCATAAAGGTAGCGGTGAAGGAAGCGGGAGTAGCGGTCAGCTCATCACCAACGGTGATACCGACGCAGTAAGCAGCGCACTTAGAGCCGTTTGCGAAGAATTCAACACCCTCGATACCATTGCCGTCGGTCAGCCAAGGGGTCATCTGGGAGCCACCGTCTACGTAGGTAGCGGTGAACAGCAGCTCACCGGTCAGGTTGCGGTTGGTAGGCAGAATAACGTCCAGAGGAGCGTTGTCCACGTGGTTGATAACGGTAGTCTGAGCCAGAACGGAACCCTTAACCGTGGTTGCATAGTCGGTATCCCACTGGTATACCTTGAATACGATGTTATTGGTGTTGTTGTTGTAGGTAGCCAGAGCGTGGAAATTGATCTGAGTCAATCTCTTACCGGCCTCTACAGTTACCTTTGCACCGAAGGACTGGCCCTTTTTGTAGCCGCCGAGAGCACCTGCCTGTGCACCGTCGTGAAGCAGAATCGGCTCTTCGTTGGTGGGCGCAAACTTATCTGTTTCTTCAGCAGAGACGGTCAGCATACCGGCGAAGCAGGTAACGACCATCAGAACCGACAGAACCAGAGCAAAAATTTTCTTTGCGTTCATCTTTTTTCTCCTTAAGAAATAAATATTGACATACGTACTGTATGCATCATACTATATTGTATATCAAAGCCCAATAAAAGTCAAGTTCTTTTTTTTGATTTTGATGTGAAATCTACGTGTTTCGGCATTTTATACATAAAAAATATATATATTTTATAAACTATCACGATTATTTTTCACCGTATTTACCGTACAGATATTCGATGGAATACATCTCCCCGTTTACGGTAATCAAAAAATCATACGCTCTGTCTGCCAAAAGTCCCCGAAAGGTGCATACGGTCAACCGTTTCTGCCCGTCGGGATAGAAAAATACCTGTTTTCCATCCTCCCACGCATCCACTCGATCGGGATATGTAACCGTGACGTACAGAACGCCGCCGCCCTCAACCCAAATAAAAGGATAGACCGAACCGTAAAACAGGAAACGAACGGCGTACTGACCGTCCTTTACGGGTGTTTCCTGGCATCCCAGGTAGGTTACCGGATCGTTTTCCTCTGTCTCGGGCCATGATTCGAAGGTTTCTCCCTCCGTAACCGTTTCGTCTGCTTCGGATTTTGTGACTTCCTCGGAGGACACTTCAGGCGGAGCAGTTTCGCTTTCAGCGGAAGAATCCGTAAACTCACAGTAAAAGAAAGCGTATGCGGAAATACTCTGATCCTTATTCCTTACGTACAAAAGATCCTTATCTCCTGTTTCCCACTGCATACCGAAGGGAGGCGCCGATTCCTGCCGATTCTCTGCACTCACTTCCATTTTTAAAAGACAAACCGCCGCGCTTTCCACAGGATCCGACTCCACCAATGCCCCGTCCAGCAGAATGCACCCGTTTCCCACCGTGATATGCAGCTTTTCTCCCTCGCATATCCCTTGCGTCGAGTCGATTTTCCATCCTTTCGCCAAAACAAAACGCAATAGAACCGCCATATTCCCATCGTGGGCGGCTGTCAGAAGCGCCGGAGACGCGTATAGGAACAGAACCCGATTGCCCGACTCCCTTCCATCCGAATCCTCCGTCCAAAAAAAACAGATCTCCTCCCGACTGTTCCTCATCCCTTCTTCACCTTCATATCCGTATACCGACACCCGACATAGTGGTATGAACACAGTAAAGAAAGCGCATACCAGGCAGATCCATACCAAAAAACGATTATTTTCAGAATATTTTATTAACATATAATTATTATATTAACCATATGTATAAAAAATACTATTTTTAATAAGAAAAGAGGCAGTTTTTTTGAACTGCCTCTTTTGAATCAAATTTAACAGCTGGGACTGTCCAGATACCAATCCCCGTTTTCATACACGAAGGACAGGCGTACCCTCACCCACTCATCGGGGTGGCTTTCGGAGTAGGAGGGGACAGAAACGCGGATGTAGGTGGAATGGGAGTCTTCCTCAATGATCTCCATGCCCGCGTAATCGTATACCCGCACGCCGTCAACCAGGGTATTTACGTACTTATTCTGGTAGATGTACCGCTCATCCTCGTGGAAACGAGCGGGCATCACCACCGACATCTGGGTGTCGGCGTATCCCGTAAACAGAGTGTCGAACAGAGATTCCCGATATTCTACGCTGTACACCGCCGCGATCGCGGTCTTCATCTCGGCAATACTGCCGAACTTGGCGTAGGGCGTAATGAATTCCAGACCGTTATCGGTCACACCGAAGTAGCGGTGAACCAGTTCGTCCTCGGCAGTTCCGCGGGGATAGATGGGAAGTCCCGCGCCGAACAGAAGCACGTTGATCTCGTGGGATGCCTCGATCACCGTAACCAAACGGTCGTACACGTCCTCGAGAGCGGGAGGCGGCCCCTTCCTCGCACAGGATGCCGTACTGCATACGATTCCCGCGCAGAGGATCAGAACCAGCAGAATGGAAACAATTCTTTTCATGGTCTTATTCCTCGGTAACCGTCTCGGTAGTCTCAGCGGCCTCGGTCACCTCAACAGCCTCGGTTGCTTCGATTTCTTCAATCTCCTCAGTTCCAATCTCCTCGGATTCGATCTCTTCCTCGTCCTTTTCTTCCTTGGCTACGACCGTAAAGTTGGCTACGTACTGGTCCTCGGGCAGGCGCATGACGATAACACCACCGGCGCTTCTGGACAGGATGGACAAGTCAGAAGCAGGGGTACGGATGATGGTACCCTGATCCGTGATCATCATGAGGTCTTCCTCGCCGTGAACGGCGGCAATACCCGTGAGCAGACCCGTCTTTTCGGTGATATTGTGACAGCGCACGCCAAAACCGCCGCGGTTGGCCATGGTACGGAAGTCCTCGAAGGGAGAACGCTTACCGAAGCCGCGTTCGGTGACGGTCACGAGATGCTTATCATTATCCACCACAACGGCACCCACCACGCGGTCACGGCCGCCGTCGTCCTCACGGAGGGCGATACCGCGGACACCGCGAGCCGTACGGCCCATGCAGCGGACGTTATTCTCGTCGAAGCGGACGGCGTTACCGGCGGCGGTAGCGATGATGATCTCGCGATTTCCGTCGGTATGCAGGACGTAGAGCAGCTCGTCGCCCTCGTCCAGAGTCAGAGCGATCTTACCGCCCTTGCGCTGGTATTCAAACTCAGAGAGCAGGGTACGCTTGATGACACCGTTGCGGGTCACCATGACCAGATACTCGCCCTCGGGGAATCCGCCTACGGCGATCATGGAGGTGATCTTCTCCCCCTCAGTGAGCTGGAGCAGGTTGACCACGTTGGTACCCTTGGCGGTTCTGGACGCCTCGGGGATCTGGAATCCGCGGATGCACTGCACCTTACCCGTATTGGTGAACATCATGACGGTAGAGTGAGAATGGACGGAAACCACCTTTTCGATGTAGTCCTCCTCCTTGGTGGCCATACCCATGATGCCCTTACCGCCGCGGCGCTGAGCCGAATAGACCTCGGTAGCCTGGCGCTTGATGTAGCCGGCATGGGTCAGAGTCAGGACGCAGTTCTGCTTCTCCACCAGATCCTCGTCGATGATCTCGTTGGCTACGGCCTCGATGCGGGTGCGTCTGCCCTCGGCGTAGCGCTCCTTGATCTCCAGCATCTCGTCCTTGATGATTCCGCGAATACGGTTGATATCGCCCAGGATCTCTCTGTACTCCTTGATGGACAGATGCAGAGCCTCCAGACGGTCCTCGATCTTCTTGCGCTCCAGACCCGACAGACGGCCCAGAGTCAGAGACACGATGGCCTGTGCCTGCGCCTCGGAAAGACCGGGATTCTCGGCGGAAGCAAATTCAGCAAGATCCAATTCCTCCATGGAACGCACGGGACCGTCGAACCGCTTCATCAGGTTGATCTTGGCGGTGGGGGTGTCGGGGGAGGAACGGATGATGGAAATGACCTCGTCGATATTGTCAATGGCCAGCTTGTAGCCCTCGTAGATGTGGGCATCCCGCAGGGCGGCGGCCAGATCGTACTTTACGCGGTTGGTGATGACCGACTCCTGGTGCTCGATATAGTAGTCCAGAATCTGAGCGAGATTCAGCACCTTGGGCTCGTTTTTCACGATGGCCAGCATATTGACGGCGCAGGTATCCTGCAGCTGGGTGTAGCGGTAGAGCTGATTCAACACCACGTGGCCGTTGGCCTCGCGCTTGAGGTCAATGACGATGCGCATACCCTTACGGTCGGACTCGTCACGGATGTCGGTAATGCCCTCTACACGCTTTTCCTTTACAAGAGAACCGATGGCGGCGCAGAGCATACTCTTGTTGACGCCGTAGGGGATCTCGGAGATGACGATCTGCCGCTTATCCTCGTCTACGTCGGCGGGAGCGCGCACCATGATGTGTCCCTTACCCGTCATGTAGGCTTCCTTAATGCCTGCAGTGCCGTAAATGGTACCGTAGGTGGGGAAGTCGGGACCCTGAATGAACTGCATCAGCTCGGGAATCTCACAGTCGGGATGATCCATGCGGTACACGGTGGCATCAATGACCTCACCCAGGTTGTGGGTGGGGATATTGGTGGCCATACCGACGGCGATACCCATGGAACCGTTGACCAGCAGATTGGGGAAGCGGGAGGGCAGAACCTCGGGCTCCTTGCGGCTGTTGTCAAAGTTGGGAAGCATGGTGACCACGTCCTTGTCCATGTCCCGTACCATCTCGTCGGCGATCTTCTCCATGCGCGCCTCGGTATATCGGTAAGCCGCAGGCGGGTCGCCGTCCACCGAACCGAAGTTACCCTGACCCTCGATCAGGGGATGCAGCATGTAGAAGGGCTGGGCAAGGTGTACCATGGTACCGTACACCGAGCTGTCGCCGTGAGGATGGTAACGACCCAGCACCGCACCGACGGTGGTCGCCGACTTGCGGAAGGGCTTATCGTGGGTGAGATGATCCTCGTACATGGCGTACATGACCCGTCGTTGGCCGGGCTTCATGCCGTCGCGGACGTCGGGCAGGGCGCGGGAAATGATGACCGACATGGAGTACTCGATGAAGGACTTCTTCACCTCATGCTCCATATTGACGTCAACCACCTTTTGGTTTTCAAAGAGTATGCACTCGTTTTCGCGTTGCAGCTCTCTTTCTCTTTTCTTGCTCATTTTTTCTGTCTCCAAGGTTTTTTATTTCTTATGGTATCTAAATGAATCCTCTCAATACGGGACGAGACGCGCCATGGGGGTGGGATTTGATGAATCGTGAATGGTGAATAGTGAATGATGAATAACGAATAATGAATAATTTCGGTGCAAAACCCTTCGGGTTTTGTTCGGTTTATTTTGTATTTATACACCCCAATGGGGCAGGGCTCTCTCCCCAAAAAATCCCTACTTAGGCTCAAGTAGCT
>JAZRFR010000265.1:0-7515 GCA_045643785.1 Eubacteriales bacterium | reverse complement strand
GAAAGTTCTTGAAGGGTGTCCAGAGGGAAACTTCTTTCAAGAAGTTTCCCTTTGGCGTTCCCCCCCCCCCCCCCAAACCCCAATTTGAATCTCTCCTTATTCAAAAAACGGGACAGGCAATGCCTATCCCGTATCTCGTATCTCATATCTCGGTCAGAACTCCACCCTCTCCACCTTCAGACACCGGTACGGTGCCCGATCCTCCAGGGTAAACAGCACCGCCTGAGCGGTGATCTCCCCGTCGGCCACGGTAAACCGCGTGGGCATATGGGTGCGCATTTTGTACAGCACCGCCTCAGCGTCGGTGCCCAGGATGCCGTTTTGCGGCCCCGTCATACCCAGGTCGGTGACATAGCCCGTGCCCTTGGGGAGGACACGGCAATCGGCGGTGGGGACGTGGGTGTGGGTGCCGAAGACCACGTTTACCCGCCCGTCCAGATGGTAGCCCATGGCCAGCTTCTCCGAGGTGGCCTCGGCGTGGAAGTCCAAGAGAGCGATGTCGTAGTCTCCCCGCTCGCGGTCAAGGATGCGATCCACCACGGAGAAAGGGTTGTCCAGGGGATCCATGAAGGCGGTGCCCGACAGGTTCATGCAGAGGATGCGCAGACCGCTGACCTCGCGGAGGGTATAGCCCACACCCGGGCAGGCGGCAGGGTAGTTGGCGGGACGGATGACGAGATCGGTGTTGTCGTCCAGATAGCCGTAGAGATCCCGACTCCCGAAGGCGTGGTTGCCCAGGGTGATGAGGTCAACGCCGCAGTCCAGGAGAGCCTCGGCGTCGGCGCGGTTGAGGCCGTGGATCTCGGAGGCGTTCTCCCCGTTGCACACCACAAAGTCCGCCCCCAGCGCGGCGGCGGTTCTGCGGAGGGTGCCCGACAGGTATTCAATGGCGCGGCGACCGACCACGTCGCCAATGGTGAGGATTTTCATAGGTTGTTTCTCTTTCTATGCCCGATGGGCGGGATTTCAAATTCGGGTTTGTAGGGGCGCGAAAGAGCGCCTGGGGAAAAACTTCTTGAAAGAAGTTTTCCCCCAGACCCCTTTTCAAGAACTTTAAAAACAATTATTTGATAATGTTTTTTGAAAGTTTTGAGGATTCTTAAGGAACTTTTTCAAAAGTTCCTTAAGCGGGGGGCAGGGGCAGAGCCCCTGCCCTATAAACTGCAACTTACAGCACCCTCGCCAGCACCTCTGCCTCTGCCTCGGCCAGCCTTTGCAGGCACTCGTCATTCGACAGAAAAGCGGCGTCCTCGGGGTTGGTGTGGAAGCCGTGCTCGATGATGAAGGCGGTAGGACAGCCGTAGGCCGCGGAGTGGCGCAGGACACCGTAGTAGTTGATGCCGGGCTGATCGGGGAAGGAGCGGGTCTTGACCCCGCGATCCGTGGTGTTCATGGTGGCTACCACGGCGTCGTTCAGAGCGCGGGCGATTTCGGCGTTGCGCTCCACGTCGGCCAGGGAATAGTAGGTCTCGGCACCGCGGACGGCGTGGTAGGCCTCGGGGGATGAGGCGGGACCGGGGGCGTTGGAATGGATGGAGAGGAACAGGCAGGCATGACTGTCCCCCGCCAGCTTGCCTCGCTCCTCCAGGGAGGGGTCTTCCTCAATGGCGTTTCTCGTCAGCAGAACCGTGAAGCCCTTTTCTTCCAGACAAGCCTTCAGCTTGCCGGCCAGCTTGAAATTCTGCGTGCCCTCGTAGGTGTTCTCTAAAAGGGGATAGGCATTCCCGAATTGACCGTGACCTGCGTCCAAAACAATGATTCCTCTTGACATATGAGCCTCCTTGGAGTATAATATTGGTGATAGAATGTAAAATGCAAAATGCAAAATGCAAAATTGGGGAACGGATGGCGGCGCGGCGAGTGTTTGCCAAAAACGATCTTCCTATAGGGAGACATACTTTTTCGGGTGTAATTCCATTAACAGACTGCCATAAAATAGGCTTTTGCGTCAGCAAAAGGCTTCGCCAATTTTGCAGTTTACATTTTGCATTATCAAACTCCCCGATAAACTGCATTCGCCCTACTTTTCAGTCAGTTGACAGAATACACATACATTATACAGGATTTGCTCGGATTTGTCAAGAGTCGAAAGCCTGAGGAATCCGTTGAGCATTCCACATTTCCCGTTCTCCATTCTCCGTTCCCCCGTTCTCCATTCTCCATTTTCCGTTCTTCATTTTGCATTTTGCATTTTGCATTTTACATTTTCCGAAAGGAGTCCCCCATGCCCTACCTACACACCCCCATATCCTCCCTGTCGGGCGTAGGCTCGGCTCGCAAGGCCGCCTACGAGCGCATGGGGATCTACACCGTCGAGGATCTGCTCTACCATTTCCCCCGCGCCTACGAGCACAGGGGAGATATCCGCATGCTGGCGGATGCCTCCGAGGAGCCCTACAAGTCGGGGGCGCGGATGTCCACCATCCTGACGGTCTCCACCGAGCCCCGCGTCACCCGTGTCAAGGGGCGGATGACCCTCTGCAAGTTCCGCGCCTTTGACGAGAGCGGTACCTGCGAGATCACCTTCTTCAATCAGGAATACCTGCGGAACACCTTTGCCATTGGGTCGGTCTTCCGCTTCTTTGGCAAGGTGGAGCGGGCAGGGAAGGAGCGGTACGCCATGACCGCCCCCGCCTTTGAACCCTACGTGGAGGGTCGTCCGCTCCCCCCGCTGTACCCCGTCTATTCTCTGACCGAGGGCATCAGCAACAAGATGATCACGGGACATATGAGCATGTCCCTCCCCGCCACGACCCAGGTGGAGGATCCCCTCCCCGAGTCCATCCGCGCATCCGAGGAGCTTTGCACCCTGGGCTACGCCCTCCGCACCATCCACGCTCCCGAGGACTTCGCGAGCCTCCACCGCGCCAAGCGCCGTCTGGCCTTCGACGAGTTCTTCCGCTTTGCTTTAGGGTTGGGCACGGCGGGAAGGTCTGCCCGTGTGACGGGCGCCCCTGTCTGTGCCGTCAGCGAATCCGTTATGAACCGGTTCCTCGCCGCCCTGCCCTACGCGCTCACAGGGGCGCAAGCCCGCGCCCTGCGGGATCTCCGCCGCGATATGGCCGCAGATACCGCCATGAACCGCATGATCGTGGGTGACGTGGGCTGCGGTAAGACGGTCTGCGCCGCCGCCGCCATGTACATCGCCGTCAAGGCAGGCCGACAGGCCGCCCTCATGGCGCCCACGGGGATATTGGCCACCCAACACGCCGCCGATCTGTTGCCCCTCTTTGAAAAGCTGGGGATCCGCGGCGCACTCCTGACGGGTCACACCCCCGCCGCGCAAAAGAGAAAGATCTACGCCGCTTTGGCGTCAAGCGATCCTACCCAGCGGCTGGACGTGGTCATCGGCACCCAGGCACTCCTGTCCGAGGGAGTGGAGTTCGCCGCCCCCGGTCTGGTGGTCACCGACGAGCAGCACCGCTTCGGGGTGAATCAGCGGGCGACCCTGTCCGAAAAGAATCGCAACGCCCATCTGCTGGTCATGTCGGCCACCCCCATCCCCCGCACTCTGGCGCTGGTGATGTACGGGGATCTGGAGGTTTCCCGCATCGATGAAATGCCCCCCGGGCGTCAGCGGGTGGACACCTTCGTGGTAGACGAGAGCTACCGCACCCGTTTGGATGCTTTTATCCGCAAGAACGTAGCCGAGGGGGGACAGGTCTACGTGGTCTGCCCCGCCGTAGAGGAGAATCCTGAGGCTGGCTCCGATGCCGACGACGCCTCCCTCATTCCTCTGGGAGCCGACTTCGGGGCGCAGACCGCCCTGGCCGAAATGTCCAAGGATCGCCCCCTCAAGGCCGCCGTCCAGTACGCCGCCGATCTGCAGGAGCGACTGCCCGACCTGACTGTGGCCTTCGTTCACGGCAAGATGAAGCCCGCCGACAAGGACAAGGTCATGGGAGATTTCGCCGCGGGGAAGGTGCAGATCCTGGTGTCCACCACGGTCATCGAGGTGGGTGTCAACGTGCCCAACGCCTGTCTGATGCTGGTGGAGAACGCCGAGCGGTTCGGCCTCTCCCAGCTCCATCAGCTTCGCGGCCGCGTGGGTCGCGGTACGCGGAAATCCTACTGTATTTTGATCCGTGACGGAGGAGGCGATACAGCCAAGGCACGCCTGGAGGTCATGCGCACCACCTACGACGGCTACGCCATCGCCGAAAAGGATCTCGCCCAGCGAGGCCCCGGCGACTTCCTCGCCCCCGCCTCGGGCTCGGGCATCCGTCAGAGCGGCGGTTTCCGTTTGGCCGAGACCTGGTCGGACGCCGAGCTCATGAACCATGCCTTCGCCTACGCAAGAGAAATGCTCACGGATGACCCCGATCTGAACGGCCATCCCGCGCTCAAGAGAGCCGTCGTGAAAATGTACGCCGAGAGCGGAAATATTTTGAATTGAAAATGCTAAATTGCAGTTTATAGGGGAGCGCCAGGGGCGTTGCCCCTGGACCCCACCAAAGGGACTTTTGAAAAAGTCCCTTTGGAATCTTCAAAACTTTCAAAAATATTGTCATATAATTGTTCTTGAAAGTTTTAGGGGTCAAGCCCCTTTTTCAAAAGGGGCTTGTGGGGTGCAGGGGTGAAACCCCTGCCCTGCAAACCCAAAATTAAAAGGAGTTATAACCATGAACATAAATTTTACCACTCCCATCGCCCCCATCAAGCCCATGCACGCCATCAACAACGCCCCCATGTTCTGGACGTTCTGTGATGCGTTTCACTACCTCACCGAGGCGAATATCCCCTACGCCCGTCTCCACGACACGGGGGGACTCCTGGGGGGCGGTATCTTCGTGGACGTGGCCAATATCTTCCCCCTGTTCCACGCCGACCCTGAGGATCCCCAAAACTACGAGTTTGGCTTCACCGATCACCTGCTGAAGGAGCTGTGCGCCTACGGTGTCAAGCCCTTCTACCGCCTGGGCTGTACCATCGAGAACTACCATCCCTCCATCGGCCCGAGACGGAGTATCCCTCCCACCGATCCCCACAAGTGGGCGGTGATCTGCGAGCATATCATCCGCCACTACAACGAGGGCTGGGCTGACGGCTACCACATGGACATCGAGTACTGGGAAATCTGGAACGAGCCCGACAACGAGCCCGTGGCGGCCGAGAACCCCATGTGGAAGGGCACCATGGAGGAGTACTTTACCCTCTACGAGATCACGGCGCGCCACCTGAAGGCTCGCTATCCCCACCTCAAGATCGGCGGCTATGCCTCCTGCGGATTCTATGAGATCTTGAATACACAGGCCGCCGAGCATTCCAACGTGTCCACCCGCACGGGGTACTTCATTGAGTTCTTCGAGAAGTTCCTCGCCCATATCACCACCGACGGACACAGAGCTCCCCTGGACTTCTTCTCCTGGCACTCCTACGCAGGGGTGGGCGAGAATATCGCCTTCGCCGCCTACGCAAGAGAGATGCTGGATAAGTATGGCTTTACCGAAACCGAGAGCATCCTCAACGAGTGGAACCCCGGCATTCACCGCCGCGGCACCCTGGCCGATGCCGCCTACATCGGGGCTATGATGGCGGCCATGCAGCATGCTCCCGTGGATATGCTGATGTACTACGACGGCACCTTTGAGTCCTCCTACGGCGGCATGTTCGACCCCGTCTCCCGCACCCCCTTCAAGGCCTACCACGCCTTCTTCGCCTGGGGAGAGCTGTACCGCCTGGGCAAGCAGTATGCCATCGAGGGCATCCGCGAGGGCAACCGCCTCACCGACACCCTCTACGCCGTAGCCGCCGGAAACCAAACCGAACGGGCGGTGCTTCTGGTGAACGTAGGCGGAGAGACCGCCCTGCAAGCACCCGAAGGAACCTGGACGGTCTGCGTGCTGGATAACGAGCATGATCTGGAGCCCGTGGGCGAGGTGCGCGGCGGCGAGACCTTCACGGTGCCCGCCGAGGGAACGGTGATTCTCAAAAGCGTGTGATATTCCAAAATGAAAACGGACGCCGAAAGGCGTCCGTTTTCTGTTACCCCTTCCACTCCCGATCCATCCGTGTCTTCATATTCTTCAGATACTTCACGAAGAACTCCAGGTTATCCTCGGTGATGGTGGGCTTGTCGCTGTACCAGCGGTCCTGGTTGAGCGCAAGGGAAGCATCCATAGCGGCGGCTTGGGTCTCCACCTTGCCGATGACCTCGGTCAAGGCGTCGGAGAAATGCTCGCGGTAGCGCGCGGCCACCTTGCGGGAATAGTAGGTGCTGTCCAGGAAGGGACGGTAGAACAGGCTGGCTTCCCCGGGGTTGAACTTGTTGGTGAGATCAAACTCCTCGTTGGGTTCTCCCGTCCACTGGGTGTACATGCAGAAATCGTAGTCCCAGGGAGGACCGAAGTGGAGCTTGGCATCCCCCTCCGCGCCGCGGTAGTACATGAACACCGACTTCCAGTGGTGATCCCGCTCTCCCATGATGCGATCCACGATGTACAGATCCATGAGGGTGTTCATATCCACGTTCTTGCTCAGATACTGGCGGTTGGAGCGTTGGAAGGCTGTTACCGTCTCCCGCATGTAGTCCTCCATTGCGTCGAAGAAGCGGCGGAATTGCGCCTCGGTGGGGAAATCCTCCTTGGTGGGATACTCCAGCTCGAAGTAGCGGTCACAGCCCGACAGGTAGAAGTAGGTCTCCCCCTCCTTGGCTCCCGGCTTTTCAGGGGCATTGTGGTTCAGGCAGATGAGGAAATTGTAGTCCGACAGCTCGCTCATGCTCGGCTTGATCTCGATTTCCAGATCCAGCCGTCCCGCCTGCTCCTGCACCTGCTCGCAGAGCGTGTAGACACCTGCATACTCCCCGTTGAGGTAGAGGTTGACCTTGTGGGGCGTGGGCACGAATTCCAGATGCTCCGAGGTGCCCGCCAGGGTCAGGGCGGCGTAGTTGTGGAGGGTGGAGGGGTCGAGGTAATCCGCCAGCAGCACCCAGCTTTTGGCCTTGTCCAGCCCGAAGAGGCTTTGCTTCTGGTCGAACTTGATGCGGTAGGGCTTTTTCGCCAGACTGTAGGTGGAGTTGCCTCGCAGGCGAATGGAGCCGTGGACGTCGATCAGGGGATCGGTCACGCCCGCCAGAGTCAGGGTCATGTCCACGTAGTTTCGGGAATCCACCGCCACTCCGCTCGTGTTGATGGATACGATGGGAAGCTCGTCCGTGAGGGGAGTGAAGGGAAGCTCCACCTCGGGGATGCCCTCGGTTTCGGCGGGTTGGCTTGGGGCGGAGGGCGCTTCGGCTGTGTCGTGGACGGTGGGGGCAGTCTGCGCGGCGGTTTCGTTCCCCACAGGGGACGTGCCCTCGGACGGGGCACTCTCGTTTTGGCAGCCCGCGAGGAAGCAGACGAGTATCAGTGTGATCAGGTATGGAATGATTCGTTTCATAGGACTCCTTTGAAAATGTAAAATCGGGCGGGAGGTGGATTTCAAATTTGGGTTTATCTAAGGGGCTTTGCCCCCCCCCCCCCCCCCCCCCACCCTCTTTTTTAAAAATTTTTTTGTAACCCAAAAAACTTTTAA
>JAZRFR010000264.1:0-2651 GCA_045643785.1 Eubacteriales bacterium | reverse complement strand
TCTTGAAAGAAGTTTTTCCCCAGACCCCTTTTCAAGAACTTTTAAAAAAGATTATTTGATAATATTTTTTTAAGTTTTAGGAAGTCCAGAAACCCTTTTTCAAAAGGGTTTCTGGCGGGGTGCAGGGGCAGAGCCCCGCCCCGATAAACTGCAATTTGAAAGGCCGCCCTAAGGGGCGGCCTTTCGGTATGGGGTAAAGATCAATCTTCCTTCTTTTTCAGCACCACGGCTGCGGCCATAGCCATCACCACGGCGGCCACACCCATACCTACGGCAGAGCTGCATCCGGTTGCGGGAGCATCGGTCTCACCCTCGGTAGCAGGGGCGTCGGTAGCGGGAGCATCGGTCTCGGGAGTGGCGGTCTCCTCGTCGGGAACGGTCACGGGCTCAGTCTCGGTGGGCTGAGTCTCATCGGGAATACCGGTGGCGTTCTCATTCGTGGAGATGTAGCTGAACTTGAAGCGTCCCGAGGGAGCCACGTCGCCCGAAATGTAGAAGTCCATGATGTCGCCCGAGAACTTGGTGTACTTGTACTCGGTGTCGCCGCGTTCACCGGCATCGTCCTCGTCGTGGACGTTGTCGGTCCAGGCGAAGTTGATGGTGAAGTCGTAGCCGCTGATGTTCAGCATGGACTTGGGCACCTTGACCTGCATGTACTTGCCGTCCACGGTGTAATCGACTTCGCCTACCTTTTCGGTCTCGTAGCCGCTTCCGGTGAACTTCTCCAAAGTGGCCTTGGTGGCGGTGGGAGAGGTCTTGTTCAGCACGTAGTCGAAGGTTTCCCAACCCTGATTCTGCTGGTCGGAGTCGATGTAGAGCACCATCCACAGAGGATCGGTGTAGGGGGTGATATTCTCGTTACACTCCACGTAGAAGTAAACAAACTCCTCGTCGCGTGCAACTCTTGCGCCGATGATGTCGTTACGACCCGAATACTCATGGTACTGGAGGTTGCCCCAGCCCTTGCCCTCGCGGTCACCGGTGTTGCCGATGTAGGCGGCGTAGTAGGGACCGACCTCGTTCCACTGGGTGTTATCCCCCGTGATGTCGATGGTGGTCTGCAGGGTAGGCGTGGGAATGGGACGGACACCCTTGTACTGACGGACGAAGTTGACCATCTGGTAGTAGTAGTGATCCTTCAGAGCGCCCTTGGTAGGCTCCAGATCGCGGGAGAACTCGTCGTTGAACTGGTCGCAGAAGGCGTTGGGCACGGAGGCATCGTTGTTGGGCCAAGGATTGATGCGAGCCATGGCCCACTCGTTCCAGCCCGTAATGAAGATGATCTTGGGGTCGATCTCCAGGGCGTAGTTGAATTGCTCGGCGAAGTTGTAGCCCCACTTGGAGGCCTCCTTGCCATCGGTCTCGTAGCGGGTCTGGTTGTCGTGGGTGTAGGAGCGGCCCATGACATAGTCACCGCTCATAGCCGAGAGCTGGCCCAGCTTGTAGTTGTGGTTCTGGGCCACGCCGACGGTCATCTGCTCCACGATCTTGTTCTTATGGTCGTTGCGGTTGGCGTAGTAGATGGCCTGGGGGTAGGTGGAGAGCCAGCCCCACTCGCCGTAGTTGGTCTTATCGACGACGTAGGCAGCCTGACCGCCGCGGAAGGTGAAGAAATTGGCGATCTCCTTGCCCATGTTGTCATTGGTGGTGATGGCATTCTTTCTGCCCATGAGGACGGGCTTACCCTCCCAGTAGAACCAGAGCTTGTGGTTGTCGCCCGCGCGGTAGAAGTCCATGTACAGATCGCGGACCTGGGTATTGGTGTCGGCACCGCCGCCGAAGGGCAGCATGAAGGAGACCTTGGGGGTCAGCACGCCGTCGTCCATGGCCTTGCCCCAAGACTCAAAGAGGGCGGTGTAGCCGGGCTTGTGGATGAGGGTGCCGTTGGTGTTGTCGGTCAGAATGGCATCTACGCCGGCAATGGCCAGAAGCTCGGCCTGACGGCGAAGCACCCACTGGTCGCTTGACTCGTAGTGACCGTAGATGGGCTCGTTCCAGGAGCCTTGGAAGCCTGCGGGAGTCCAGACGGGGTGGTTGTAATCGCGAACCGCCTCGGGGTACTTCTCGGCGGCATTGTTGACGTTGATGACGGTGGGACGGCCGTTGTGCCACGTCCAGAAGAACATGGATACGGTCTTATCCTCGCGGGGATCGCCTACCTCGGCGTTGGTCAGGGAGACGCGGCCCAAACCGTCGGTGAATACCCAGGTGTCGGGCATAACCTCGTGGGTCTTGATCAGACTGTCATCGGGAATGACGTATTCCTCGGGGGACGTATGGTTGCCGTCCACGGGGGTGATGATGGTCTCGCATTTACCGAAGGGCTCGGCGAGATCTTCAGTGAAGGTAATCTTTAGCTCGGGCAGGGCGTTCTTCTCCTGACCGTCCACGTAGAGGAAGCCCAGGCTGTCGGTGCAGCCCTCGTTCGTCCAGACACCCACCGAGCCGCGGGCGTCGAGGATGGCGAAGAGGTACTCGCCTGCGGGTTGGGGATCGAAGGTCAGCTTGTTGGTGGCGTTGTCCCTCAGGGGATCAAAGCGCTGGGAGGCGATGGGCTCGGCGGCCATAGAGTCGTCGGGATCTCCCGTCCACTTGAACAGAGCCAGCGTACAGGACGAATCCGTGGTTGTCCACGTGGGCATGGCCATGGA
>JAZRFR010000263.1:0-3766 GCA_045643785.1 Eubacteriales bacterium | reverse complement strand
CTGGTCGCCTTTATCCTCTTTACCCCCGGCGTTATGACGGCCTTCGGCCTGGTCTACCTGACTCCCAAGCTCTACCTCATTGGCCTGGGTCTGATCCTCATTCCTTCGGTGATCATGGAGATTTCCAAGCTCACGGGTCTCATCAAGGAATAATGAATAAGAAAGCGCGCCACCGAAAACGGTGACGCGCTTTCTTTGCGAATCTGCAAAAAGGAACGGGATAATTATAAAGTTCGTGAAAAGGGGTCCGGGTCGTTTTCCGATATGATTACTTCAGCAGATCCAGAATGGCTGCCTTGGGTCTGCCGCCCACGGCGGTGTTGGCGACCTCGCCGTTCTTGAGGACCACCAGGGTGGGGATGCTCTGAACGCCGAAGGCCTGGGCCAGCTCGGGTTCCTCGTCCACGTCGATCTTGCAGATGACGTACTCGGGGTGCTCCTCGGCGATCTGCTCAATGAAAGGAGCGATCATGCGGCAGGGGCCGCACCAGGTTGCGAAAAAGTCCAGCAGGACGGGCTTGTCCGAGGCCTTGACCTCGGCGAAATTCTCTTTGGTTACGTGAATCAGGGACATAATTGACTCCTTTCTGTATTGTGTTATAGAAGTTTTAGGGAGTCCAGAAACCCTTTTTCAAAAGGGTTTTTGGCGGGTCCAGGGCAGAGCCCTGGCGGGGTGCAGGGGTGAAACCCCTGCATGCCCAGGTTACGCTCTTTTTACCGCCAGGCCGCACCAGTCGTTGTCGGTCAGACGCTCAATGATCTTGAAGCCGTTCTGCTCGAAGCAGGCGACCACGTCGTCGCAACGCTCGGCGATGATGCCCGAGGCCAGAAGAACGGCATCGTCCTTCATATATGTGCCTACGTCGGGGGTCATGCGGATGATGATATCGGCCACGATGTTGGCGCAGACCAGATCGTACTGCCCGCCCTCCAGAGAGACCTGCTTGAGAAGGTCGGACTGGTCGCAGGTGACGTTTGTCAGGCCGCTGTCCTTGATGTTCTCGCGGGCGACGCGGACGGCGGTGGGATCAATGTCGTAGGCGCGGCAGGTCTCCGCACCCAGGCGGGATGCGCAGATGGCCAGAATGCCCGTTCCCGTGCCCACGTCCAGCATGCGGCAACCGGGCCTACAGTACTTCTCCAGCAGACGGATCACCAGTCGGGTGGTCTCGTGGGTGCCCGTTCCGAAGGCCATACCGGGATCCATGCGGATGACGATCTCTCCCTCGGCGGGGGTGTAGCGCTCCCAAGCGGGGCAGATGACGATCTTCTCGCCGATCTTGATGGGCTTGTAGTACTGCTTCCAGGAGTTGGCCCAGTCTTCCTCGTTGACACCCACCAGCTCTACCTCGGCGTGGAGGGAAAGCTCGGCCGTGCGCTGACGGATGTAGGCCAGATCGTCCATATAGGAGCGATCCGAGGGGATGAACACCGATACCGAAGCGATATCCTTGTTGGCATTGAGGATCTTCTCGTCGATGAGATCGCCGTAACAGGTCTTGAGATTCACGTCAATATCGCTGAAATCCTCGATCATGAGATTGTTGTTGATCATGCTCATGATGGCAACCAGACGGTCCAGCTCGGGAAGGGGAACCGTGACCTTGATCTGCGTCCAGACCTGGATCTCACCGTAGTCCTCGCAGACATAATCCTCATCTATCATTTTTTCCAGATCAGCCATGGTTTACTTCTCCTTTTTTTTGAAATTTTTGGCGAATTTGCTTTTTTTGCCGTAGTTCTTCTCGCCGCAGGCCTCGGCGAACTGGCGCATGGCGTCCTTCTGCTTGTCCGACAGCCCACGGGGGATTTCCACCACCACGGTACAAACCAGGTCACCGCGGCGGTTGTTCCGATCGTTGACGTAGGGAATACCCTTGCCCCGCAGGGTAAAGACGGTGCCGGGCTGGGTGCCCTCGTCAATGGAATACTTGACGGTGCCCTCCAGGGTGGGGACTTCGATTTCGGCGCCCAGGGTGGCCTCGGCCACGGTCACGGGGACGTCGCAGTAGATGTTGACGCCGTCGCGCTCGAAAACGCTGTGGGAGCGAACGGTCACCTCAATGATGAGATCTCCCGCAGGGCCGCCGTTCTTGCCCTCGCAGCCCTGACCACGCAGGGCGATGCGCTCGCCGTTGTCGATACCGGCGGGGATGTTCACGGTCAGCTTGCGGGTCTCCCGCTCCAGTCCCGATCCGCGGCATTTCTGACAGGGGGACTTGATGAACTTACCCGTACCGCGGCACTTTTCGCAGGTGGTCTTGGACTGGAAGGACATACCGCCCATGCGTTGCACCACCACCCGCTGACCCGAGCCCCGACAGTCGGGACAGGTCTCGGCGGAGGTGCCTGCTTCTGCGCCCGATCCGTTACAGGTGGGGCACTTGTGGAGGCGGTTGTAGCTCACGTCCTTTTTGCAACCGAAGGCGGCCTCCTCAAAGGTCAGGGTGACCCGCGCCATGACGTCGTCGCCTCGCTGGGGGCCGTTTCTGCGCTGGGTACCGCCGCCGAAGGCGCCGCCGAAAATGCTGCCGAAAATGTCGCCCAGATCGCCGAAGTCACCGAATCCGCCGCTGAATCCGCCGCCGCCGTACCCGCCGCCTGCGGTGGGGTCAAAGGCCGCGTGGCCGAACTGGTCGTACTTGGCCTTCTTGTCGGCATCCGACAGGATGGAGTAGGCCTCGTTGACCTCCTTGAAGTTCTTCTCTGCCTCGGCGTTGCCGGGGTTGAGGTCGGGGTGGTATTTCTTGGCCAGCTGTCGGTACGCCCGCTTGATGGCGTCGGCGTCCGCGCTCTTGTCGAGGCCCAGTACCTCGTAGTAGTCTCTTTGTGCCATGGCTCTATGTTCCTTTCAATCGTGGAAAATTCGCAATGAAAATTCAAAATGGAAAGTGCAAAAGGTGGATTTCAAATTTGGGTTTGTAGGGGAGCGACTGGGAGGAACTTCTTGAAAGAAGTTCCCCCCAGACCCCCCTCAAGAACTTTCAAAAAGGATTATTTGACAATGTTTTTGAAAGTTTTAGGGGTCAAGCCCCTTTTTCAAAAGGGGCTTGCGGGGGGTGGGGGCAGAGCCCCCACAAACTGCAATTTTGCATTTTGCATTTTGAATTTTGCATTCAAAATAACGCCTTTGCGGGAAAGGGCATTTTTCGCCCTTTCCCGCTGTATTCGTTTAGGTTACCCCGTGATGGGGCAGGGAATTACTTGTTGGTGTTGTCCTCGTAGGAAGCGTCGTAGTAGGTGCCGTCGCTGCCGCCGTTACCACCCATATTGGGGTCGTAGCCCATGTTGGGGTCGCCCTGGGGGTTAGCCTGGGCGTAGAGCTTCTCGGAGAGCTTGTAGAAGGACTTCTCCAGAGCCTCGGTGTCGGCCTTGATGTCCTCGGTGTTGCCGCCGGCAACGGTGGACTTCAGCTTCTCGATGGCGGCCTTGACGTCGGCCTTCTCATCCTCGGAGACCTTGTCGCCCAGGTCGTTCAGGGTCTTCTCGGACTGGAAGATCATGGAGTCGGCGCGGTTCTTGACCTCAACGGCCTCCTTGGCCTTCTTGTCCTCCTCGGCGAAGCGCTCGGCGTCCTTGATGGCCTTGTCGATGTCATCCTGGCTCATGTTGGTGGAGGAGGTGATGGTGATGTGCTGCTCCTTGCCGGTGCCCTTGTCGCAGGCGGTGACGTTGACGATGCCGTTGGCGTCGATGTCGAAGGTCACCTCGATCTGGGGAATGCCGCGGGGAGCGGGAACGATGCCGTCCAGGGAGAAGCGACCCA
>JAZRFR010000262.1:0-14123 GCA_045643785.1 Eubacteriales bacterium | reverse complement strand
TCATGATGGTCTACCAACTGAGCTAAAGGTTCAATCGCACCTTTAGCTCAGTTGGTAGAGCAACTGACTCTTAATCAGTGGGTCCCGGGTTCGAATCCCTGAAGGTGCACCATAAAACAGAACAGACCACCGTATGGTGGTGTGTTCTGTTTTATAGATGTTTCTTTACGATGATGAACCCCGCCAAGGGCTCTGCCCTTGGCAAAACGCGTGCATAGTAACTTTGGGTAATGGTAACCTACGGCACGCGTAGGGGTTCAGAATCCCTGAAGGTGCACCGCGACGATTTCATGTATCTTTTCGATGATGACCCCCGCCAAGGGCTCTGCCCTTGGCAAAACACGCGCATGGTTACTTTGGGTAACGGTAACCTACAGCGCGTGTGGGGTTCAGAATCCCTGAAGGCGCACCGCGACGGTGTTTTCTTATTTCATGTGTTTTTTTTGATGATGAACCCCGCCAAGGGCTCTGCCCTTGGCAAAACACGCGCATGGTAACTTTGGGTAACGGGAACTTGCGGCGCGTGTGGGGGTTCAGAATCCCTGAAGGTGCACCGCGACGGTGTTTTCTTATTTCATGTATTTTTTCGATGATGAACCCCGCCAAGGGCTCTGCCCTTGGCAAAACACGCGCATGGTAACTTTGGGTAACAGTAACCTACAGCGCGTGTGGGGGTTCAGAATCCCTGAAGGTGCACCGCGACGGTGTTTTCTTATTTCATGTGTTTTTTTTGATGATGAACCCCGCCAAGGGCTCTGCCCTTGGCAAAACGCGTGCATAGTAACTTTGGGTAATGGTAACCTACGGCACGCGTAGGGGTTCAGAATCTCCCTGAAGGTGCACCGCGACGGTGTTTTCTTATTTCATGTATTTTTTCGATGATGAACCCCGCCAAGGGCTCTGCCCTTGGCAAAACACGCGCATGGTAACTTTGGGTAACGGGAACCTACAGCGCGTGTGGGGGTTCAGAATCTCCCTGAAGGTGCACAACATCTTTGCTTATTACAGCGCAGTTGCGAGCTCCTGACTGTTAATTAGGAAGTCGTACTCGAGCATAGCGAGGAGATTATGCACCAACAGGGGGACACTCAAATTCTTCAAATAATAGAAATATTTGAGGTCTACAGTTGCGTGGTGGAAGTCATGCAACTGTGTGGATGAAGAATAGGAGGCTTTGATGGAAAGTGTCAGAAAGAATGGGATCATAGTAGGACAATGAAAATCCCATAAGGCCTTTTGATTTGGATTACTGCGCCTTCTTCATCGGGCGAAGGGTCTTGGGATCCAGCGCTTTGCAGAGCAGAACCACGAAAATACCCGTCAGAACGGCGTTGGGAAGCATATATCCCGCGTTGTAGGCCAGAGAGTAGATCCAGGGATTCATGCCCTCGGGCGCGTAGGTGCTCCAGAGAATACCGCCGGACAGCACCGAGGATACGTAGCGGAGCACGCAGACCACCACGGCGCCCACGCCGTAGCCGGTCAGGCGAAGGATCTGTTTCTTACCGCCAAAGGGTTTGGCAAACAAGGGGGCGAGGCCGATGACGCTAAAGGCAATGATGTAGTCCAAAAGAACGCAGAGCAGGAATGCCCACCAGGTGTTTGCAGGGGGAGGATACCACCCCATGACGATCTGCAGTCCGGAGAAGACCAGACCCGCGCCCACGCCCCAGGCCGCGCCGTGGCGGTAAGAATAGTAAACGATGGGCAGCATGCCGATGGTGATGGAGCCGCCTGCGGGGAACAGGATGGCATTGTAGGGAGCCAGGGCGCACAGGTAATCGATGACCCAGGCCAGAGCCAGCATCATGGCACCCTCCACAAGGGCAAGGAGATACGCTTTGTGATTGGTTTTCAAGAAACCACCTCCAAAATAAAAATTCGACCGCACGGAAAATCTCCGCGTGGTCTCATGAATGGTGGTTATGAATGGTGATTGCGCACTCCCCAGTTCAAGACATCCAAAATACTTCCTACGCCGGTATTATCCGTATCAGGTTAAGGGTTCGCGCTATCGGCGCATCTCAGCCGACCGTCCGGGTTGGCCGCCGGCCATTCGGCCGTCGCCCGGTGTCAGCACCCCTGATTTTTCGTGCCAAGGAATGCGGTGACCGCCTCTCGCGGTGGCCGCCCCCTTGTGTCGTGTATCTATTATACATCACGTAGAGCAATTTGTCAAGAGCCTGCACGGAATTTCCTAATGCGCACATGAAAACTGAAGATCATTCTATATTTTTTGCAAAAAACGGATTGACAAAACAAAAAAATATGGTATAATATGTACATGGCAAGGGAGTCTTCTTGCTAACTTCATTGAAGGAGTTATTATTATGAAAAAGTACGTACGCCTGATCGTAGCCGCGGTTATGATCGTGACCCTGCTTGCAGTTTTCGCCGTGTGCGCTCAAGCCGTGGAGCCCACCAACGAGGGCGGCCACTGGGTCATCAATGCAGAAAAGATCGACGAGATCCTGGCCGAGGAGGCCGGTGAGAAGACCACCGCTTGGGAAGTTCCCTTCCTGCAGGTATCTCCTGTGCTGGACGGCGCCATTAACAAGGCCGAGTATATGGAGTTCGAGCTCTACGAGGACTATATGTCCTACATGGCCATGGCCACGGGCAACACGAAAGAGAAGTTCATGGAGTTCTATGAGATGACCAAGGACGGCATCTTTGATGCCTACTGGGGCTGGGACGGTGTGTACCTGTACCTGGCTATGGAGGTCAGATGTGTGAACGGCTTCCGTTGCACCCCCGAGGATATGGGCGGTCCTTCCTATCTGTATGCTTACAATATGTTCCAGGTTGGTATTTCTCCCGTAGATGCCCGGGGTAAGCATCCCGATTACGTGGAGCTGGGCTACGGTGTCAACAGCAACACCGGCGAGTCCATGGCTCATGCATGGGCAGGCGGTACCTGGTACTATCCCGAGGCCGGTGAAGGTAAGGACTTTGTCGGTAGCTACAGCGTGGAGAATCAGACCGTTACCTACGAGGTACGCATCCACCTTCAGAAGGCTCTGAAGCTGGATAATGCCGTGGTGGAGAATGGCGACCAGATCAACCTGGGCTGGCTCATCTCGGTCAACGGCGAGACCTCCTCGGTCAACGATTACTGGCAGATCGGCTTCTGTCACGGTATCGGCGGTCAGTACTCCAACAAGATGAACCAGTATATGGCTCGCGTGACCTTCGCCGGTAAGGATAAGGTCATTACCCCCGAGGAGATCGAGGGCATCAGCGAGGAGGATAAGACATACGGCCTCGCAGAATTCATTGATATGTCCAAGGAGGATGTGGTCAAGACCTTTACCGGTGAGGACGCCTCCATTGAATACATCACCGAGAACGGCGAATCTTTCGCCCGTATCACCTCTCTGGGTGACGTTCCTTACGTATGGAGCAAGTCCTATCCCAGAGCACTGCAGAGCGCGGACATCGCCTACATCACCGTGAAGTACCGTTACAACGGTGACGCTCCGAAGGAACTGGGTATTCTGTACCGCAACGCCTACTATCCCGAATACGACCTGGAGAATATGTACACCGAGACCGTCGGTAACGATGGTGAGTGGCACACCGTCACCTTCTACATGCTTGGCGAGGAACGGTGGCAGAACTGGATCGTAAACCTGGGTCTGGCTCCCTTCGCTTCCGAGGAAGCACCGGGTCAGTCCATCGATATTGCCTTCGTTAAGTTCTACCTTGAGGATCCCTACGAGCTGTACAGGGATACTGAGTTCGATCCTAATGCAGCAGAAACGACTGTTGCCGAGACAGAGCCCGTGACCGAGCCCGCTGCCGACACCCAGGCTCCCGAGACCCAGGCTCCCGTCGACTCCAACGCTACCGAGACCACCGGCGCTGCTACTGACGCCGAGGGGTGCGCTTCCGTGATCGGTATGAGCGCCGTGGCTGTTCTGGCCGCCGCCGCTGCCTTCGTCGCGCTGAAGAAGAAGGAAGACTGATTCAGTCAAAACATATCTGATTTTTGATCCGTCTGCACGCCCCTGCCGCAAAAGCGGTAGGGGCGTGCAGGTGATTCAGGAGGCTTATTATGAAACAAATTACGCTCACTTTTATGGGGGTTGTATTGGCGCTTTTGCTCCTGCTGGTCGGTTGTCAGCAAGCGCCCGACACATCCGCTGAAACCACGACTTCCCCGACATTGATCGCGACCCCGACCCAACCGAGTGATCCCGAAACCCAAGAGCCCGGCGAAGAAACCGCGGCAGAGACCGCGGCAGAGACCGCCGAAGAAGTGACCACCGAACCCGAGACCGAGCAGCAACCGGTTACCATTGATGCCGAGCAAGCCGGACGGATCCTGGTGGCTTACTACAAAACCAACGATCCGAACAAGCCCGCCTCGGATTCCATCTATAAAAGCGCGGAGAATTTCCGCAAGCAGATTTTGGCCAAGACCGGGCTGTCGGTCAAGGTCACCCGCGTGCGCAATACTACCGCCAACGATGCCGTGACCTTCCTGATCGGCGACACACCCTATAAGGAGACGGCCGCCGTCAAGGAATCCCTGCCCGAGAACAGCTACGCCGTGCGTCTGATGGGCCGCAAAATCGTCATCATCGGCTCGAATGAGGTTTTGACGGTAAAAGCCCTCAAGGATTTCTGTGATCAGGTGCTGAATAATCCCGAGCTGACCAAGGAGGGCTCCATCACCGTCCGCCCCGAGGACAGCTTTACGGTTACCCTTGATAAGCCCTACACCATTGCGGACATGGTGGCCGACGGCATGACCGTCACCGCTGATTACGCTGAGATCCTCCACGCACCGGGGCAGGGGCAGTACAGCATTTCCCAGGGCGCCGCTTCTGACGGTACCTACGCCTACATCGCCCTCCGCAATTCCGACGATAGCGGGGCAGTAATCGTCAAGTACCGTCTGGACGACGGCTCCTTCGTGGCGAAATCCCCTGTCCTGAAGCTGGGTCACGCCAACGATATGACCTACAACACCGCCAAAAATCTGCTGGTGGTCGCCCACGGTCAGAAGGAAGGCAAGATCATTACCTTGGTCAACCCCGAAACGCTGGAATTCATTGAGGATGTGAACATTGAAAAGGGCTCGGGTGCCATCACCTACAACCCCGCCACCAACTCCTACGCCATCAGCCAGGGCGGCAAATCCCTGCATATGCTGGACGCTGACCTGAAATACGTGATCTCCTACGAGCGCACGAAGCTCGATGGTTACACTGCCCAGGGCATGGGCTCGGACGAGGGCTACATCTATTTCCCCATGAGCGGCTCGGGTCAGAATATTCTGGACACCTTCGACTGGGAGGGCAACCGCATCACCAAGATCATCCTCCCCACTCCCCACGAGAGCGAAAGCCTGTTCTACGTGAACGGCCGCCATTTCGTCAGCTTTAACTACGACGGAGGCACCCTCTACGAGATCTTCTTCCGTTGCATCTTGGGGGAAGGGTAATAGGAGAACAGGAGAACAGGAGAACTATGGGAGGGAACTTCTTGAAAGAAGTTCCCTCCCATACCCTCCTTCAAGAACTTTCAATGAATCGTATTTTTGTTATGAAACAAACCACCCTGTTGAAATTCTCCACAGGGCGGTTATTTTTTGCGTATATTCAATCTTATGTTTATTTAAAAGTTCTTGAAAGGGGTTCGGGGGAAACTTCTTTCAAGAAGTTTCCCCCGATTCGTTCTTTTATTGCTTATGCATCATTTCCCCATATGTCGGCAGGGGCCAGTCCTCTGATGCCACGATGGTCTCCATCTCGTCCACGGACGCGCGGAGAGCGGCCATGGCGGGCACCACCTTGTCGCGGAAGGCGATGGCTACGGCCAGGGTATTACCGGCGGCGGTGGCCTCGCGGTCAGCCTGACGCAGAGCGGATACGGCGTCGTAGGTGGCGGTGTACAGCTCCGACAGACGGGTGATCAGCTCGCGCTCCATGCGGATGCAGGCGCGGTCGCCGTCCAGCACGTCCATCTTGGCGCGGGCGGCTTTGCCCAGCTTGGCAATGTAGGCCTCCACGGCGGGGATGATCTGACGGGTCGCCATCAGAATCATGGTCTGCGCCTCGATGTTGAGCACCTTGGCGTAGTTCTCCAAGAGGATCTCCTGACGGGCGTGAAGCTCTACCGAGGACAGAACCCCAAAGCGGGTGAACAGCTCCACCGCCTTGTCGCTGGTCAGCACCTCGCAGGACTCAACCGTGGTGCGGAGGTTGGAAAGCCCGCGGCGGGCGGCCTCGGCCAGCCACTCCTGAGAGTAGCCGTTGCCGTTGTAGATGATGCGCTTGTGAGCGGCGAAGGTGTCCTTGATGACCGTCGCTACTGCTGCGGAGAATTCCTCGCCGTTTGCCACGGCGGCCTCCAGCACGTCAGCCATGTCGCACAGCACCTTGGCCACGGCGGTGTTGATCACCACGTTGGGCATGGCGATGTTCTGGGAGGAGCCCAGGGAACGGAACTCAAACTTGTTGCCCGTAAAGGCGAAGGGAGAGGTGCGGTTGCGGTCGGTGGTGTCCTTGCGGAAGGTGGGCACCGAGGGAATACCCAGATTCATGGTCGCTGCCTTGTGATCCTCGTACACCCGCTCGTCTACGATGGAGTTCACGATGTCCTCCATCTCCTCGCCGAGGAACATGGAGATGATGGCGGGAGGGGCCTCAAAACCGCCCAGACGGTGGTCGTTCCCGGGATAGGCCACCGACATGCGAAGCAGATCCTGGTACTCGTCCACGGCGCGGACAATAGCTGCGAGGAACAAGAGGAATCGGGTGTTCTCGCGGGGAGTCTTGCCGGGATCCACCAGATTCTTTCCCCCGTCGGTGGACAGGGACCAGTTGTTGTGCTTACCCGAACCGTTGACACCCGCATAGGGCTTTTCGTGAAGCAGGCAGACCAGATCGTGGCGCTCGGCAATGAGGCGCATGTACTCCATGGTGAGCAGGTTCTGATCCACCGCCATGTTGGTGGTGGCGTAGATGGGCGCCAGCTCGTGCTGGGCAGGAGCGGCCTCGTTGTGCTCGGTCTTGGCGTTGATGCCCAGCTTCCAGAGCTCCTCGTCCAGCTCGTCCATGAAGGCGGCTACCTTGGGCTTGATGGGACCGAAGTAGTGATCCTCCATCTCCTGTCCCTTGGGGGCAGGGGCGCCGAACAGGGTACGGCCGCAGTAGATCAGATCCTTTCTCTGCTCGAAATATTCCTTATTCACAAGGAAGTACTCCTGCTCCGCGCCCACCGTGGTGGTGACGCGGGTGGTGGTGGTGTCACCGAACAGGCGCAGGATGCGGAGAGCCTGCTCGCTGATGGCGTCCATGGAGCGGAGGAGGGGAGTCTTGGTGTCCAGAGCCTCGCCCGTGTAGGAGCAGAAGGCCGTGGGGATGTACAGAGTGCCGTCCTTGACGAAGGCATAGGAAGCGGGATCCCAAGCGGTGTAGCCGCGAGCCTCAAAGGTAGCCCGCAGACCGCCCGAAGGGAAGGAGGATCCGTCGGTCTCGCCCTTGATGAGCTCCTTGCCCGAGAACTCCATAACCACGCGGTCACCCGCGATGGGGGAAATGAAGGCGTCGTGCTTCTCGGCGGTGACACCCGTCAGAGGCTGGAACCAGTGGGTGTAGTGGGTCGCGCCCTTCTCAATGGCCCAGTCCTTCATGGCGTTGGCCACCACGTCGGCAATGGCGGGGTCGATGGTGCGCCCCTTCTCAATGGTCTTGGTTAGAGCCTTGTAGACCTCGCGGGGCAGGCGGGAGCGCATGACGTCGTCGTTGAACACCATGCTGCCGAACAGCTCGGGAATTTTTTTGGTGGACATAGAGGTATATCCTTTCTATGAGAATGGAAATTGTATTTCAAATTTGGGTTTACCAGGGGGCGTTGCCCCCAAGACCCCCACCAAAGAACTTTTTGAAAAAAGTTCTTTGGAATCTCAAAAACTTTCAAAAACATTGTTAGATAAACTTTTTTGAAAGTTCTTGAGGGGGGTCTGGGGGGAACTTCTTTCAAGAAGTTCCTCCCAGTCGCTCTCCTATAAACTGCAATTTACAGCAAATACATCATAACCAGCTCCACCGCCAGCGCCGCGCCCGACGCGCCCACCGCCACGGTCAGAAGTGATCGACGGAAGAAGGCCAGCACCAACGCGACAACCGTCCCCGCGATGGCCGAGGGAAGGGAAGCCGTGGCGTAGAAGATGGAGGGGAAGGTCATGGCGCCCAGCACCGCGTAGGGCACGTAGGCGAGGAAGCTGCGGAAGAAAGTAGACGTGATCTCCTTGCGGAAGAGGGTGAAGGGGATCATGCGGATGAGGTAGGTCACCACCGCCATAACGGCGATGTACAGGCACAGGCGGCCGAGGGTCAATTCGTTCATGACGCCACCTCCGGATTCTTGGTTTCAAGGGGTGGGGTCTCGGTCTCGTTTTGCGCCGCCACAGGGAACAGCCACGCCGCCAACACCGCCGCGACCACCGCGCTGATGATGAGGGAGAAGCCTCCGGACAGGAAATCAAAGAAGGGCAGGTAGTAGAACAGGCAGGACAGGCCCACCGCCACGCAGATGGCGAACAACACCCCTCGCTCCCGCCGTGCAGGAGGAATGATGATGGCGATGAACATACCGAAGAGCATGAGCCCCAGACACCCGCGGACGGTGTCGGGGAGCAGGGTGCCGGCCAGAGCGCCCAGGAGCGTACCCAACGCCCAGCCTATGTAGGGTGCCGTGGAAAGCCCCGCAAAGTATTTGGTGCCCACCTTGTGTCGCTTGGTGGAGGCCACCGCGAAGATCTCGTCGGTGATGTGGAAGGAGAGAAGCATCCGCCACGGGGTGGTGAAGCTGCCGTCCAACCGCTGGGACAGGGAAATGCCCATGAGGGAGTAACGCAGATTGATGATGAACTGGGTCAGGATCATTTCAATGATTCCGCCGCAGGCGACCATGATATCCAACCCCGCCTTCTGTCCCGCAGAGGTCTCGTTGGTCATGGATATGAGCAGAGCGATGAGAGGAGACAGCCCCGCCGCCGCCACCGCAATGCCGAAGCCGAAGGACACCGACAGGTACCCCAAGCCGATGGGAATACCGTCCTTGAATCCTTCCTTGAAAGTGTAGATTTGCTTGTTCATGTTACTCCGTATGGTAAAAATGTGAGATAGGCGTACAGATACCGTTATTATACTCCAAAACCCGCCAACTTTCAAGGGCTATCGGCGAAATAATCCTGCTTTTTTCTCCGAATTTCCAAGTTTTTTGTCCATACTACTTTACAAATCGACGGTTTTGGGGTATCATATAGGTATCCCACATCAAAAAGGAAGAAAATTCATGACATACACCCAATCGGGACGCATCATCAAAATGACCGGCGGACTCTACACCGTGCGCCTGGATAGCGGAGTTTCTCACTCCCCGCTGGCGGGACAAACCGTGGAATGCCGCGCGCGGGGCAACTTCCGCCACGAGCATACTACCCCTCTCGTGGGAGATCTGGTGGAGGTGCAGTACGACGACAGCTCCTTTGCCGAAGCCGACGGGAAGATCATCCCCAGCGTCGATCGCACGGGGCTGGTCATCGACGATATCCTGCCCCGTAAGAATAGCCTCATCCGCCCCCCGCTGGCCAATCTGGACGTGATGCTGGTGGTCATCGCCGCCGCCTCGCCCGATCCCGATATCCCCACCATTGATAAGCTTCTCACCATCCTGGAATTCAACTCCATCGAGCCCATTATCGTCATCGGCAAATCCGAGCTGAAGCCCAAGCGCTCGGGGAAGATCGCCGCCCTCTACGAAAAAATCGGTTACCGCACCTTCATCCTCTCCTGCTACACGGGTGAGGGCGTGCAGGAATTTTCGGATTTCGCCCATACCGAGCTGAAGGGGAAGATCACCGCCGTGGCGGGCGCATCCGGCGCAGGCAAATCCACCCTGCTCAATACGGTTTTCCCCGGCCTGAATCTCACAACGGGGGACATCAGCGAAAAGATCGGTCGCGGTAAGAACACCACCCGCCATACCGAGCTGTTCGACCTGCCCGGCGCGGAAGGTGGCTACATCGCCGACACCGCCGGCTTCTCTCTCCTGGACTTCGAGCGCTTCGATTTCTTCACCCTGGAGGATCTCCCCCACACCCTTCGCGAGTTCACTCCCTACCTCGGTAAGTGCCGCTACACCGACTGCACCCATATCAACGACGAGGAGTGCGCCATCCTGGAGGCCGTGCAGAACGGATCCATCCCCCGTACCCGCCACGAGGCGTATAAGGAGCTGTACTCCATCCTGAAGGAAAAGAAAAAGTATAAGTAAACTTCAAATTTGGGTTTAGCGGTGCGTTTTCGCACGACCGTTTGATATTTGATAACCCAATGTAGGGGAGCGACGCCCTCGTCGCTCCGCAACCAATAAATGGCATATTTCCTTTGTCAGACAACATTTTTTGCGTTTTCTGACAGTTAATATCGGTATGTTTTATGTGGCGGAGCGAGGAGGGCGTCGCTCCCTACAATTCTTATTTCAAACCTACCGATAAACCCAAATTTGAATTCTCTGCGCATCATCACGAAAGGAAACAACCATGAAACTACTCATCGCCTCCGACCTCCACGGCTCTGCCCCTGCTTGTCGGAAACTGCTGGATATATTTGCCGCCTCGGGCGCGGAGCGCCTGATTTTGCTGGGCGACCTGCTCTACCACGGCCCCCGCAACGACCTGCCCGAGGGCTATGATCCCAAGGCCGTCATCGCCATGCTCTCGGAGTATGCCGATAAACTCTTCTGCGTCCGCGGCAACTGCGACACCGAGGTGGACCAGATGGTGCTCCCGTTCCCCATCCTGGCCGAAACCGCCCTTCTCTTCGTGGACGGCCGCACCTGGTTCGCCGCCCACGGCCACCGTGCAGGGGCTAACCCCACCGCAAACGACCTGCCGAAGCTCCCCGCAGGAAGCGTGATCCTCACGGGTCATACCCATATCCCCACCCTGGAAACCAACGAAAACGGCATCCTGCTCCTCAACCCCGGCTCTACTTCCATCCCCAAGGGCGGCTTTGCACCCTCCTACGCTACCTACGAGAACGGCCGCTTCGCTGTTGTCAGCCTGGATGGAGAGATTATTTTGGAAATTATGTTATAAGATAAGGAAAACTCCCTTGCCTCGGCGCTGCCGCCGGCAAGGGAGTTTCTCTTGTAGAGAGTGAACTTAATAAGAAGTATTGGTCGCAATCTCCTTCATGGAAGGCAGAGTGGCAAACACCTCGGGATCCACCGTCACCTTCTCCATGTAGGGCTTGCACATGGTGTGGAACTGCTTGGCAATGATGCGGTCGGTCAGATCCGTGAACCACTCCTCGTAGGCGGTGTTGGTGATGGCATCCGAGGGAATGGGGTACTTCATGACCACGTTGTAGCCGTACTCCGAGTTGATCATCTGCATCTCGCCCACCTCTACCTTGGCCAGCGCATCCGCAATGTCGTTGAGGTAGTCGTAGTTGTTGTCGCCGGTGGTGTACAGGAAGCAGAGAGCGCTGTCGGTCACGTATACGTCCTCGTCGTCCAGCTCGTACTCCTCCAGAATAGCCTCAAAGGCGGCGTAGTCACCCTTGGCAACCGTGGCCAGAAGCTCCTCGGCGGCAGCCTTGTGCTCGGCCAGCTTGTCGGCGGGATAGCGGGTGGTCACGGCGTTTCCGTTCTTGTCGTAGGTGTACGCGCGCACGCCGTTTTCCTTGTCGTAGGCAATGGTGCCGTTGGGGAGGAAGTAAACGGTGTCGCCGTTCTTGTCCACGATGACCTCGCCGTGCTCGTCCAGACGAACGGTACCGGCCGACTTGTCGTAAGCAATGTTGTTGACGCGGGCGTTGTTCTCGGAGGGCAGGTAGTAGATCTCGTCGCCGTTGGTATCCTTCTCGTATACGTAATCAAAGGCGCGGATCAGTACCTGCTTGAAGCAGACGGCATGCTCGTTCAGATAGGCCATGCGGGTCTCTGCGGCCAGAAGCTCGCCCTCAGCGCCGTAGATCACCTTCTGCAGGTATTCGTACTTGGCCTCCATCACGTAGATCTCGCGGAGCATATCCATGTTCACGCCGTAGGCGCTCAGCATGGAGTTGAAGGCGGACTTGGAGCCCGCGTCGCGGAGGTAATCCTCCATATTTTCGTCGATGCGATCCAGGTAAGACTGGGGCAGAACCAGACCCTTCTCCTCAAAGATGGCCAGAGCGGCCAGGTAGCGGCGGGCATCCTCCAGAACGGCGTTGCGGAAGAAGTCGTCGTAGGTGGTATTCTGATCGTCGATGATCATGTTCCAGAAATCAGCGCTTTCCACGTTGTAGCCCGTGTAGTGCAAGGAGCCCTTGACGCGGGAGAGGAAGAACTGGTACTGGTTAGCGGTGATTTCCTTGCCGTCCAGCTCCAGAAGCACGGGGCTCTTGCTTGTACAGGCGGTCAGGCCCACGGCGCCGACCAGCATGGTCAGGCAGAGGACGACCGACAGAAGACGGCGGATAACGGTAGTTTTCATATGACAGAAATATCCTTTCGATTGTTGCAACCTATATTATACCACAAAATCTCAAAATCGTCTACCCCTCTTGGTGAAGCAAAGCGAGATATTTTTCGAATATTTTGTGAATTATCCCCAGCATATCCTCGCCCTGGCGGAGCTGGAGCTTGATCTGGGCCTCGGCGCGGGCGTCCATACCCCCTCCCGTGAAGCGGATACGACCCTTGACGAGATCGGATATCTCGCTCCATACATCGATATTCGGCTTGTCCTGGGTGAAGAACACGGCGTTGCCATCCTGACGGATGGCGGTGATGCCGCAGGCCTCGCCCAAAGCGCGAGCCAGCGCGATATCCAGAAGGTTGGAGGCGGGGACGGGCAGATCGCCATAGCGGTCGCACAGCTCGTCGATCATGTCCTCCATGTCGGCGCGGTTGCGGATGAGGGCGATGCGCTTGTAGAGAGCCATGCGCTGGGCAGGGTAGCGCACGTAGGTGTCGGGAAGATGAGCGGAGATGTTGACCGAAACGGTGCATTCCTTCTTTTCGGGAAGCTTTTCGCCCCGCTCCTCTAAAACCGCGTCGTTCAGAAGCTTGATGTAGAGATCGTAGCCCACGGCCTCCATGTGTCCGTGCTGCTCCGAACCCAAGAGGTTACCCGTGCCGCGGATCTCCATATCCCGCAGAGCGATGCGGAAGCCCGCGCCAAATTCGGCGTATTCACGGATAGCCCCCAGTCGCTTTTCGGCGATCTCGGTGATGGCTTTGCCGGGGCGGTAGGTGAAGTAGGCGTAAGCGCGGCGGGAAGAGCGTCCTACGCGGCCGCGGAGCTGATGGAGCTGGGACAGACCCAGCCGCTCGGCGCAGTCCACGATGAGGGTGTTGGCATTGGGAATGTCCACGCCCGTCTCGATGATGGTGGTGCAGACCAGAATGTCAATGTCACCCGTGAGCATATGCTCCCAGATCTCCTCCAATTGTTCCTTGTCCATCTTGCCGTGAGCCACGGTGATGCGGGCGTCGGGGATGGCTTTGGACAGGGAAGCGGCCAGGTCGTTGATATTTTCCACCACGTTGTGCAGGTAGAACACCTGACCGCCGCGGCGAAGCTCTTTGCGGATGGCCTCGTGGATGATGAGATCGTCGTGCTCCAGGACGTAGGTCTGTACGGGAAGTCTGTCCACAGGGGCTTCGTCCAGAATGGAGATGTCCCGAATACCGCCCATGGCCATGTTCAGGGTGCGGGGGATGGGGGTGGCCGACAGGGTCAGCACGTCGATGTTACCGCAGAGCTGCTTGAGCTTTTCCTTTTGCGCCACGCCGAATCTCTGCTCCTCGTCCACGATGAGCAGTCCCAGGTCCTTGAATTTGATATCCTTGCCCAGGATACGGTGGGTGCCGATGATCACGTCCACGTCTCCTCGCTCCAGGCGGCGGATGGTCTGATCCTGCTCCTTGGGGGTCTTGAAGCGGGAGAGCATGTCGATGTTCACCGAGAAGGCCCGCATGCGGCGGCAGAAGGTCTGGTAGTGCTGGAGTGCCAGGATGGTGGTGGGCACCAGAACGGCCACCTGCTTGCCGTCGGTCACGGCCTTGAAGGCGGCGCGGAGAGCCACCTCGGTTTTACCGTAGCCTACGTC
>JAZRFR010000261.1:0-3027 GCA_045643785.1 Eubacteriales bacterium | reverse complement strand
TTAAGAATCCTCAAAACTTTCAAAAATCATTATCAAATAATTGTTTTTTTAAAGTTCTTGAAAAGGGGTCTGGGGAAAAACTTCTTTCAAGAAGTTTTTCCCCTCACGCTCTTTCGCTCCCCTACAAACCCAAATTTGAATTGATTGTATGATATAGGAGAATCCATTATGAAACCCATTAAATCTGACCGTTTTGTTTGCACCGAAATTTCCGGCGGCACCTTCGATACTGTCCAACCTCGCGTTCTGGTTGACCGCAAAACCGGCGTCAACTACCTGTGGGTATCCGGCGGCTACTCGGGCGGCCTGACCGTTCTCGTGGACGCCGAGGGCAAGCCCATTATCACATCCGTCCCCGCCGAGGACGAAGAATAAGCAAGAGGTTCCGTTTCTATGTATATTTTCCCCGCAATCGACCTGTACGACGGCAAGGCCGTCCGCCTCTTTAAGGGCGACTATGAGCAAATGACGGTTTACAGCGAAAATCCCATCGAGATCGCCCGCGACTTTGAGGCCGCCGGCGCGCGCTTCATCCACATGGTTGACCTGGAGGGCGCCCGCGACGGCTCCACCCCCAATCTCGCCATCGTGGCCGACGTGGCGCAGAATACTTCCCTGTTCGTGGAGATCGGGGGCGGTATCCGCGATATGGCCACCGTGGAGAAGTACCTGTCCGCGGGCGTGTCCCGTGTCATTCTCGGCACCGCCGCCGTCAACGACGAGGCCTTCCTCAAAGATGCAGTAGCCAAATACGGCGAAAGAATCGCCGTGGGTGCTGACGTGAAAGACGGCTACATCGCCATCAAGGGGTGGCTGGAGCAGTCGGCGTTTACCCTGGAGGCCTTCATGGAGAAGATGCAGTCCATCGGGGTGAAAACCGTTATCTGCACCGACATTTCCAAGGACGGCGCCATGAAGGGCACCAACCGCGAGCTGTACCGTGAGCTGTCCGAGAAGTTCGCCATGGACATCGTGGCCTCGGGCGGCGTGTCCTCTATGGAGGACGTCAAGGCGTTGACTGACATGGATCTCTACGGTGCCATCATCGGCAAGGCCTACTACACGGGCGCCATCAACCTGAAAGAAGCAATCGAGGTATCCAGATGATTACAAAGCGAATTATTCCCTGCCTGGACGTCAAAAACGGACGGGTGGTCAAGGGTGTCAACTTTGAAGGGGTGCGGGACGTGTCCTCCCCCGTGGAGTTGGGCAAGTTCTACTCCGACAGCGGTGCCGACGAGCTGGTGTTCTACGACATCACCGCCTCGGTGGAGGGGCGCGCCCTGTTCACCGATATTCTCCGCGAGGTAGCATCCACCATTTTCATCCCCCTGACCGTGGGCGGCGGCATCAATACCCTGGAGGATTTCGACCGCGTGCTGAAATGCGGTGCCGACAAGGTCTCGGTCAACTCGGGTGCCATCCGCAACCCCAACCTGATCTACGAGGCGGCGCAACGCTACGGCGACCAGTGCGTGGTGCTGTCCGCCGACATCAAGCGAGTGGGCGGCGAGTTCCGCGTATTCGCCAAGGGCGGCCGCGAGGACACGGGCATGGAGGCCATCGAGTGGATCAAGCGTTGCGTGGGCAACGGCGCGGGCGAGGTGGTGGTCAACTCCATCGACACCGACGGCGTGAAGCGGGGCTTCGATATCGAAATGCTCCGCGCGGTCTGCGGCGCGGTAAAGGTTCCCGTCATCGCCTCGGGGGGCGCGGGCTGTGTGCAGGACTTCATCGACCTGTTTCGCGAGGTTCCCGACATCGACGCGGGCCTGGCGGCCTCGGTGTTCCACTTCGGTGAGATCGCCATTCCCGACCTCAAACGCGCTTTGGCGAGTGAGGGCATCAACATGAGATTGATTTAACAACGAGAGGTTAAGAAATATGCTGAATATTGACGAATTGAAATTTGACGACAAGGGGCTCATCCCCGCCGTGGTGGTGGATTCCATCACCAAAAAGGTACTGACCGTGGCCTACATGAACCGCGAGAGTCTGGCTATCTCCATGGAGAAGGGCAAGACCTGCTTCTGGAGCCGCTCCCGCCGGGAGCTGTGGCTCAAGGGCGAGACCAGCGGCAACTACCAGCACATCGTCTCCATCACCGCCGATTGCGATAACGACGCTCTGGTGGTAGTGGTGGAGAAGGACGGCCCCGCCTGCCATCTGGGCACCGATACCAGCTTTACCAAAGCCGTGTACCAGTCCGAGGAGCTTCACGAGTACACCATCCAGGGTCTGGCCGACCTCCTGCAGGGTCGCATGGAGGAGCGCCCCGAGGGCTCCTACACCACCTACCTCTTCGACAAGGGTCTGGACAAGATCCTCAAGAAGGTGGGTGAGGAATGCACCGAGGTCATCATCGGCGCAAAGAGCAACGATAAGAAGGAAACCGTCTACGAGATCGCAGACCTGGCCTACCACGTCATGGTGCTCATGACACAGATGGGAATCACCGTGGAGGACGTCCACCGAGAGCTGGCGTCCAGACATATCATTGACCATAAGGTCAAGCAGGAGAAGATGGTCTGAGCCACACAATCAAGAAAAAACCATCCCGATTCGCTCTGCATTCTTAGCGGAGAATTCAATTTCATAACGTAGGGCGGGGGCTTGCTCCTGCCGTCAAACAAATTTCGGCAGAGGACTTGTTTTCTCTGCCGATTTGTGTTATAATGAAGTTAGCGAAAAGCCTCCCTCCGAGATGCCATCCGCAAGCGGATGCGGTGGCACGGCGTAGCGGTGACGGAAGGAGCCTGCGTGACTTGGGGCTTGTGCTAACTATATTGTAACGCACTCTCCCTCACCCGACTTCGTCGGGAGCTCCCTCCCGGAGGGAGCCTTTGGGTGCGCCCGTGCCTCTTTAGGGGTATGGGCTTTGCCCTGTGCCTTTGTAATACAAAGGGGAAACTGGCGATAAAAAGAAAGGAGTATCTATGATCAACAAATACATATATATATATACGAGGCGCAACTGTCTATTAGCTTTATTTTGTGCAAGTATCGCATTTATACCCTTGTTTATCG
>JAZRFR010000260.1:0-8030 GCA_045643785.1 Eubacteriales bacterium | reverse complement strand
CGATCTCGGTGAGTTTGCCCACGCAAAAGGACTTGGTGCGCTTAATGATCTGCGCCCGCGCAACGTCCCCCGTGACCGTGCCCTTGATAAACACCACAAGCCCCTCGTCAGGAGTCCCTTCGGGCATTCTGGCTACGCCGCAACCGAGATTATTCAGATCGTGAACCGTAACCGTGACCACCTCGGGCTTATCCGCACGGTTGTTTTTCTGCTTAGACATAGAATTCCTTTCCGTCCTCCAGACGCAGGCAACCCAGGCGACCGCCACGACCCAGACCGCAGTCCATGAAGATGGTGCCGTTACCGTAGAAGATGCGGTCAGCGCCGCCGTTGGACTCCGATGTGGGGGTGTGGCCCACGATGATGGTCTTGTTATCAAAATACTTGGCGGTGGGGTCGAGGGACTCCGAGAAGAAATCCTCGGGCTCCAGCCAGTCCAGCTCCACGTCGGGGGTGAAGTCGTAGATACCCTGATGGAGCAGGAGATAATCCTGACCGTTCACCGTGACCTCCTCGTAGAGGGGCATATCCGACAGGTAGTCCAGAATGCCCTCCTGCATATCCTTGTCCAGGGCGCGGTAACCCGACAGGGTAGGCTCGCCGCCGTCCTGTACCCAGGCGGTCATGTCGGCGATGAAATCGGCGTCGGGGGTCTGCCCGGCCTGCATTTTCTCGTAGCCGTTCAGCATCTTGACGGCGGTGAAATCGTGTTCGCCCGCGATGGGGTAGACGTTGAGGCGGTAGCTCATATCCTCAATGAGCGCCATGGCGTCGGGGCCGTAGTCCACGATGTCGCCCAGGACGTACAGCACGTCTCTGTCGGCGTTGAATTTGATGGTCTGGAGCAGGGTCTTGTATTCTTCGAGGTGTCCGTGAAGGTTGGCAACAACGTAGGTCATATCTGAATCCTTTCTGCGCATGAGCGCGGGGAAGTATTTTCTGAGTGTTATATATTATACTATATCCTGTCGGAAATGTCAAGTAAAAGGTGAAAAGTAGAGGAGGGGTGAAAATTGGGGGGAGGGCAGATAATCATCCCGTCCTCATCTGTACTTTCCTTTCACTGGTGAAAGAAAAGTACAGATGAAAAAGAGTCATGATGTTGTCAACCAAACGCTTGACAACCGCCCGAAAATGTGGTATCATATAATGTGGAGTAGTTTTACTCTCCAAACACGAATCGCAACCCCAAGAAAAGGAATTTACAGTATGGTTATGTGTTCAAGATGCCACAAACGCATCGCTGTGGTATTCATTACAAAAATGGAAAACGGACAGAGAACCTCCGAGGGCCTGTGCATGCGCTGTGCCAAGGAAGTGGGTCTGCCCGTCAATAATATGCTGGACGGCATTGCCGGCCAAATGGGCATCTCCCCCGACCAGATCGCCTCCATGGAGGACTCCATCAACGAAATGATGGCCGCGCCCTCGGAATCCGACGGCGTGGAGGACGGCGGCGCCCCCGCCATTGATATGCCCAGCCTCTTTGGTGAGGACGGCGCAGAGATGGAGAGTGGAAGCGAAAGCGGAAGCAGCCTCGGCCAAAGCCTGGCCGCCCTGTTCGGCGAAATGAAGAAGAACGGGGAGAATTCCCCCGCCCCCCGCGACCCCCGAAACGGCAAGCGCGGCGGACAAGGTAAGCAACCCCACGGCGCTGCCAATGGCCGAGAAGGGAAGCAGCTCAAATATCTCACCACCTATTGCCGCAACCTCACCGAGGCCGCCCGCGCAGGTAAGCTGGATCGCATCGTGGGACGTGAGCGTGAGCTGGCGAGAGTCATCCAGATCCTCTGCCGCCGCCAGAAGAATAACCCCTGCCTCATCGGTGAGCCCGGCGTGGGTAAGACCGCCATCGCCGAGGCCCTGGCCATCCGCGTGGCCAAGGGAGACGTGCCCTACAAGCTGAAAAACAAGGAGATCTATCTCGTTGACCTCACCGCCTTGGTAGCAGGCACCCAGTTCCGCGGGCAGTTCGAGTCCCGCATTTTGGGGCTTCTCTCGGAGGTGCAGTCCGAGGGCAACGTCATCCTGGTCATCGACGAGGTGCATAACATTGTTGGTACGGGCGAGGCCGAGGGCTCGGTCAACGCCGCCAATATCTTAAAACCTGCCCTCTCCCGCGGAGAAGTACAGATCATCGGCGCCACCACCCTGACCGAGTACCGCAAGTACATCGAGAAGGACACCGCCCTGGAGCGCCGCTTCCAGCCCGTCATGGTGGAGGAACCCTCCATTGCCGAGTCGGTGGAAATGCTCAAGGGAATCAAGCACTACTACGAGCAATTCCACAACATTCAGATCCCCGAGGGCGTGCTGGTGAAGGCCGTCACCATGTCCGAGCGCTACATCACCGACCGCTACCTCCCCGATAAGGCCATCGACCTCCTCGACGAGGCCGCCTCCCACCTCTCCCTCTCCAGCGGAGAACTCAACGAGACCTACGAGATACGCGACCGCCTCCTGGACATCAAGACCCGCCGCGAAGCCCTGGAGACCCAGGAGACCCCCGACGGGGATGAAAAAGCCATGCAGAGAAAGTACGAGGAGCTGGCAGGCATCAAGGCCGAGGAGCTCAAGCTCTCCGCCCGCCTGTCCGAGCTGGAGCCGAACTGCGCCGCCATCACCCTCACCGCCGCCGAGCTGGCCGAGGTCATCGAGGTCTGGACGGGCATCCCCGCCACCACGGTCACCGAAAACGAGTTTGAGCAGGTCGATAAGCTGGAAGCCCGCTTGAAGGAGCATATCATCGGCCAGGACAAGGCGGTTTCCGCCGTCGCCCGCGCCGTCAAGCGCAACCGCGCAGGCGTTTCTGCCAAGCGCAAGCCCGTTTCCTTCATCTTCGCAGGCCCCACGGGCGTGGGTAAGACCGAGCTGGTCAAGACCCTGGCAAACGACCTGTTCCACTCCCCCGAGACCCTCATCCGTCTGGATATGTCGGAGTTCATGGAAAAGGAATCCGTCTCCCGCATCATCGGCTCGCCTCCCGGCTACGTGGGCTACGACGACGCGGGTCAGCTCACCGAGAAGATCCGCCGCAAGCCCTACTCTGTCGTGCTGTTCGACGAGATTGAGAAGGCGCACCCCGACGTGCTGAACATCCTTCTTCAGATCCTGGACGACGGCCGCCTCACCGACGCCCACGGTAAGACCGTCAACTTTGAAAATACCGTCATCGTCATGACCACCAACGCAGGCTCCGACCGCCAGACCGCCTCCATCGGCTTCGGTGCATCCGAGGAGGATCGCGCGGAAGGTCGCTTCGGAGGCGCCTCCGAAGCAACCATGAAAGCGCTGTCCGCCTTCCTGCGCCCCGAGTTCATCAACCGCGTGGATGAGGTGGTGACCTTCCGTTCTTTGGATCGCGACGACTTCACCCGCATCGCCCGCATCATGTTGAAAGAGCTGGTGGACGCTTTGGCCGAGAAATCTCTGAACCTCCGATATACCGATGCCGCCGCGTCCCTTATTGCCGAAAAGTCCTACTCCGCCAAGTTCGGCGCCCGCAACATGCGCCGCTACATCCAGCGCCATGTGGAGGACGCCATCGCCGAGGCGGTCATCGCGGATTATACCCATCAGCTTACCCAAATTCTGGTGAGCGTGAAGGACGGCGAGATCAAGGTTACTTGTATGTAAGGGGAACGCCGAGGCTCTGCCCCGGACCCGCTGAAATCCTTTTTTGAAAAAGAGTTCCGGTGGGGGTTAAGGGGACAACGCCCCCTTGACAATAAAGAATCACGTATGGAAGGAGGGATCCCATGCCATCCCCCGAACAAGACCGTACCCAACGGGTACGCAAATCCATCAATCCCGCCGTGTCCACGGTGGATGAGATCCTCACCCATCTGGCGGCCGATCCCGCCGCGGGGCTTTCACCCAAGGAAGCCGCCCGACGTCTGGCCGCCTCCGAGGCGCGCCCCCTGTTTCTCAAACAGCCCGCGGGGTACGCGACCTGCCTGAAGCGGGTGATCCGTGAGCCCGCCTTGTGGCTCATGCTCGCCGTTGCGATCATTTCCCTGTTTTTCGAGCGCATCGCGTTAGGTATCTTTTGCCTGCTCCTGACGGCGGGAAATACCGCGCTGAGCGCATATTTCTACCGCGCCGCCGAGAAGACCGACACCGCCATGCAGGCCGCCTACGATACCCCCCTGTGCCGCGTTTTGCGGGGCGGCCGTATCCTGCGCGTCAGCGCCGATGGCCTTGTGAAGGGGGATATCATCCTTTTGCGGGCAGGGGACATCGTCCCCGCCGATTGCCGCCTTCTCCGCGCCGACGGCTTCGTTGTGACCGAACGGGAGATGGATGCGTCCAATACCCGCGGCGAGCCTGTGCGCCTGGAGAAAATCGCCGAGGCCTTCCCCCAAAGCACCGCGGAATACCGTACCTCTCCCATCAATATGGCCTTCGCAGGCGGTATGGTGGAGGAGGGAAGTGCCACGGCTCTGGTTACGGCCGTGGGTAGCGAGACCCATCTGGGCGGCTTTTTGGGCTACGTCCCCTCGCCCCATCAGGGCAAAACCGTGGGGTATTTGGGGAGCGCCTCGCGGGTGCTGTCGGTGTACAATCTCTGCCTGTTGTTCCTGGTGATCCCCCTGACCGTGCTGGGTATCTATACCCTGGGCACGCGGTATGAATTCCTGGACATCTTCCTCTCGGTGCTGGCGCTGGCTACCGTGACCCTCAGCGAGCATCTCCTGGCACGCGGCGTCAACCTGGCCACCTCCGCCCGCCGCGCCGCCGCGCTGGATCGAGACGGAGAAAACACGGCTGAGATCAAATCCGCCGCCACCTACGAGAACCTCACCCGCATGACCGACCTGCTCTTGGTGGGAACGGCCGCCCTCCACGACGGCGAACGCCACCCCGAAGCCTTGCGCGTGGGCGATACCGTATACCATTGCGACCGTCCCGAGGCGGATGAGGAGGTACGCTCCATCACGGAATACCTCTGCCTCTATCGCCGCGGTATTTCCACCCTGCCCTCAGCAGGACAAGGTGAGGATCCCTACGTATCCCTCGCAACGGCCTTCTGCCGTTGGGCAGAGACCGACGAGGCCGCCTTCGACGTCAAGGTAAAGGGCATCCGCGCCGAGCGTGGCGGCGCCTCGGGCATTTTCCCCGAAAAGGGAGGAAACTGCCGCATAACCGTCTTCTTGACCGAGGATTTCAGCGAGGTGGAGTCCTGCGATTCCATCTACGACGGCCGCAAGAGCCGTCCCGCCGACCGAGAAGGCGTGAACCACCTCTACCGTGAGTATCGCAACGCCGCGCGACAGGGAAGCACCCCGCTGTTCCTCATTACCGAAGCCCACGGCGAACGCACCTACCGCGCCATGCTCACCTACAGCGCCCATGTTTGCCGCAAAACCGCGGGCTGCATCAAGAATCTGGAAAAGGCAGGAATCCGTGTTACGGCGTTTCTGGCCGATACGGCGGATGCCCATATCCGCGCGTTGTCTGCTTGCGGCTTGACTGACGGAGCCCCCTCGGATCTGCCTCCTCCCGTTGGAGAACTCCGCACTCCTGCCGCCGAGCGTATATCCGCGGGATGCCGCGCCTTCCTTGGCTGTTCGGAGGACTACGTGTTGGATTGCATACGGGATCTGAAGGCCAAGGGTCGTACCGTCGGTGTGCTGTCGGTGGATAGCGCCGATGTGCGCCTGCTTGCCGAGGCCGACGTAGCCTTTACTTGCTCCGCGCCCCTCTTTGCCTCCGCAGAGGAGGGTGTTGCCCACGTGGATGCCCGCCGCAACGATCCCTCTCTGTCCGAAACCGACGGACTTCCCGACGGGAAGATGGCAAGCGACCGCTCCCGCCGCGCCGCCCATATTCTGGTGCGCCGTTCCTCCACGGGAGGAGGCGGTGTTCTGGGTGTGTCCCGCGCCTTGCAAGCGGCAGACGGATTCAAGGATAGCCTGGATCGCTCCCTCCGCTTCGTCCTGATCTCCCAGGCGGTGCGTATCGTCATGATGGTTCTGCCGCTGTGCCTGGGTGTCTCCCTTGCCGCCGCGCCCGCCCTGCTCCTGTCGGGCTTTGTGCTGGATGCGCTGGTGATCGCCGCCGCAGGGGCTCTCCCCTTGCGGAACACCCCTGCCCCCCGCCGCTCCCTGGATAAGGGGATCCGCCGTCCCTATCTAACCCACAAGGGCGCTCTGATCGCCGCCGCCTCCGGCGCGGCCCTGCCTTGGCTCGTGGCCTTTATTGCCGCTCTTTGCGACGTAGAGTTCGGCGGCGATATGGCGTACTTCGGCCTTCTCTGCCTGTTCGGCCTGCAGATTGCCGTGTTCCGCCTGGATCGGCTTCCGCGCCGCAACAGTGCCGTATTCTTTACCACCTTCGGGCTCGCCCTGGCCTACGTCGGCGCCCTCGCCGCCGCGTTGGTGGCAGGCCTGTCTCCCCTGTGGGCTATTGTCCTGCCCCTGACGGCTCCCGTGGTATGCATTGTTGTTGATCTGATCCTGCGCAATACCGTGAACCCTCCCCAAAAGAAGAAGGCGTGATTTGATTGGCGGATCGGATAAATCCTTCGTGGGTCGCATATCCTGTACCATGATTCTTGCATGGAAGGAAGGATTGCCCGTGAGACATATCACTACCACCGAGCTTTTCTGTATGGAGGTCATCAACCTCTGCGACGGCGGTAAGCTGGGCTACCCCTCGGCGCTGGAGCTTTGCGCCGAGGATGGCCGCGCCTCTGCCCTCATCATCCCCAAGGAACACGGATTCCTGGGGCTTGGCAAGTCGGAATGCTACCATATCCCCTGGTGCCGCATCGAGTGCCTGGGAGAGGATGCCATTCTCGTCAAGCTGACCGCATCCGAGCTGTCCTCCTGCCTCGTCCGCGGCGGAGGAAAGAAACGCTGAAAGACAAGCACCCGCTCTGTATTGCAGGGCGGGTGCTTGAAATTGTTATGCAGGGGGTCACCCTCTGCATCTTCTCCGAAAAAATTTCCCCGTCTTGCATAACTCCCCCACAAACGGCAGAAAATAGTCTCGTACCTACGGGGGTGCCCCAAGGCTCTCCCAAATCAAGGGACAAAGGAGAAGAATATGGCAAACAATCAGAACGAATTTGCGGGGAAGATGAAACAGTTTTTCACCAACCGCGCCGTCATCGTCACCATGGTGACCCTGCTGGTGGCGACGGGCATCATCATCGCCGCCACCGTATCCGCGAACCGCGCCAAGAAGCCCGTCACGGATAACGGAACCGTCACAAACACCGTTACCGATTCCAAGGACACCCAGGCAGCCCCCTCCGTCAAGGATGAGGTGACCCTGCCCACCTACAACGGCGGTGAGACCCAGCCCGTGGGCGCTGATCCCGAGGAGCCCGAGGCTATGATGGCTCTCCCCGTAACGGGTAAGATGTTCAAGGGTCACGACGCCACCCTTCAGGTCTATTCCAACACCATGGGCGACTACCGCGTCCACCTGGGCGTGGACATTGCCACCGCCCCCGAAGCCCCCGTCTACGCCGCCGCTGACGGTAAGGTAGAGAAGATCTGGAACGACTCCATGATGGGTACCTGCGTAGCCGTTACCCACAAGGACGAGACCGTGTCTATCTATAAGAACCTGGCCAAGGATCTGGCGAAGGATATCGCCGTCGGCGTCGAGGTCAAGCAGGGTCAGCAGCTGGGCAACGTAGGCGATACCGCCGTGGTGGAGATGGCCGACGAACCCCACTTGCACTTCGAGGTGACCGTCAAGGGCCTGTCGGTGGATCCTCTGGACTTCTTCAGCGAGGAAGCCGCCGCCACCCTCTCCGAGGACACCGCCTTTGAGAGCGGTGCGACCGAGACCCGCCCCAACGGCAAGTAATATTCCTATGCAAAACACCGCCGCCCGTGATGGGTGGCGGTGTTTTTGAAGGGAGAATTGCAGTTTATCGTGCAGGGGTTTCACCCCTGCACCCCACCAGAACCCTTTTTGAAAAACGGCTCTGGACTCCCAAAAACTTTCAAAAACCATTCATAAATAATCTTTTTTGAAAGTTCTTGAAGGGTGTCCAGAGGGAAACTTCTTTC
>JAZRFR010000259.1:0-24334 GCA_045643785.1 Eubacteriales bacterium | reverse complement strand
TCATGATGGTCTACCAACTGAGCTAAAGGTTCAATCGCACCTTTAGCTCAGTTGGTAGAGCAACTGACTCTTAATCAGTGGGTCCCGGGTTCGAATCCCTGAAGGTGCACCATAAAACAGAACAGACCACCGTATGGTGGTCTGTTTTGTTTTATAGATGTTTCTTTACGATGATGAACCCCGCCAAGGGCTCTGCCCTTGGCAAAACGCGTGCATAGTAACTTGGGGTAACGGTAACCTATAGCGCGTGTGGGGTTCAGAATCCCTGAAAGTGGTATTTGAGAATTGAACCTTGACTTCGGTTTGATTTTATGGTATAATACATTCAAGGAAGGCGGTGACACAATGACTGACATTTTTTCTTGGCTTGACAAATTTACAAACTCCTTATACGAAACCTTTCCCGGCCGCGTATGGTTTATCGGCCTCCAAGGTAGCCACGCCCGCGGGGAAGCCACCGACGGGAGCGACATCGACATGGTGGTGATCCTGGACGAGCTGACCGCCGTGGATATACAGGCTTACGGTTCCATGCTGGACACGTTGCCCCACAGAGACCTGATCTGCGGGTTTCTTTCGGGCAAACGCGAGCTTCTGAACTGGGAGCCTTCGGATCTGTTCCAGTTCTACTACGATACGAAACCTCTCAAGGGAAGTCTGGATGATCTGCTGCCCCTGTTGGACGTCGACGCCGTTGACCGCGCCATCAGGATCGGCGCGTGCAATATCTACCACGGTTGTGTGCATAATATGCTGCATGATCAGAGCGAGGAGATTCTGCGGGGCTTATATAAATCTGCTTCTTTCGTGGTGCAGGCCATTGCTTTCATGCAAACGGGAGAATATATCAAACATCAAAAGGAACTGCTTGGGAGCGTTTCGCCTGTTGACCGAGGGATCGTTGATACCTTTATAACGTTGAAAAACGGTGGGACGGTGGAATTCGATTCCATGTCCGAGGCGCTGTTTCGGTGGGCAAAGAGATGGATCGAGCAAGGGGAAAATACAATTCCAAGGGAATGATCAAAAAAAGGGTATCTGCATGAATGCGGATGCCCTTCTTTTGTCAGGATTGTAGACGAAAATCGACAATTAGAAACACAAGGTTTATTTCTAAACAATAAATTGTCAATTTGTGGGATTTCAAGGTGTTTTTTAACGAAACGAGTGTATGCTGATGCCTCAACATACACTCGCGGGCGGGGAATTGGTATAAAATTATGGGTTCAGCGTAAGGCACCAATCTCCTGCTTCAGCCAGCGAATGGCCTCACCGTAGCCCTCAAATCCCATGCCCTCGATGGTGCGGGATGCGTAGTAGCTGACGTAGGAGATCCGACGGAACTCCTCCCTTTCGCTGATCTTGGAGATGTGAACCTCCACCGTGGGAAGTCCCACGGCCTTGAGGGCGTCCAGAATGGCCACGCTGGTGTGGGTGTAGGCGGCGGGGTTGATGACAATACCGTCCACTTTGCCGTAGGCCTCCTGGATCTTGTCCACGATCACACCCTCGTGATTGGACTGGAAGATCTCGCAATCCACCCCGGCCTCGGCGCACCATTCTATACAGAGATTGCAGAGGGTGGCATAATCTTGTTTGCCGTAGATATCGGGCTCACGGAGACCAAACATATTCAGATTGGGGCCGTTGATGATGAGAAATTTCATGATAACAGTGTACCTCCGTCAGTTTTTGTAGCCAAGGGCTTTCCGTATGGCCTCCACGGTGGCTTCGGGGGAGCCGTTGTTGTCCACCTCCGCGTCGGCAAAGGCCCTGTACAGGGGCAGACGCTTGGCGTAGAGCTCCTCCATGGAATGGGCTTGGGAAATGGGTCTGCCCGCCGTGGGGAGCTTGTCGAGATCTCGTTTGATGAATATAATGCGCCCGTTCTGGGACAGGGGGGCATAGTTGCGCTCAAAGGTGACCACACCGCCTCCCGTGGCGATGACGGCTCCGCTCATCATCGCCGCCGCCTTGACCGCCTCGGTCTCCTTGGCGCGGAATACCTTCTCGCCGTCGGTGGAAAAGATCTCGGGAACAGATCGTCCGTCGGCCTCCACGATCATGGCATCGGTATCCACGAAGGGACGGTTCAACGCTTCCGCTAATCGCCGACCGACGGTGGATTTTCCGCTCCCGGGCATGCCCACGAGGATGATGTTCTGCGTGTCCCTTGTGATGGAGTCCACAATGGGAGATATAACGTCATCCGATGATGTCTTCCCCAAAAACAGCTCGCCGGCTCGCTTGGCCTGGGCGACCAGCATGACCAGCCCGTTGGCACACGGAATACCCAACTCCATGGCCTCCTGCAAAAGCGCCGTGCGGGCGGGGTTGTAGACCATGTCGAAGACCGCCTCCACCTTGGGGAGCTTTTTCAGGTCAATGGGAGCCTGTCCCACCAGCTTGGGGTACATTCCCACGGGGGTGCAGTTGACCACCGTCGCCGCGTCGGAATGGCGCTCATATACGTCCTCATAGGCCTCCGGGGTCACACCGCCCACGGACTTACCGTTCCGTGCCAACAGAATGACAGTTGCACCCAGATCACGCAGCGCCGCCACCGCCGTGGCTGCCGCGCCGCCGTTGCCGAGGACAAGAGCTTTTTGACCCTTGAAATTCCGCCCGAAAGTCGATAGGGCATAGGAAAGTCCGAAATAATCGGTGTTGTCTCCTTTAAGCCGCCCATCGGGGAGGCGGGTGACGGTATTCACAGCGCCGATGCGGCGCGCCTCATCGGATAGGACGTCCAGATAGGGCATCACGGTCTGCTTGTAGGGAATGGTGACGTTCAAGGCGTTCCACTCATTCCCCTTGATGAAGCCTTCCACTTCCTCGGGGGCGCGCTCAAAGAGGGAATAGGTATAGCGCCCCTCCGAAAGAACGGCGTGGATCTGCGGGGAGAAGCTGTGGGAGAGATGTTCGCCTAAAAGACCCGCCCGAAAGGGCTTTTTTTCACTGGAATTCATAGCGTATCCTTACAGTAGCAGTTTGCAGAGGGCGTCGATGTTTTCCAGATTCGCCTGGCTCAACCGATTCGGTAGAGCCACCGTGCAGGGAAGCAGACGAGCAGTGAACCCATGCGCGTTCACGAATTCAGCGGTGATAAGAGCATCACCGCACTGGGCGTAATCCAGGTCGCCGTCCCGTTTGCCGTAGAAGCGCTGACGGTTGAAGCGGATCTGCGCCACCGTCATGCGCAGGCAAGAGCCTTGCTCTCCCGCCGCCTGTGCCAGGGTGACCACCAGGGATTTGTCTGCCCCATGGATCGCTACCTTGCGGGTGCGGGGAGGCTCGGTCAAGAGAACGTGGGCTACCGTTAGGAGATCCGAGATTCCCTGCATGATGCGCTCCGCATCTCCCGTGACCGTCACGCGGTCGGCCTGCTCGGGGGCATCGGGATCGGTGTCATCTTCGCCGTAGCCGTAGGAGCTACGGTACAGAGTCAGGGACAGGCATCCGTCCCCCACGTCTCCTACTTCAAACAAAGGCATTGCCCACTCGCAGTTTCGTACGCCGTCGTAATTTATCTGGGTCAGGCAGTCGCTGTCCACCCACCAATCTTTCCCAACGGGATCGTCGGGGCGCTCCTGGGCGCAGAAACGAAGCTGATTCTTCACGAAAGCCTTGCGCTCGCCAAACAGCTTTTGCAGACCCGAAATGGCTACGGCCTCCTTGCCTGCCTTGGTGACGGCAATCGGAGAGTTGAGGCTTACGACTTGGTTCCCGTGGTGATCCTCAGGCGCTACGGTGATATAGCCGCCCGCAACCAGTCCCCGCAGGGCATGGAGCAGACAATCGCAGGTGGAGGATCCGTCGAGGTAGCCGCACATTTTGCGATAGGCATCCCCCACCGTGCGGGTCTCCTTGTCGGCGGCGCCGCAGAGGAAATAGTAATCGGAAAACAGGTATTTCATGATGGCTCCTTTCGTCAGTTATCCAGCATCATATCCACCACCGCCACCGCCGCCGCGGCCTCCACCACGGGGACGGCGCGGGGGACGATGCAGGGGTCGTGGCGACCCTTTACGGTCAGCGTTGTATTCTCGCGGCGGGACAGGGACACCGTGTCCTGTTCCATCCCGATAGACGGCGTGGGCTTAAAGGCGCAGGAGAAGATCACGGGCATACCCGTGGACATCCCCCCCACGATGCCGCCGCAATGGTTGGTCTTGGTGCGGATGGCGCCGTCAGCGTCCACACAGTAGGCGTCGTTGTGGGTGGAGCCGTAACCCGTGACGAAATCGAATCCGTCCCCGAAGGCCACAGCCTTGACAGCAGGGATGGAGAACAGGATCGAGGAGATCCGTCCCTCCATGCCCTCGAAGGGGTGGTCACCCAGCCCCGCGGGGAGTCCCGTCACGGCGCACTCCACAGAGCCGCCCACCGAGTCCCCCGTCATGCGAGCGCACTCGATCTCGCCGCGCATGGCTTCTCCTGCCTCGGGGTCAAGAACGGGAAACGGGCGTGCCGCAGGGGTGTGTAGCGTCTCTTTGTCCACGCACAGGCGGGCAAAGGGCAAATCCTTCACCGCCCCAATCTGCTGAATGTGGGCGCCGATCTCGATCCCGTGCTCCCGCAGGTAGGCCAAACAGAAGGCCCCCGCGATGCACAGAGGCGCGGTTAACCGCCCCGAGTACTTGCCGCCGCCCCGCAGATCCACCGTGTCGCCGAACTTCATCCGCGCGGGGTAGTCGGCGTGGGAGGGGCGGGGGGTGTCGGAGAGGGAAGCATAATCCCCCGAGCGCTGGTTTTGGTTGACGATCACCGCTCGCATGGGGTTGCCGTCGGTGACATAGACCTTTTGGCCGTCCTCGGCGGTCTCCTCGATGACACCCGCCGTGAAAACGGGGATGTCGGGCTCCTTCCGTGCCGTGGCCCAAGGCCCCTGCCCGGGGGCTCTCCGCGCCATAAAGGCCAGCAGCTCTGCCTCGGGGAGCCTCACCCCCGCAGGAAAACCTGTGAGGGTCATGCCGATCTCAGGGTCGTGAGAGCCGCCGAAAATGGCCAGTTGTATGTTGTTTCCGTAGATGTTTGCCATGTCGTGCTTACTCCTTACATAAGCGCTCGAATTCATTCCAAAACGCGGGATAAGACTTCGCTACCGATTCCGCGCCGACCACGGTCACAGTCCCGTCGCACAGGGTAGCCGCCACCGCGCCGCTCATGGCGATGCGATGGTCGCCGGCGGAATCCACAATGCCGCCCTTGAGATGGGGGACACCGCGGAGGATGAGCCCGTCGTCGGTTTCGGTAATGTTTCCGCCCAGGGCGGTGATCATAGCGCTGACAGTTTTCAGTCGATCGCTCTCCTTGAGCCGCAGGCGCGCCGCGCCCACGATGCGGGTTTCTCCCTCGGCCACCGAGGCGGCCACGGCCAGAATAGGCACCAAGTCGGGCACTTGCGCGGCGTCTATGACACAACCGTGGAGAGAGGAGGGGAGGGCTGTCAGGCTCCCGTCGGGATTCTCGCGGATATCACCGCCCATGCCCCGCAGAATGTCCACGATGGCTTTGTCTCCTTGACGGGACTCCATATCCAAACCCGTCACGGTTACCATCGTGCCATTACGACCCAGCACGCCCGCCGTCAGAAAGAAGGCCGCCCCCGACCAATCACCGCCCACAGAGAGCGAGTCCGTGGGATGAGGCAAGGTGGGATGGCTGTCCCGTCCCGCCACGGTAAAGTCGGGCAGATTTCCGCTCAAGGCACCCGTTACCCGGGCGATGGCGTCCACGGTCATGTCGATGTAAGGCACCGATTCAATCCTGCCCGTCACCGAAAGGGAACTATCCCCGCCCAGAAGGGGCAGAGCCAAGAGCAGGCCGCTGATGAACTGGGAGGACACACCGCCGTCAATCTTGTAAATTCCGGCCGTTAACTTGCCCGTTACGGTCAGCGGGTTGGAGCCCATGGGGGACAGAATCGCGCCGTGGGAGGCCAGCTCCTCGTAGAGAGGGGAGAGGGGACGGTTCGGGAGGCGGCCATGACCCGTCAGACGGGCGATAAAGCCCGCAGGAGCGGCTTTCGTTGCCCCCAGGGCACAACACACGGGGAGCAGGAAACGCAAGGTAGAGCCCGATTCTCCGCAATCCAGGGCGGCCTGAGCAGGCAGGGTGGTGATGGGGGCGACGAGAAACTCGTCTCCAACCCGCTCGATTTCCGCGCCCAGGGCGCGGAGACAACGGACGGTTGCCTCGATATCCTCATTCAGATCGGTACACCGCACCCGACGAACAATGGGCTCTGCGCCGTACAGACCCGCCAGAGCCGCCACGATCAAAGCGCGGTGCGCCTCGGACTTGGAGGAGGGGGCGCGCACACAGCCGTTCAGGCGGGGGGATTTCAGTATCTTTTCCATAGGACAGACCTCACTCCGAAAGCCCCGCGCGGATGTAGCTCTCCAGCGCGTCCACGGGAACGGTAACAAGGCGGCTGTCCGCCACGCCGTAGGGAACGACCAGGGTCAAAAATCCTCCCGACCGCTTCTTGTCGGACAGGGCGGCGTAGTAGAGCTGTTCGGGAGTAAAGGGGCATTCGGTGGGCAGACGGTATTTTTCCAGCAGAGCGGTCAGGGCGTCCAAGGTGCCTGCCTCGCAGATCCCCATTTTCTCGGAAGCGCGGGTGATGATGACCATGCCCATGGCTACTGCGCTTCCGTGGGAACTGGCAAAGTCCGAGCAGGCCTCAATGGCGTGACCCACGGTGTGCCCCAGATTGAGGAGCTGACGCACGCCCTTGTCGGTCTCGTCCTCCTCCACCAGCGCCCGCTTGTCCTCCACGCAGAGACGAATGATCTCGTTCATATCCAAGGGATCGCCCTGCAGAAGGTCGAACAGGGCTTTGTCGTTTATGAAGGCGTACTTGATGACCTCGGCCATGCCGTCGGCGAAGGTTTCGGGGGTGAGGGTGTTCAGGCAATCGGTATCGCAGATGACCAGAGACGGCTGATGGAACGCGCCGCAGAGATTCTTACCCGCGGCCAGATCAATGGCGGTTTTGCCGCCCACCGAGGCATCCACCATAGAAAGAAGTGTCGTGGGCATCTGTACGAAACGGATGCCTCTTTGGTACACCGCCGCCGCGAAGCCCCCCAGATCTCCGACCACGCCGCCGCCCAGGGCGACGAGAAGATCCGAGCGGGTCAGATGCTCGGTGGCCATCTGTTCCAAAAGCGCAATGAGGTTTGCCGCCGACTTGGAGGCCTCCCCGTGGGGAATGACGTGGCGAATTACGGTATAACCCGCCTCGGTCAGGGACGCAGTCACGTCTGCGGCGTAGAGAGCCTCTACCGTGTCGTCGGTCAGAAGCAGAACACGGCAGGAGGGAATGACGGCAGATATGAGATCACCCGCGCGGTGGCGCAGGCCGCGGCTGATCGTGACGTCGTAGCCGTGAGACTTGCGGGCGGAGAGGGATACGGGGACGGTGATAGGATGGCTCATGTTGCACCTGCCTTGTGATGATAATTATCTATTCTACATTATACCACAATATCTCCCCCTTTGCAAGAGTCTTGAGAAAAAAACACCCGTGTGGGCGCATCCTTTCACGTTTTGTGGGGGATTTTGCTTCTCAACTTTCACTTCTCCCCTTCAAAACCCGAAAATCCCCCCGGAAATTCCGTCGAAAGTGAAATTGTTGGAATTTTTTCTTGCAAATTTCCAAAAAGTACTTGCATTTCGGCGAGGAATGGTGTATAATATAACGCATAGGATGAAATGCTTTTGCGAATTTGCGCCAAAGCGGTCTTCACCCGACGGACACCGCCACGGTGTATTCGATTTTTATACATAAAGGAGATATAACCATGTCCTACGTAGACGAGATTATTGACAAAGTCATTGCCCAGAACCCCGGCCAGCCCGAGTTCCACCAGACCGTCAAGGAAGTTCTTGACTCCCTGCGCCCCGTAGTTGACGCCAACGAGGCCAAGTACCGCCGCGAGGCTCTGCTGGAGCGTATGTGCATGCCCGAGCGCGTCATCATGTTCCGCGTTCCGTGGGTAGATGATAACGGTCAGGCACAGGTCAACATGGGTTACCGCGTCCAGTTCAACGGGGCCATCGGCCCCTACAAGGGCGGTCTGCGCTTCCATCCTTCCGTAAACCTGTCCATCATCAAGTTCCTGGGCTTTGAGCAGACTTTTAAGAACTCCCTCACCGGCCTGCCCATGGGCGGCGGCAAGGGCGGCTCCGACTTCGACCCCCGCGGCAAGTCCGATCGCGAGATCATGGCCTTCTGCCAGAGCTTCATGTCTGAGCTGTTCCGCCACATCGGCCCCGACACCGACGTTCCCGCCGGTGACATCGGCGTTGGCGCCCGCGAGGTTGGTTACATGTACGGCCAGTATAAGAGACTGGTCAACCGCTACGAGGGCGTGCTGACCGGTAAGGGTCGCGCCTACGGCGGCTCCCTCATTCGTCCCGAGGCTACCGGCTTTGGCGCTGTGTACTACACCGTCGAGATGCTGAAGTATCTGGGCGAGGATATCAAGGGTAAGACCTTCGCAGTTTCCGGCTTCGGTAACGTGGCTTGGGGTACCGTTAAGAAGGTCACCGAGCTGGGCGGTAAGGTCGTCACCATTTCGGGTCCCGACGGTTACGTCTACGATCCCGACGGTATCAACACCGAAGAGAAGATCGCCTACATGCTGGAGATGCGTGCTTCGGGCCGCGACAAGGTACAGGACTACGCCGACAAGTTTGGTGTGCAGTTCTTCGCCGGCAAGCGTCCTTGGGAGCAGAAGGTTGACGTGATCATGCCTTGCGCTACCCAGAACGAGGTGGGTATTGAGGATGCCAAGAACATCGTGGCCAACGGTGTGAAGTACTACGTGGAGGTTTCCAACATGCCTACCACCGCCGAGGCCTTCGAGTACCTGAAGGAGAACGGTCTGGTCATCGCTCCCTCCAAGGCTGTTAACGCAGGCGGCGTTGCCGTTTCGGGTCTGGAGATGAGCCAGAACTCCATGCGCTACTCCTGGACTGCCGAGGAAGTGGATGCCAAGCTCCACCAGATCATGTCTGATATCTTCGCAAACTCCGTCGCCGCCGCCAAGAAGTACGGCATGGAGGGTGACCTGGTCGCCGGTGCCAACATCGCAGGCTTCGAAAAGGTCGCCGACGCTATGCTGGCTCAGGGATTGGTCTGATTGAGAGAACGGGGAACGACCAGGAACCTTTTTGCAAAAAGGTTCCTGGACCTCCCAAAACCTTTATAGCATAGAAAAAGAGAGGTTGTTTTGGCCTCTCTTTTTGAATTGGATGTGTATGATTCGAATTGGGAAATTGAGGATTATTTTAATTTTTCAACATCCTCGATATAAATTGAAACTTCACCACATTCAGGACAAATGGCTACTTTGGGTTTGCCGATTCTACCACCGAAAAGCTTGTTTTCATCGGAGGACATAACGATTCCGTTTCCTGCACCCTCAATTTTAATTGTGCAACCTTCTTTCATTTCACTCCCACAACGAATACATTTTCTCACTTTGATTACCTCCTGAAATTGGGTTGAAGCATAGAGAACGATATTCTCTTGATATGCTTTTCCTCATTATACCACAAAATCGGCAGAAGCGCAACACTCCTGCCGATTTTATTTTTCTGCGATAAAAGTTTTTGGGATTCTCAAACCCTTTTTCCAAAAAGGGTTTGAGCGGGGTCAAGGGGCAGAGCCCTTGGCGCTCTCCCGTTCTTAGTACATTCCACCCATACCGCCGCCCATGCCGCCGGCTGCGGGAGCAGCCTCCTTAGGCTCGGGCTTGTCGGCAACGACAGACTCGGTGGTGAGGATGACGGAAGCGATGGAGGAAGCGTTCTGCAGAGCGGAGCGGGTCACCTTGGTGGGATCCACGATACCGGCGGACATCATGTCCACGTAGACCTCGTTGTAGGCGTCGAAGCCGTAGCCGATCTTGCCGGAGGACAGGATGTTGTTGACGATCCCGCCGCCGTCGAAGCCTGCGTTGGCCGCGATCTGACGGACGGGCTCCTCCAGAGCCTTCAGAACGATCTTGACACCGGTCTTCTCGTCGCCCTCAACGGTCTCCAGAACCTTCTCCACGTCGGCGATGACGTTCAGGTAAGCGGTACCGCCGCCGGCCACGATGCCTTCCTCAACGGCGGCCTTGGTGGCGTTCAGAGCGTCCTCGATGCGGAGCTTCTTCTCCTTCATCTCGGCCTCGGTAGCGGCACCGACCTTAATGACAGCCACACCGCCGGCCAGCTTGGCCAGACGCTCCTGGAGCTTCTCGCGGTCGAAGTCGGAAGTGGTGGTTTCGATAGCAGAGCGGATCTGGGCAACGCGAGCCTGGATAGCAGCGGTGTCGCCGGTGCCGCCTACGATGATGGTGTTCTCCTTGGAAACCTTGACCTGACGAGCCTGACCCAGCATGGACAGGTCAGCATCCTTCAGCTCCAGACCGACCTCGGAGGAAACCACCTCGGCACCGGTCAGGGTAGCGATATCGCGGAGCATCTCCTTGCGGCGGTCGCCAAAGCCGGGAGCCTTGACAGCCACGCAGTTGAAGGTGCCGCGGAGCTTGTTGAGTACGAGAGTGGTCAGAGCTTCGCCCTCCACGTCCTCGGCGATGATGAGGAGCTTGCGGCCGGACTGAACCAGCTGCTCCAGAAGGGGAAGGATTTCCTGAATGTTGGAGATCTTCTTGTCGGTGACCAGGATCAGAGCGTCGTCGATGACGGCCTCCATCTTGTCAGCATCAGTGACCATGTAGGGAGACAGGTAGCCGCGGTCGAACTGCATACCCTCCACTACCTCGGAGTAGGTCTCGGCGGTCTTGGACTCCTCCACGGTGATGACACCGTCGGCGGTGACCTTCTCCATGGCGTCAGCGATGAGCTGACCGATGACCTCGTCGCCGGCGGAGATGGTGCCGACGCGGGCGATGTCTTCCTTACCGTTGACACGCTTGGAAGAAGCGACCAGGGAAGCCACGGCGGCATCCACAGCTTTCTTGATACCCTTGCGGAGCACCATGGGGTTGGCGCCTGCGGTGACGTTCTTCATACCCTCGCGGACGAAGGCCTGAGCCAGCAGAGTTGCGGTGGTGGTACCGTCGCCTGCGGCGTCGTTGGTCTTGGTGGCGACCTCCTTAACCAGGGAAGCGCCCATGTTCTCGGCGGCGTCCTCCAGCTCGATCTCCTTGGCGATGGTCACGCCGTCGTTGGTGATCAGGGGAGAGCCGTACTTCTTATCCAGCACCACGTTGCGTCCCTTGGGACCCAGGGTGATCTTAACCGTGTTAGCCAGCTTATCCACGCCGCGGGCCAGAGCGTTACGGGCTTCAATGCCGTACAGAATATCCTTTGCCATTGCAGTTTACCTCCAAAAAATGACTGTGTGGAAATCAGTCCACGACTGCGAGGATATCGTCCTCGGAGAGAATGGTGTACTCGGTGCCCTCCAGCTTGACGGAAGTACCGGCGTACTTGCTGGCGATAACCTTGTCGCCGACCTTGACGGTCATGGGGGCGAGAGCGCCGTTGTCGGTGACCTTACCGGGGCCGACGGAAATAACTTCGGCGATCTGGGGCTTTTCCTGAGCGGCGGCGGTCAGGAAGATGCCGCCGGAGGTCTTCTCCTCCGCCTCGACGAACTTGATGACGACGCGGTTGGAAAGGGGATTGAGTTTCATAATGTGCCTCCTATACTGTGCGTGATCCGCAATTTCTACTGTTTTGGGTGTCCCGACGGGAATAAAGTCGGATTTTAGCACTCTTTTGCTTTGAGTGCCAACCACATACCATATTTTACACGAAAATCCCGAAATGTCAAGGGCTTTTGCGTATTATTCACAAAGTATTAACATAAGAAATGGGCAATTTACCGAATGAATTGGATTCCATGATATGAACTTCAAATTTGGGTTTGTCGAGCTGTTTGTTGTGTACTTTTCTCTCCCTGGCGAGATGAAAAGAGAAGTGCTTCGCACTTCACAAAAGAGCGCCACTTAAGGAAAGTACCCACGTTACTTTCCTTAAGAATTCTATCGCCTTATCTGCGCGCCATTTTGCCAGTGGGCAAAATCGCCAACGCGCTGTCAAGTCGCAGTTCGCCGTGTAGCCGCAATGTTGGCGGAACGCCAACATCGCGGTTGGCTGCCCGCTTGGATAAACCACGGTTTCTTTTATCCGACAAGTTAAAATGTGACTTTGGGTAGAAGCAAAGCGGCGAGTTTCGCGCGGACGGCGCTCCGCCGTTCGTGCGGGTTATCGGGTCTTGGCGACCCTACGCGCGGTCAACTTCTTTCGCCCTCTGGCGAAAGAAGTGCGCGCAGTAGGATGATGGATACGTAAGGAAGAAACCGTGGGTTTCTTCCTTACGGGGCGTTCTTTTGGTACTTTTCTGCCGCCATGGGCAGAAAAGTACATAAGCATAACTCACCGATAAACCTCAATTTCGGTACCGTTCTTTTTTTCCTCTAACACACATACACTCCCCCGAGGTGATGTCCATGTCCATACTCCTGTCCGCCACGCCAATCCTCCTCTTCGGCGTCGGCCTTTTCTATATCCTCCGTCTGCGAGGCTTCTACCTGCTCCACCCGTGGCGGTGCTTCAAGCAACTGTTTACCCGAAAAAACACCGATGGGATCTCCCCCTTCCGCGCCTTGACGGTAGCTCTGGCCGGAACGCTGGGAGTAGGGAACATCGTGGGGGTTGCCTCCGCCCTGTACTTCGGCGGGGCGGGAGCGGTGCTCTGGATGCTGGTGAGCGCCCTGGTGGCTATGATACTCAAGTACGCCGAGATCACTCTGGCGCTTCGCCACCGCCGCCTGTCCCCCGAGGGTCAGCCCATCGGCGGCGCTCCCTACTATATCGAGGACGGCCTGACACGGGCCGGACTCCCCCGCCTCGGCCAATTTCTGGCGGCGGTCTTTGCCTTACTCTGCCTTGTGAATGCCATCACCATGGGAAGCTTTCTCCAGATCAACGCCGTGGCGGGAGCCATGGACGAGGGCTTTTCTCTGCCGCCCGTGATCACCGGGGGAGCGGTGGCGATCCTGTCCGTTGTGACGGTTTTGGGCGGCGCCAAGCGCATTTCTGCCCTGACTGAGAAGCTGGTGCCCTTCATGACGGTGGGCTTTCTGGTGGTCTGTGTGGCGGTTCTGATCCTGCGCCGCGAGCGGATCCCCGCCGCCCTGACCGCCATTTGGCAGGATGCGTGGCACCCTCTCACCGCAGGGGCTGGGATCGGGGGCTTCCTCCTGTCGGGGGGCATCCGCTACGGTGTTATGCGGGGGCTGGTCTCCAACGAGGCGGGATGCGGCACCGCACCCATGGCCCACGCCGCCGCCGACACCGATTTGCCTGCTCGGCAGGGACTTTTCGGCTTGGTGGAGGTTTTCGTGGACACGGTGCTCCTCTGTACCGTCACGGCTCTCTGCATCCTGGTCAGCGACAGCGGCCCGTCTGCCTTCGGGGAGGACGTCACCCGTACTGCCCAGACCGCCTTTTCCTCGGTTCTGGGAGGATGGGCAGGTAGCTTTTTCGCGCTGTCCATTCTGCTTTTCGGCGTGGCGACGGTCATCTGCTGGGCGCACTACGGCATGACCTGCGTGGGGTATCTGACGGGACGGCGCGCGGGCAGAAAAATTGCCGAGGGGATCTATATTGCGGTTTTGGCGCTTTCCTTGGCGCTGGGGGCTGTCACCACCCCCACGCTGGCCTGGACGCTGGCCGACGGTGCCATCGCTCTGATGACGGTTTTGAATCTGCTGATCCTGCTTTTCATGCAAAAAGAGGTGGCAGAGGAGACGGATCGGCTCTTTTTTCGTCACGAAAAGCCCAAAAACTGCATAGTCTGTGAGGGAAAAACCATCCGAAAGGAGTAGTTTCCCATGACTCATACCCAAACCCGCCGCTATTTTGCCGCGTCCAACTCCTGCCGCGGATTCTGTAACTACTACGGCGACATATTCACCGATACCCGCACCGACCGCCTCTACATCATCAAGGGTGGCCCCGGTACGGGCAAAAGCCACTTCATGAAGGAGGTCGCCCGCCGTGCCCATACGCTGGGATATGACGTGACCGAGTACGCCTGCTCCTCCGATCCGCATTCTCTGGATGGAATCCTGCTCACGCGGGAGGGACGGCCCACCGTAGGCTTTCTGGACGGTACCGCCCCCCACGTCCGCGAGCCGGTTCTGCCCGGGGCGAAGGAGGACATCATCAACCTCGGAGCATTCTGGGACGGCAACCGTCTGGCGGGGCAGAGTGATGTGATCCGTACTTTGGGCGAGGGGAAATCCGCCGCCTACGGGCGGGCATACGCCTACCTCGCCGCCTGCGGAGAGGTGGATCGCGTGGCGGATTCCCTGATGGCGGGGTGCCTGCGGGAGGGGAAGCTCCGCGCTCTGGCGGGACGGATTCTCCGTGACCAGCCTCGTGGCGATACGTTTGCCCCCATTCCCGCTCTGCGCCGTGCGGTGAGCATGGCGGGGGACTGCTCCCTGCACACCTTTGAAAGGGAGTCCTTCGCCGCAGGCGGCACGCTGTTGCGCCTGTCGGACTACTACGGCATAGGGTACCGTCTGACCGCCGCTCTGCTTGCTTTGTCCGAGGAAAGGAAGATGACCGTTTGGGTTTCTTACGACCCCGTGTGTCCCCATAAGATCGACGGACTGTACTACCCGAACACAGGGTTGTGTATTCTGTCAGGGAATGCCGATCCCTGCGAAGGGGGGATCACGCGAACGGTGTCCCTCCGCCGCTACGCTGATCCCGAGGCTCTGCGCGCCGTTCGCGGTGAGCTTCGCCACGCGTATCATCTGCGTGATGAACTTCTCGAATCCGCCCTCCGCGAGCTGTCATCCGCCGCTAAATACCATTTCGATCTGGAAAAGATCTACGCCGCCGCCATGGATTTCCGGGCAAAAGAAGCGTTCACCGAGTCATTTTGCGACACACTGTTTGATCGATAAATTTGGGTTTGTCGAGGGGCTTTGCCCCCTCGACCCCCACCAAGAACCTTTTTGAAAAAAGGTTCTTGGAACTCCAAAAACTTTCAAAAAGAATATCTTTTTTGAAAGTTCTTGAAAAGGGGTCTGGGGAAAACTTCGCAATGTTTGCTGAAAGCAAACTTGCACCGAGCGTAGCGAGGAGGCTTTCAAGAAGTTTTTCCCCAGCGCTCTCTCGCTCCCCCACAAACTTCAATTAAAAACCGGGGCATTCCGTTTTGGAATGCCCCGGTTTTTCAGTATATGACGGTGATATCGCCGTTCAGCGTATCCAGCACCCGACGGCGCAGGATGAAGAAGTAATGCCGCCGTACCAGGTACAGGTTGTTTGTTTCCTTGCGGGCGGTGAAGAAGGAACCCTTTCGGTTGACCCCACGGTTGGATACAAGGTAGGGCGTTACCACGATGACGGTCACGCCGACCTCGGCGGCCATGGCGCGGGCGTTGCGGAGGAAGAAGGAATTCTCCGAGAAGCAGTGACCGCGTGGGGGGATCATGATGCGGATGCGGCGGTCGGTCAGCTCTTTTCGGAGAATGTGGTTCATGCGGCGGGAGAGAAAGAGCGCCAGCATGGCCGCCAGAGCCGCCCCAAGAAGCAGGAAGGGAAGGGCCGCCGCCGAGACCACCGCTACGGTTACGACTGCGGTCAGAGCCAAAAGAATGGTCAGGATGAGCTGAACCGCCCGTATCCGTCGCAGGTACTGAATGAGCTTGGAAAGAAGCTGTACCGGCGCCGATTCCATGAAACTCTCCCACAGGTAGCGCAGAAAGGAGCTTTTTCGGTAGTGGTGCGCCCGCTGATTGGCCTGCGCCAGGAGGGTAGCCTCCTTGGTGGCCTGCTTTCGGCGCAGAGCGCGGCGCTTTTCGGTAGCGCCGTGGGCTTGCAGCTCTCTTTTCAGATCCGAGACCTCCCGCTCCAGCCTGGCGGCGCGCTGCCGCTCATGGGCCAACTCGCGGCGCAGGCGGGAGATCTCCCGATCCTTTTGCCCCTTCGGGAGAGAAGGGGCGGATTTGCTTTTTGGGGGATGCTTGTTCAAGGATATTCAACCCTTCCGTTTGTTGATTATTCGGCAACCTTGTGCCAGGTGACCTCCTTCAGGTACGCGCTGAAGGCCTCGTGCTCCTGCCTTGTGCCGGGGACGATAGCACCGCCCTCGCGATCCCAGAGGTACTGGTAGCAGAATACCGTGATGCCCACGCATCTCTCCAGCTTTTCGGTGTGCTGCAGGGAGCGGAGCATGATGTCCTTGTGGCGGGTCCACTCGTCCTTACCGGCAGCACCGGCGTAGTTGTCCACGCCCGAGAGAGCCTTACCGAAGCTCATGCCGACGATGAGGCTGACGTAATCGGTCTTGATGATGTCCTGCCAGATCCCGCAGGTCTTGTCGAATGCCCAGGAGGCATGCTCAAAGCCGAAGTAGACCTGGGGCATGATGTAATCGATGTAACCGGGGTTTGCGCACCAGGTCTCCACGTCGGCATAGTGGCTGTTCATAACCGTATTAATATTGCCCGCGGGGGAAATACCGAAGAGAGCGCGGAGATCGTGGGTCTTGACGGTGGCGTACAGCTCGGCTACCAGACTGCTCAGACAATCCTTGCGCCATGCTGCCAGATCCAGCTTGCCGCCCTCCTTTTTGTAGGCGTTGTAGGCCTTGCTGTCAAAGGAGGCGTCGGTGGTGGGGTAGAAGTAGTCGTCCATGTGGATGCCGTCCATCTCGTACTTTGCGAGGATCTCGGCGGCACCGTCGCAGATGAGCTTTCTCACCTCGGGATGGGCGATGTTGAGGTACCAGTTCTTGTTGACGTAAACCAGGTAGTCGCCCTTCTTGGAGGAGTCGTTGTACCACTGCTTGATGAGGTACTTGTCGTCCACCTGCTTGATCTCATCCTCGGTCATGGCGCGCATGGGGTTGATCCAGCCGTGGACAGACAAGTTTCTTTCCTTGCAGAGCTCCATGATGACCGCGACGGGATCGTATGTAAACTCACCCGCGTAGGAGCCCATGGAGTATTTACTGGGAGGATAGATCTCAGATGGGTACATACTGTCGGCGTAGGGACGGAGCTGTACCACTACGGTGTTGAAGCCGTCGCTCACGACATTGTCCAGCACCTTGACCATGCGGTTGCGGAAATCCGCCTCGGCGCGCTGGGCGTTGCCTGCGGTGTAGATGGGCTGAAGGTCAAACTGGGACAGCCAGATGGCCTTCCAATCCGAGTCAATGGTCTCGGGATGATCGGGCACGAAGGGGATGGTACCGTCGGGGGTGCGCTCGGTGGTCTCTTCCTCGGTGGTGATCTCCTCGGTGGTGACTTCTTCGGTGGTTACGGGCTCGGTCATGGGCTCGGTCTCCTTTTCGGTGGCGATGGGTTCGGTGGGGGCGATGGTGGCCTCGGGGGTCACCTCGGGGTTCGTAGCGGGGGATTTGTCGCAGGCGGCAAACAGCAGAGTCGCCAGCAGAAGCAGGGCGCAGATCAGCCCCGCGGCGCGGATGCGGTGGGTCAGAACGGTCATAACGATCTCCTTCCAAGATATTCTTTCCCACATTATACCACACAATACGCTGAAATGCAATAGCTTTTCGGACTTCTTCAAAGGACGGAAGAAATAAACTGTCGTTGTGCCCCAAAAGCACGTGACGCATCGTACGATTCTACCACAAAGAAAAATTCAGAAAAAATTGCGATCCCGGTGAAAAAGTATGCAAAAAGGGCTTGACAAAATCCTGCGTTATATGTATAATATTATCTATCTGTTGCATATCCATGCAAAATTATGCACAAAAGGTGAATAAATGAAAAAAATATACATTGACGGACAAGCCGGCACCACAGGACTCCGCATCCGTGAGCGCCTGGCCGAAAGAAACGACGTAACCGTTCTGACCCTTCCCGAGGACAAGCGTAAGGACACCGAGGCGCGGCGTGAGATGCTCAACACCGCCGACATCGTGTTCCTGTGTCTGCCCGATGCCGCTTCCATAGAGGCGGTTTCCATGATCGAGAATCCCGCCGTCCGCGTGCTGGATACCTCCACAGCCCACAGAACCAACCCTTCCTGGGCCTACGGCTTCCCCGAGCTGGACAAGGATTTCTATGAGAAGATCAAGACCTCAGGCCGCATCGCCGTCCCCGGCTGTCACGCCAGCGGCTTCATCGCTCTGGTACGTCCTCTTGTGGAGGCAGGTCTGCTCTCCCCTGATGCCAAGCTGACCGCCACCTCCCTGACGGGCTACAGCGGCGGCGGTAAGAACATGATCGCAGATTACGAAAACCCCGATAGATCAAGCCTTTTGGATGCGCCCCGCCAGTACGCGCTGGGACAGACCCACAAGCACCTGCCCGAAATGAAGGCCTACACGGGACTTGAGCATGCTCCCGTATTCCTGCCCATCGTGGGCGACTTCTATTCCGGCATGGAGGTCACCGTCCCTCTGTTCGGTACCGACGTGAAGGGAGCGACTCCCGCCGACATTCTGGAGCTGTATCACAAGACCTACGACGGCTCGCCCCTCGTCCGAGTTGCTAACACGGACGAAGCCGGCTTCCTCTCCGCCGCCTCCATGGCAGGGAAGGACAGCATGGAAATCAGCGTGTTTGGTAACGGCGACCGCATGATCCTGGTTGCCCGCTACGACAACCTCGGCAAGGGTGCCAGCGGTGCCGCCGTGGAGTGCCTGAACATCCTTTTGGGCACCGATCCCACCTCCAACCTCGTTGTATAATTATTCGTTCAAAATATAGGAGATTATCATGACCACCATTACCCGTATTCCCGGCGGCGTATGCGCCGCGCAGGGCTTTACCGCCAACGGCATCCATTGCGGTATCCGCAAGAACAAGACCAAGCACGACCTGTCGGTGATCTATTCCGACGTCAAGGCCGCCACCGCCTGCGTATACACCACGAACCGCGTCAAGGGCGCCCCCCTGACCGTCACCAAGAACCACATCGCCGACGGCTACGCCCAGGCTGTGATCTGCAACAGCGGCAACGCCAACACCTGCAACGCAAACGGCATCGAGATCGCCGAGCAGATGTCTGATCTGCTGGGCAACGCTCTGCATATCTCTCCTGCCGACGTCGTGGTGGCTTCCACCGGCGTCATCGGCCAGACTCTGGATATTACCCCCATTCAGAACGGCATTCCCGCTCTGGTGGCAGGACTTTCCAAGGACGGCTCTCTCGACGCCGCCCACGGCATCATGACCACCGACACCAAGGTCAAGGAGATCGCTCTGGAGTTCACCGTGGGCGGTAAGATTTGCCGCATCGGCGGTATCGCCAAGGGCTCGGGCATGATCCATCCCAACATGGCTACCATGCTGGTCTTCATTACCACCGACTGTGCCGTGGCTCCCGAAATGCTGCAGAAGGCTCTCTCCACCGACATTCAGGCTACCTTCAACATGGTCAGCGTGGACGGTGATACCTCCACCAACGATATGGTCACCCTCATGGCCAACGGACAGGCAGGGAACGACCTCATCACCGCCGAGGGTGAGGACTTCACCGCCTTCATGGAAGCTCTGAACACTCTGACCGTCTACCTCTGCCGCTGCATCGCTGCTGACGGCGAGGGCGCTACCCGCCTCTTTGAGTGCGAGGTCAAGGGCGGCAAGGATATCGAGTCCGCCCGCAAGATCGCCAAGTCTGTTATCTGCTCCTCCCTCATGAAGGCCGCCATTTTCGGCGCCGACGCCAACTGGGGCCGCGTGCTGTGCGCCATCGGCTACAGCGGTGTGGAGACCGACGTCAACGGCATCGACGTGGCCTTCTCCTCCCGCAAGGGCGAGATCCTGGTCTGCAAGGACGGCGCTGGCGTGGACTTCTCTGAGGAGATCGCCAAGGAGATCCTTCTGGAGGACGAGATCACCGTTAAGGTCACTCTCTCCGACGGCGAGGTCGAGGCCACCGCGTGGGGTTGCGATCTGACTTACGAGTACGTCAAGATCAACGGAGACTATCGTACATAAATTGCAGTTTATGAGGGAGCGAGAGAGCGCCCGGGGAAAAACTTCTTGAAAGCCTCCTCGCTACGCTCGGTGCAAGTTTGCTTTCAGCAAACATTGCGAAGTTTTTCCCCCGGCCCCTTTTCAAGAACTTTCAAAAAAAATATTGATAAATAACCCTTTTTGAAAGTTTTTGGAGTTCCAAGAACCTTTTTTCAAAAAGGTTCTTGGTGGGGTGGAGGGGCAAAGCCCCTGCCCTACAAACCCAAATTTGAAAATCATCAAACTAAGGAGCCCCAACATGGACAACCTTCATTTTTCCAACTTCCAGCGCGCCGAGGTGCTGACCCAGGCGCTCCCCTATATCAAGCAGTACGTCGGTAAGACCGTAGTGGTCAAGTACGGCGGTAACGCCATGATCGACGAAAACCTCAAGCAGCAGGTCATGGAGGACATTGCCCTCTTGTGGCTTATCGGCGTTAAGGTGGTGCTCATCCACGGCGGCGGCCCCGAGATCAGCGACATGATGAAGAAGCTGGGCAAGCAGCCCGAGTTCGTAAACGGCCTCCGTGTCACCGATAAGGAGACCGTGGACATCGTGCAGATGGTGCTGGCGGGCAAGGTCAACAAGACTCTGGTCACCCTGCTCCAGATGAAGGGCGGCCACGCCGTAGGTCTTTCGGGCATGGACGGCGGTATTATCGAGGCCAAGATCAAGGACGAGAGACTGGGATACGTGGGCGAGATCACCAAGGTGCGCGCCAAGCCCATCAACGACCTGCTTGAAAAGAACTACATTCCCGTGGTTTCCACGGTGGCCAGCGATCACGAGGGCAACGTCTACAACATCAACGGTGACACCGCCGCCGCCTACATCGCAGGTGCGCTGGGTGCCGCGAGACTCATCATGATGACAGACGTGGCGGGTATTCTGCGAGACAAGGATGATCCCACCAGCCTCATCCCCCACGTCACCGTTTCCGAGGCTAAGGCTCTTTACGCCGAGGGTGTGATCTCGGGCGGCATGATTCCCAAGGTGGACTGCTGTATCGAGGCCATCAAAGCAGGCGTGCAGAACGTCACCATCATGGACGGCCGCGTGCCTCATGCAATCCTGATGGAACTGCTCACCGACGAGGGCGCAGGTACTATGGTGATGGGTGAATAAAAGAACGCCAAGGGCTCTTCCCTTGGATCCCGCCTAAACCCTTCTTGAAAGAAGGGTTTAGGAATCCCAAGAACTTTTAAAAAAGGGTAAAATAATCATGAGTATTATCAAGAATACCGATAAGCAATACGTCGCCAACACCTACGGTCGCTTCGACCTCGTCCTGACTCACGGTCAGGGCTCCACCGTCTGGGACGAGGACGGCAAAAAGTACATCGACCTGGCCACGGGCATTGCCGTCAACACCTTCGGCTTTGCCGACGAGGGCTGGGTGGCCGCCGTCACGGATCAGCTGGGCAAGCTCCAGCACACCTCCAACCTCTACTACCATGAGCCGGGTGCCCGCCTGGCCGAAAAGCTCTGCACCCGCACGGGGGCCAAGTCCGTGTTCTTCTCCAACTCGGGCGCCGAGGCCAACGAGTGTGCCATCAAGACCGCCCGCCTCTGGGCGGCAAATGAGAAGGGAAGCGATTACTACCACATCATCACCCTGAAGAACAGCTTCCACGGCCGTACCATCACCACCCTGGCCGCCACGGGACAGGACACATTCCATACCGATTTTACTCCTCTGACCGAGGGCTTCCTCTACGCCGAGGCCAACAAAGCCGCGTCGGTGGAGGAGTTGCTGAAGTCCCACAAATGTGCCGCGGTCATGGCCGAGCCCGTACAGGGCGAAGGCGGTGTCATGCCTCTGACCCAAGAGTTTATGGAGTCCCTTCGCGCCCTGTGCGACAAGTACAACGTCCTCCTCATGCTGGACGAGGTGCAGACCGGTAACGGTCGGAGCGGTCACCTCTACGCCTATCAGCACTACGGCGTGACCCCCGATATCCTCTCCACCGCCAAGGGTCTGGGCGGCGGTCTTCCCATCGGCGCCACCCTGTTCTTTGAGAAGGCTCACGGCACTCTGAAAGCGGGTCAGCACGGCTCCACCTTCGGCGCCAACCCCATCTCCTGCGCCGCCGCCTGCCACGTTCTCGACCGCATCGATGACGTCCTGCTGGAGGAGGTCAAGGCCAAGTCGGAGTATATCTTCACCACTCTGTCGGAGAAGCCCGGCATCAAGTCGGTCAGCGGTCTGGGACTGATGATCGGCATTGAGACCGAGGGGGACAGCGGAAAGATCCTCGCCGCCTGCATGGAGCGTGGCATCCTGCCCATCAAGGCCAAGACCAAGATCCGCCTCCTCCCCGCCCTGAACATCCCGTGGGATGACCTCAAGGCTGCGGTGCAGATCATTGCGGAGGAAGCCGAAAAGGCGCTGTAATACGACGAAAACCCCGCCCGATGGGCGGGGTTTTCAAATTGCAGCTTATAGGAGAGTTTGAAAATGCAAAATGTAAAATGCAAAATGCAAAATGAATGAAGCGTTTTGCATCAGGCAAAACGCAATTCTATGGTAAGGGAAAGAAGGCAGTTTGCCGAAAAGCAAGATCTCCTATAGGGGACAGTGAGTTTTCGGATATTTGAATGCCGACGGATACCCATGAAAATCTTTTCGCCATAGCGAAAAGTTCCTTCGTTTTGCATTTTACATTTTGCATTTCGGGCTCCGCCTGCTGAGCTTCGCTCAGCGACAAGCCCAAATATATTCCCCGAAACTGTAATACAACAAAACCACGCCCATCGGGCGGGGTTTTCGTATGGATTTCATTCATTTCGCAGGGGAGGGGCTCATTACACTCCCAAAAATTCCTTGACGTTCCCGTAGCAAACGTCGTACATGAGCGCCTCGGCGTGCTCCATGGCGTACTCGCCCTGCTCCACCCATTCGCCTACCACGTCAGAGAGAATACGGCGGAAGAAATCGAAACGGGCGTAGCTGGCAAAGGAGCGGGAGTCGGTGAGCATGCCCAGATTCGTGCCCAGCGCGGCGTACTCGGCGGTCAGCTTGATCTGACGGCGGATGCCCTCCACGCTGTCGTTGAACCACCAGGCCGCGCCCACGCGGACGTTGGGGAATGCCCCTGACAGGGTGCAGAGAGCAGGCACGCAGGCGGGATTGAGGGTGTACAGCACGGTTTTGGGGAGCTTGCCCTCTTTGTTGAGAGTATCCAGGAATACCACCAGACGGTCGGTGTCCACGCCGCCGCGCATGATGTCAAAGCCCGCGTCACGGCCGACTGTGCCGAACATGGCGGTGTTGACGTTTCTGTAGGTGGCGAAGTGGAGCTGCATCACCATACCCCGCTCGGCGTACAGGGAAGCCACAAAGTACAAAAGATGGGAAGTCAGCGTCCATTTTTCCTCGGCGGTCAGCTCACCGCGCTTGGCGTACAGCTCAGCCGCTGCCGCCTCCCCGCAATCAGCCGTGGGAAGCCAGTCCATGCCGTGGTCGCTGATGCGGCAACCGTGGGCGACGAAATAATCCAATCGTGCGGTCAGGGCGGCCTTCAATCCCTCCAGGGTGTCGGTCGCGATACCCGAAGCCGAAGCCAGTTCGGTAAGCGCCCCTTCGTCCAGACCCAGCATACGGTCGGGACGGAAGGTGGGGGAGACCTTGGTGTTCCCATAGGTGCCGTGGGCGGACAGATCCGATACGGGATCGTCGGTGGTGGCGATGTACTCCACCTTGAACTGCTTCAGGAGGTCGCTGACCTTGACAGAAGCCAGCTTGGCATTGGCTTTCTCACGGATGCCGTCGGCGGTGTCAGGGCCCAGGGGCTCATGGATATCGAAGATCAGTCCCAGCTCCATCTGCGTCCAGTAGTACAGGGGATTGCCCGCCAGGCGAGGGAAGATCTCGGCGTACTTGGTGTACTTATCTGCAAAGTCGGCACTACCCGTGACGTACTGCTCGTCCACGCCGCACATGCGCATGGCGCGCCACTTGTAGTGGTCGCCGCCCAGCCAGAGCTCGCCGAGGTCGGAGAAACCGCGGTCGGCTTGGATCTCTTTTTCGTTCAGATGGCAATGGTAATCAATAATGGGCAGATCCTTGACCTTTGCGTAGAGCGCCTTGGCCGCCTCCGAGCGAAGCAGGACGTCGGGACCGAAAAAATCTTTCATGGTATGTCTCCTTTGGTGTGAAATATTCAAATTTGGGTTTATCGAGGGGGCTTTACCCCCTCGACCCCCACTTAAACCCTTCTTGAAAGAAGGGTTTAAGAATCCCAAGAACTTTTTAAATAATCATTGATAAATAACCCTTTGTAAAAGTTTTAGGAAGTCCAGAAACCCTTTTTCAAAAGGGTTTCTGGTGGGGTCCAGGGGGAAA
>JAZRFR010000258.1:0-10185 GCA_045643785.1 Eubacteriales bacterium | reverse complement strand
CATGTGCTCGGCCATCCAGCCTTCCTTGCGGCCCAGGTAGGAAGCGATACGCAGAGCGAAGCACTTCTTGCCCAGCAGAACGTTTCCGCCGTAGCCGGAGTTGACGGACATGATGGTGTTGTCCTGAGGGAAGTGAACGATATAACGGTTCTCCTCGTCGATGTCAGCGCGGGCGTGCAGACCCTTGTTGTAGTCAGCGGAGTCACCCAGAGCCTCCAGCACGTTGTTACCAACGCGGGTCATGATGAGCATGTTCAGAACCACGTAGATGGAGTCGGTCAGCTCGATACCGTACTTGGCAAAGTCGGAACCGACAACACCCATGGAGTAGGGAATGACGTACATGGTACGGCCCTTCATGGAGCCGGTGTAGAGCTTGTGCAGCTTGGCGTACATCTCGGCGGGATCCATCCAGTTGTTGATGTTACCGGCCTCCTCCTTGGTGGGGGTGCAGATGTAGGTGCGGCCCTCTACGCGAGCAACGTCGTTGACGGCGGTGCGGTGCAGGTAGCAGTTGGGCAGCTTCTCCTGGTTCAGCTTGATGATCTCACCGGTAGAGCAAGCCTCTGCGCGCAGAGCCTCTGCCTGCTCGTTGGTGCCGTCGATCCAGACGATGGAATCGGGCTGGGTCATGGCGGCCATCTCGTTGATCCAATCCAGGACGAACTTGTTGTTGGTAGGTGTAGCGGACATGTTCAGATCTCCTTTATATCAATTTTTTTATACGGATCCATGGGGAATGGGAATTGCCTTCCCTTAATTCCCCAGTATATATTCTACACCATTTCCTGTCAAATTGCAAGGGGTTTTGAAAAGATTACAAACTGTTCACATCTACACCGAAAAAAAGCCAAAAAGTGTAAGATCTGCCTTTCCAAAAACGGTATGGAGTATATACGCTTCCATGCCGACAAAGTACCGGCTGTTCTCGCTCTCTCTCCCCTCTGCACAAAAATCTGTCGGAAAATTTGTATGCTATTTCATTTTATCTATACACAGAATCGTCACACATGTATGGTATAATGTTTTCAATACAGATTCATCTTGTTTCATCCCATATATCTCCCTACGAAAGGACGGCCTCCCATGCCAAAAAAATCCCGCACCAAGCGGTTTGTCGAATGGCTCACGACCCTGTTTGCCTCTGTCGGCGCGGTACTCTACCCGCCGAACCTCAAAAACGCCTTCAAGAGCGTCACCAAGAATTGGAAGGAGTACATCTGCTTCTATTTGGCCGCTCTGGTCATGACCGCAGGCTTCTGGACGGTCTCCCTCTGCACCGAGGCCAATATGCACGAGGCCAAAAGCGAGGTGGCCAAGGAGTACGACTACCATTTCGAGGTTGCCCTCCTGGATAACGAGCAGTACGCCAACCTCGACCAGCAGCTTCAGTATCAGCTGGATCGGGATAATGAGTACCTCGAAAGCTACTACTGGGTAAACGACGGCAAGCCTCTTTTGGACGGCACCTACTCCTGCCGCATCACGTTGGATACTACCTTCGGCATGGAAACGGCGTATTGGGAAGTCCACGACGATATGCTGAACCGCATCTCCCAGGGCCGCCGCGTGATCCGCTTCTCCCCCCTCTACACCTTTGAGGAGGACTATAGCACCCCCTATACCGTCCAGCTCTGGACAGTCTCCCTGGCCTGGCTGGCCTTATCCATCCTCATGATGGTGGTGCTGTTCCTCATCCGCCTGGATCACTTCAAGTTCATCTACGGTATGTACATGGCCTGCGGCGCCGACTTCCCCAAGCTCATGGGAGCGGCGGGAGGCGAGCTGCTCTCCATCACCGCCCTGACCTGGATCCCCTCCGCCCTCGTGGGTTGCGGGATCGCGGGTGCTCTCTATATCCCCCGCGGAGTGGGCCTGTGGTTTTCTCCCGTGGCCATCCTCATCCCGCTTTTGGGCGGCATCATCGCGGTGTTCGTGTCGGTGTGGTTTCCCATGCGCCGTATGTCGAAACAGCCTCCCGTCCGTCACCTTCTGGCGGGAGACAACACGGGTCTGGTCTCCTCCCCCCGCCGCTCCTTCTTCCTGTTCGGTGAAACCTTCCCCGGTAAGTACGAGCTCTACGGCTTCTGGCGTATGCGGAAGTACTACCTTCGCCTGGTGATCTCCGCCGTCCTGTTCGCTTCCTTCTTCATTTCGGGACTCTACATAGCCGAGATGGAGCGCTTCCATAACGATCTTGATCCCTACGAGTATCAGGTGGCCTACCGTCCCTCCAACTTCTATGAGGAAGTCGAAACCGAGGAAGGGGAGATCATTGGCGACGAGCCCTGGCTTCCCACCGAGGATCAGGCCGAGATGATCCTGGAGGACGTGGATCTGTTCCTTTCGGATATCGAGGCCGTGCCCGGTGTCAGCCACGCCGAGTGGGACGTGAGCCTGTCGGGTGGATTTGCCCTGTCTCACTTGCTACTCAAGCCCGGTCAGCTGTACAGCGCAAGCGAGCACACCGTGGCCAGCGAAGAACGAGCCTCCGAGGGCTATAAGTGGGCCATGAACAACTACGCCTATACCGCCGTGGATAAGCTCTGGATCGACAACATGATCAACCACGGCCTCGCCACCTTTGAGGGTGACCCCTACGCCGTTCTGACCACCGAAAACGGTGTCATCATCAGCGAGGAGGTCTATAACGATAAGACCTACGATTTCAAGCCCGGCGATCAGATCGTGGTGGCGGTGTACGAAAGCATGCAGGGCGGACTTGAGCCTGTGTTTGATCCCCAGGAGCTTTTGCGTCAGCAGATCAAAGCCTATAAGTTCCGCTACGAGACCTACACAGTCTGCGCCGTGGTCAGCGGCTTGAATTCCGAATCCACCATCACATTCGGCGTAGGCTATGAGAATTACACAGCGCTCACGGGACGTCCTCCCGTCCGCACCGAGCTGAAGATCTACATGGAGAAGGGAACCGACATGGACACCGTCCGCGCCGCCGAAGGGCAGATCCGTAAGGCCGTTTCCCCCTTCTCGGATTGGCTGGTCACCCCCACGGGGAACTACTTTGAGACCAGCATCAAGAGCCTGAAAAACGACAGCGCCGTGATCCTGACCCTGGCGGCCTGTCTCCTGATCATTTCCCCCATGGTGTGGTACTTCTCCCAGATCATGTTCTACCGTAAGCGCAGAAACGAATTCGCCATACTCCACGCCCTGGGCGCCCCCGACGACGCCTTCGCCAAGATGCACCGTCTGGCAGGCGGCGTGCTGTCCGCCGCGGCCTTCCTGATAACCATCCTGCTCACGTTGCTCTGCAACTATCTGGTCTACTATACCGTGGGCACCCTGCTTCCTTGGCTCCACCTCACCGAGAGCCTGCACTACGAATTCAGCCTCTCCCTCCCCGCCCTCATCGCCTGCGTGCTGGTGTCGGCCCTCTGCGGATTCTTGTCCTGCGAGCTGCCCTACCGCCTGTACACCAAGCCCGATATCGGGGTGAGACGGGTGGAATAAATGCAAAATCAAGAACGGGAGAATAATGTCGTTTTTGATGCATGGATGCGCGCTTTCGCATGATATCCCCCATCCTATGGGGGAGCATACCTACCGTCATACACCGTACGATCCATTACCGTAAGATCACATTTTGCCAAGGGCAAAATGTTTCCTCCATTTTGCATTTTGCATTTTGCATTTTGCATTCATTTCCCCCCATCGCAAAAGAAAGGAAACGAAATTATGCCTACACACATCAACCCCGATCGCGTGATCCTGGAGGCCACCGACGTGGTACGCCAGTACACCCAATCCGACGAGGTCATTACCGCCGTCAACCGCGCGAACATGAAGGTCTATGAAGGGGAATTCATCGCCATCGTGGGCGCGTCGGGATCGGGCAAATCCACCCTCCTCCACCTGCTCGCAGGCTTGGATCGCCCCCAGGCGGGCACCATTACCGTCCGCGGTCAGGACATTACCGCCATGAGCGCCGACGAGCTGGGGCGCTTCCGCGGCAACTACCTGGGTATGGTCTTCCAGAGCCATAATCTTATCCCCCAGTTCACCGCCCTGGAGAATATCCTCATCCCCACCCTCATGTGCAACAAGGAGAACGCTTCCTACGAGGAAATGTTCAAGAAACTGGTGGTCTCCTTGGGCATTGAGGACAGACTGCACCACCTGCCCTCGGAGCTTTCGGGCGGTCAGCAGCAGCGCGTGGCCATTGCCCGCGCCCTCATCAATATGCCCCATATCCTCTTTGCCGACGAGCCCACGGGCAACCTGGATCGCACCAACGCCGACGAGGTGCTGGAGCTGCTCCTGGAGACCAAGAACCTCATCGGCCAAACTCTCATCATGGTCACCCACGATATGTCCATCGCCAACCGCGCCGACCGCATCTACCGCATGGATGACGGTAAGCTGGAGCTCTGCAACAGACCCTCGGCCAGGGAAGCACTCACGCGGGAAATGAGCATCTGAATATTCAACGTAAAACGGCGCTCCCGTGCGGGAACGCCGTTTTTGTCTTTTATTCGGTTTTGGTATCGGTTGCTTCGGGGGCGAGTTCTTTCTTGGAACCCGTCTTTTTCCGCGCGGGGGCTTTCTTGGCCTTGGCGGGCTTCGCTTCCTCCACAGGCGCTTCGGTTACGGCTGCTTCCTCGGCAGGCTTGTCCTCCTTGGGAGCGGCTTTCTTCTTCGCAGGCGCCTTCTTTGCCTTGGCAGGCTTGGCTTCTTCGGCGGGAGCTTCTGCAGGAGTAGCGCCCTCGGCGGCCAGCTCCTCCTTGTCCTGGCGCTTGATCGCGGATTTCTTGGGAACGTTCTTTTTCTTGGCGGGTTTTCCTGCCTCAACCGCAGGCGCTTCCTCGACCGCCTTGGCTTCTGCCACGGGAATCTCCTCCGCAGGTGCTTCTGCAACGGCGCTTTCTTCCACGGGTGCTGCCTCCGCGGGTGCTGCCTCTGCGGAAACCTCGGCAACAGGCGCTACCTCAGCAGGGGCGTCTGCAACGGGAGTTTCTTCTGCGGGAGCAACCTCAACGGCCGCCTCGGCGGGAGCGACCTCAACGACAACTTCTGTAGCGACAACTTCCTCGGCAATCGTTTCCACAGCGAGAATCACCTCGGCAGACGCCGTCTCAACGGGGGTGGCCTCAACGGGGGTGGCCTCAACGGGGGTTACCTCAACGGGCGCCTCACTCACGGGTGCGACAGGCGCGGGCGCGCTTTCGGGCATCTCTGCCTTGGGTGCCGCATCAGCCGCCTGCTTTTCCAGCTTCTTGAGCATCTTGGCGGCGGCCTTTTCGGTGGCCTCGGCCAGGGTCTTACCCGAATCGTTCAGGCTGATCTTGACCAGCTTGCCCTTGGCATCCTTATATTTCAGGGTGCAAGCCGCCACGGGACGTGCGTTGGGGGCGTTCTTGGGGGTCTCGCCGTAGGTGGGAAGCTCGTAGCCCAGAGCGCGGCAGAGAGCGGCCAGTGCCTCCTGCTTGGGAGTCAACACAGGCTCGTCGAGGGTTTCTTTCACGGTAACTTCGGTCGCGCGCGCTTCGGGGACTATGGTTTCCACGGCGGCTTCCGCCTCCACAGGCGCAATCTCTACGGGCGTTGCCTGGGCGGCAGGCATAACTTCGGGAACGGACTTTTCAGCTTCGACGGAAGATACCGCTTCGACGGGAAGAACAGCCTCGGTTTCAGCTTCCTCGGTCACGGGGATCTCGCGGTACTCGGAGAGGGAAGGAATGGGGGCAGACAGGGAATCGTAATCGAATGCCTCAATATCCTCGGGGAGCCGCTTGGGCTCAATGCCCAGCTGGCGCAGAATGAAAGCGCGGATGAGATTGTCGTTCTGGTAGGAATCCAGGTAGATCGCGCCCACCAGAGACTCGAAAATGTCGGCGTAGGCCTTCTCACCGTCGCGGCGAAGCTCGGCGTCGCGGTTCTGCGCCCGCAGGTAGCGGGACAGCCCCAGCGCCTTGACGCGGTCGGTCAGATAGCGGTTGCAAACGTAGTGGGAGCGCATATCCGTAAACTGCTCCACGGTGCGCATGAAGAAGAGTCCGTCGTCCAGCATGTGGGCGTACTTGGACATGAAGTAGTTGGTGACGTGGTAATTCATCAGAGTGTCGCCGTAGAATTCCAGCACCTCGTTGTCGGGAGCCTCGGGGTCGATCTTGAGATAGGTCTTACGGGTCAGCACCTGCACCAGCAGGCGCTTGTCGTGGAAGGTGTAGCCGATGGCCTCCTCAATGCGGCGGATGGCCTCGGTGTTGTGTACGGTCAGCATGGTTGTTTTCCTCCGTGTTATGGAGACAGAGGGATGCGTGCCTCAGTTTTTGTGGGATGGATTCTTGCGCCTTTGAAACAGGGGCTCGTCCTTCGCCGCCAGAAACGCGCCCACAGCCATGAGAGCAAGGGCTACCAGAAAGGTAGCCGGCGGCGGGTCGCGGAAAATGGCGAGGGAGAGCGTTGCCCCGATAAAGGGCGCTACGGCGTAGTAAGCACCTGTCCGCGCCGCCCCCAGCATCCGTTGGGCGTACACGTAGAAGAAGATGCTCAGTCCGTAAGCCACGAAGCCCACCGCGAGGGTCGCGGGGACTGCCACGAAAGAGGAAATACGCTGACCCAGGAAAAGTCCGATCATAACCGAGCCCGTGCCCGAAAATACGCCCTTGAGAAGAACGATCATCAGAGGATCTTTGCTTGACAGCCGCCGCGTGCAGTTGTTCTCGATGCCCCAGCATAGGCAAGCCCCCAGGATCAGGAGCGAACCGCCGGAGAGACGGAGGGCGCTCATGTCCTCAAAGGAAAGCAACGCACAGGCCGCGGTTACGAAGATGATCCCGCCCCACAGACGGGGAGAGATGGCCTCGCGGAACACGCAGAGGGCAATAACGGCCGTGGCCACGATCTCGAAATTGCCGAGCAGAGAAGCGTTAGCCGCCGTGGTATAGGACAGACCGAGCAGCAGCAGAATGGGCGCGGCTACGTCCAGTACGATCATGGCAAGCACGAAGGGAAGATCGGCGCGGGTGAAGGGGTCTTCTGCGCGGGGAGTACGGCGGAGGCGACGGATCAGCGCGATGACGCCCATGCCCATCCCGGCTCCCAGATAGAGCAGTCCCGCCATCAGCGTGGAGGGAACGTAGTCCAAAAGGAGCTTGGAGAGGGGGGAGTTGATCGCGTAGAGCGACGCGGCCAGAATCGCCAGCAGAATACCGCTTCGGTTGGATGACTTCATGGGTCTTGATTTCTCCGTGGTTGTGGTTTGAACCTATTGTATCATAGAATCGAGCATCTGTCAAGAGTAACGGCTTCCATCCGACCAAATTTCACGGTATATCCCGAAAAGTTTACAAGTAAGCATTGCATCGCACAGGAAAATATGCTATAATAAACTGTTCAAACTGAAAACTTTACATACCGAAAGGAATACAGCCATGTCTGCTATCAAAGTTTCCAATAAACCTCTCGTATCTCTGTCCGCCCTCCTCGCCGCCCTGGATGCCGGTGAGCTGGACGCAACCCTGAACGCCCTGGGCGGTGCAGGCGGCGCTCCCGTTCAGCGCGCCCGCACCAAGGCGCTGGTTGAGACCTTTGCCTCCATGTACGGCGCCGACCGCGAGGTCGCCCTCTTTACCGTGTCGGGCAGAAGCGAGCTTTCGGGCAACCATACCGACCACAACCACGGTTGCGTCATCGCCGCCTCCATCAGCCTGGACGTGCTGGCCGTAGCCTCTCCCCGCAACGACGGCATCATCCGCCTCAAGAGCGAGGGCTTTGATGAGGATGTGGTGACCCTTGCGGATTATATGGAGCCCGACGAGTCCAAGTTCGGCACCTCTGCCGCCCTCATCGCAGGCGTAGCACGAGGCTTTGCCAACAACAGCTACGCCATCGGCGGCTTCGATGCCTGCACCGTTTCCAGCGTTTTCAAGGGCTCGGGACTTTCCTCCTCCGCCGCCTTTGAGGACATGATCGGCACCATCCTGTCTCACCTCTACAATGAGGGCGGTGTGGACGAGGTGTCCTTCTCCAAAATCTCCCAGTACGCCGAGAACCAATTCTTCGGTAAGCCCTGCGGTCTGATGGATCAGGTGGCCTGCGCCGTGGGCGGTATCGTAGCCATCGACTTTGCCGATCCCAAAGCCCCCGTCATCGAGGCTCTGCCCTTCGATATGACCGCCGCCGCCTACCACCTCTGCATCGTCAACACCGGCGGTAACCACGCCGACCTCACCGACGATTACGCCGCCGTTCCCGCCGAGATGAAGGCCGTAGCCGCTCACTTCGGTAAGCCCGTTCTCCGCGAGGTCAGCGAGGCCGAGGTCATCGCCGCCATTCCCACCCTCCGCGAGACCGTGGGTGACCGCGCCATCCTCCGCGCCCTCCACTTCCTGTCCGAGACCCGCCGCGTGGCTTCCCAGAAGGCCGCTCTCGAGGCCGCCATCGCCGCTACCGATATCGCTACCCGCGATGGGGCTGTGGATAGATTCTTCGAGGGCGTGTTGGCCTCGGGTCGCTCCTCCTACTGCTACCTCCAGAACGTATATACCGTGAAGAACGTCTCCGAGCAGGGACTCTCTCTGGCGCTCTGCCTCTGCGAGCAGGTGCTGGGCGGTAAGCGCGCCGCCTACCGTGTCCACGGCGGCGGATTTGCCGGTACCGTGCAGGCCTTCGTGCCCGAGGAGCTGGTAGAGACCTTTACCGCTACCATGGACGCCGCCTTCGGTAAGGGCGCTACCTCGGATCTCAAGATCCGTCCCGTGGGCGCCGCCCGTATTTACTGATTCGAGTTATTCTACACAAGGAGTCTTCATGTTTTCACCCAATAAAAACCGCCCCCAACTCCCCGAGCGGAACGGGAAAGAACCCAAACCCATGACACCCGAGGCCAAAAAACGGCTGTGGACGACGGTTGCGCTGACCTTCGTGCTGCTGTTCATCTACTACGGTTGCATCTCCATGGGCTGGGCAAAGGCCGTTATGATCGCGTACTTCACGGTTTTCACGGCGTTGATCGTGGCCTATCTTGCCTACAACCGCGCCTTCGTCAATAAGGACGTGACCGTGGATATGCTCCCCGACGAGTGGAGCGAGGAGAAGAAGCGGTCCTTCGTGGAGGGCAACCGCATCCGCGCCGAAAAATCCCGCTGGATGATGATGGTCATCATCCCCTTCGTCGTCGTCTTTATGTGCGAGGCGCTCTACCTCTTCGTTTGGGACGGATTCCTGTCCGGCCTGTTCGAGGGCGGGGAATTCCCGCTGTCCGGCGGAGGGAACTGATATGAGCTACCGCCTCTGTACCCTCTATTCGGGCTCCAAAGGCAACGCCGCCTACCTGGAGACCCCCACCGCCCGCATCCTGATCGACGCGGGGAAATGTACCCGCACCCTGCTCTCGTCTCTGAAATCCATCGGCGTGGATGCGGCTACCCTGGACGCCATTTTCATCACCCATGAGCATACCGATCATATCGCCGCCTTGGAGGTGCTGGCCAAAAAGCATCCCATCCCCGTCCATATCCTGCTGAAATCGGCTCTGCGGTTTCGGGATACCCAGCCCGAGGCTCTCTGCAAATGCTTCCGCCTGCAGGAGAATGCCCCCTTTACCGTTCAGGTGGGCGACGTGACGGTTACCTCCTTCACAACCCCCCACGACAGCCGCGCGTCCGTGGGCTACCGCTTTGCATTCCCCGACGGAGATCACATAGTCCGCGTGGGCTACGCTACCGACATCGGACATGTTTCTCCCGCCATCCGCGAGGGTCTTTGGGGGTGTGACTCCGTAGTATTGGAGTCCAACCACGACGTGGATATGCTCATGGATGGCCCCTACCCCTACGACCTCAAGCTCCGCATCCGCGGGAAGCGCGGCCACTTGTCCAACCGCGACTGCGCCGACTTCGCCGCCGAGCTGGCAGGGCAGGGAACCAAAAACTTTCTGCTGGCTCACCTGAGCGAGGAGAACAATTTCCCCGACCTTGCCTATGACGAGACCTTTTCGGCGCTGGCGGGGTACGATACAGTCCTGCGCGTAGCTGCCCCCCACGAGGTGATCATGCTGGTGGGAGAGGCCGACGCCCCCATTCCCAAACTCACAGAGTACGAGCTTGACACCGAGGAGGTGTGCCTATGATGCCTCAAACCGTCCGCTTCATCACGGTGGGAAACCTCAAGGAATCCTACCTCCGCGAAGCCGCCGCCGAGTATAAGAAACGCCTGTCGGGC
>JAZRFR010000257.1:0-70960 GCA_045643785.1 Eubacteriales bacterium | reverse complement strand
TCCAAGAACCTTTTTTCAAAAAGGTTCTTGGTGGGGTGCAGGGGTGAAACCCCTGCCCTGCAACCCAAAGTTGCATTACACACCCGTATATTCCCGAATTCCGCGGTAGATGCCTTCGGCAAAGAGTCCGGGATTGTCCCGCATGAGGGTAGCATCGCCGGGGTTGGTGATGAAGCCCAGTTCCACAAGAGTTGCGGGCATTTGTGTTTTACGCAGAACGTACAGCCCCGGCCGCGAAGCCACCCCGCGGTCACGAAGCCCCGTTACGTCGGTCAGATTCGTCAGAATATCGCTGGCGAATCCAAAGGCGCGGGAATTCCGATCGTACACGTAGGCCTCCGAACCGCTGGCAGAAGGGGAGGACGCCGCGTTGGTATGTAGGCTGATGAAGTAGTCCGCGCCCCACCGATTGGCCTCGTTGACCCGCGCCGACAGGCTGGTGCCCGTGGAGGTTCCCAGCTGGGACTCTCTCGTGGGACGGGACAGCCGTACCTCGTAATCGGGGTTCGCCCGCAGAAGATCCGCCAGCCGCTGACCGATGGTATAGACCAGATCCTGCTCGCGGAGCCCGTTTCCCTCGGCCCCCGCGTTGGGATTTACGGGATTATGTCCCTGATCAATGTAAATTTTGATTGACATACTGCCTCCTTTGTGGTACAATATGGGTATAGAGTCTTTGTGACATTGTATGCACCTGAAATCGGGACGGTGCAAAAGCAAAATATGGAAGGAGCAATTCCATGCCTATTTCTGAAAAAAATCAGATCATGCCCTCCACCCTCTACCTCGTTGCCACCCCCATCGGAAATCTGGCCGATCTTTCCGAACGAGCCGTCAAAGTGCTTACCGAGGTGGACTTCATCGCCGCCGAGGATACCCGCAATACGGGGCATCTTCTGTCATACCTGCAAATTCAAAAGTCTCTGGTCTCCTACCATGAGCATAACAAGCGGGAGCGCGGTGAGCAGATCTGCGACCGCCTGCAGGCCGGAGAATCCTGCGCCCTGGTCACCGATGCGGGCACCCCCGCCATCTCCGACCCCGGCGAGGATCTGGTTGCTCTTTGCGCTGAAAAGGGAATTACCGTCACCTCCATTCCCGGCTGTTGCGCGGGCATCACCGCCTTGACCCTGTCGGGACTTCCCACGGGACGCTTCACCTTCGAGGGCTTCCTGTCGGTGAACAAATCCGACCGCAAGAAGCATCTGGACTCCCTCAAAAACGAGCCCCGCACCATGATCTTCCACGAAGCCCCTCATAAACTCAAGACAACCCTTTCCGATTTCCGAGATGCCTTTGGTGACGACCGCCGCATCTCCCTCTGTAGAGAGCTCACCAAGCTCAATGAGGAGGTTCTGCGCCTGACCCTTGCCGAAGCGGTCGCCTACTACGAGGAGAACGCCCCCCGCGGAGAATACGTTCTCGTTGTGGAGGGCGCGCAGGAGGGAAGTACCGCATCCGAAGCCTTCTGGACGAATATGAGTATTCCCGACCACGTAGCCCACTATGTGGAGCAGGGCATGACCAAAAAGGACGCCATCAAGGCCGCCGCCAAGGATCGAGGCGTGCCGAAAAACGAAGTCTATCAACAGGTTTTAGTCTAACCGATTCCCATACCAAAACCGAAAGGAGCACCCCTTATGTCCCTCACCGTATGCGAAGTTCTCCTCCCCTCTGCGAAATTCAACGGCGAATCCACCCTCCCCTCCCTCTACGAAATGTCCAACGTCCAAGGCCTGACCCGCTCCGCCCTGGACGAGGACGACGAGCTGTTCGTAGGCTACGGCTTCCTCCCCTCCATCTTCCCCTACCGCATGCAGGATCTCTACGACCGCTCCGAGGATCTGACACCCTATATCGGCGTTGTGCTGGAAAACCAATACCTGAAAGCCCTGTTTCTCCCCGAGCTGGGCGGCCGTCTGTGGTCGCTCTACGACAAGGTAGCAGGGAAGCACCTCCTCTACGATAATCCCGTGGTGCGTCCCTGTAACCTGGCTGTCCGCAACGCCTGGCTGGCTGGCGGTATCGAGTTCAACTGCGGTATGGTGGGTCACCATCCCTTCACCTGCTCCCGCATCCACGCCGCCGAGACCGCGCTGGAGGACGGCACCCCCGTTCTCCGTATGTACGAGTATGAGCGCATCCGCGCCTGTGTCTACCAGATGGATTTCTTCCTTCCCGAGGACTCAAGGCAGCTCTTTGGCCGTATGCGCATTGTCAATCCTACCGCCGACACCGTCCCCATGTACTGGTGGACGAATATGGCCGTCCGTGAGAATCCCGAAGCCCGCGACGTCATCGACGCCACCGAGACCTACAACAACCGCGACGGCATGGTGGGCAAGAACCCCGTCCCCTACGATCGCGGTATCGACATTACCTACCCCTCCAATAACCCCGTAGCCATTGACTACTTCTGGAAGATCCCCAAGGAGAATCGCAAGTACACCGCCTACATCGACCGTGAGGGCTACGGCTTCTTCCAGACCTCCACTCCTCGTCTGCAGGGCCGTAAGCTCTTCGTCTGGGGACAGGGCGAAGGTGGTAGACGCTGGCAGGAATTCCTCACGCAGGACGGTCACGACGGCCGCTACGTAGAGATCCAGGCGGGCGTTGCCCACACCCAGTACGAGTGTCTCCCCATGCCTCCCAAGACCGCATGGGAGTGGCTGGAGGCCTTCGGCGCCGTCAGCGCCGACCCCGATAAGGTACACGGCGACTGGGCAGACTGCCGCGCCGAGGTAGGCGAGAAATTGGAAGCCCTCATCCCCGAAGCCAAGCTGGAGGACATGCTGGCCGCCACCAAGCCCATGGCCCTGGCTCCCGCAAAGAAGCAGATCTGCTACGGCTCCGCTTGGGGTAAACTGGAAAACCTCCGCCGCGAAAAGAACGGTGAGACTCCCGTCTGCGCCCATCTGGACTTCGGTGAGCTGACCGACGAGCAAACCCCGTGGCTCTCTCTCATGGAAAATGGAATCATGGTGCAGGATGGCGACAAGACCCTGCCCCCCGTTTCCTGGATGCTCCAAAAGGAATGGACAAACATGCTGGAGAAATCCTCTCCCTGCCACGAAAAGTACCTCCATCTTGCCGCCGTCTATATGGCCGAGCGCAATCTCCGCGATGCCGATGAGGCGCTGACCGAGGCCATGACTTTTGCCATCACCCCCATTGCCCTGTTCCTCAAGGCGCAGATTCATCGCATGAAGGGGGACGTCTCCACCGCCGCCGATACGGCGCTGGAAGCCTACCGACTTCTGCCCTCCGACGTGTCCTTGGCGCGCCAGTCTCTCGCCCTCGCCCTCCGCGCAGGGAAGCACGACGCCATCATCACCGCCTATGAAACCTCCCCCGCAAAGGTGCAAGCCGACGGCCGCGTAGCCATGACCTACGCCTTCGCCCTGCTCCGTACGAATCAGATTACCGCCGCCGAGGCTGTTCTTTGGCGCGACGGCGGCCTGGCGGTTACGGATATCCGTGAGGGTGAGATCTCCCTCACCGCCCTGTATATCGAGATTCAGAAGGCCAAAGCCGCCGCCGAGGGCAAAACCTTGGAGGATGCCGATATCGACGTGCCGAGACAGTTTGATTTCCGCATGTTCGTACCCAAGAAGAAGTAATAAGCTTGAGCGACCCGCCACATACGGGTCGCTCTTTTTCTTTTTGAGGTTTTTTGTAAAAAATCCGAAAAACATCTATACAAAAGTCTTTTTTTATGCTATAATATACTCTGTATATAAATATCTTTTTTTGAAAGGATTCACCATGGCTTATAATAACAACGAGAACAAGAATAAAAAGCCCTACAAATCCGAGGGCAATAGCGGTAAGGGAACGAAAAAATATCCTGCGGATCGAAACTTTACCCCTGCAGGCGATCGCCCCCGCAAGGATGGAAAGCCCGTTTACGACAGAAATGAGAAAAAGCCCTACGATAAAAAGCCCTATGGCGACCGTCCCCGTAACGAATACAAGCCCCACGACAAAAAGCAATACGACCGCTTTGATGACCGTATGGACGAGGAAGACGGCAACACCCCCGATCCCGAAGCAGAGGGTTTGGTGATTGGCCGTAACGCCGTCCGTGAACTGCTCCGCTCCGACCGTACCGTTGACAAGCTTTTGGTACGCCGCGGGGACAGAGAAGGCTCCATCGTGGTGCTGGTGGCCGAAGCCGTGGAGAAGGGAATTCCCGTGGTGGAGGTGGACAAGGCCAAGCTGGATAGTCTGGCAGGCTTCGTGCCTCATCAGGGCGTCATTGCCATGGTGGCTCAAAAGGAGTACTGCACCGTAGAGGATATCCTGGCCATCGCCGCCGAGCGCGGCGAGAAGCCCTTCATCGTCATTGCCGACGGAATCACCGATCCCTACAATCTGGGCGCGCTGATCCGTTGCGCCGAGGGCTGTGGCGCTCACGGCCTCATTATCCCCCGCCGTCGCGCCGTCGGTCTGACCGCGCTGGTCGCCAAGTCCTCCGCAGGGGCCATGGAGCACCTGGCGGTAGCCAAAGTAGCCAACGTTCACCAGACCATCCTCGATCTGCAAAAGGCAGGTGTGTGGGTCTACGCCGCCGAGGCAGGAGGTTCTGCCCACTACAACACCAACTTTGACGGTCCCTGCGCTCTGGTCATGGGCAGCGAAGGGGACGGCGTATCCCGCGTGGTGAAGGATGCCTGCGATGGCATCGTGTCCATTCCCATGTACGGTCACGTCAATTCCTTCAACGTCTCCACCGCCGCTTCGGTCATTCTGGCAGAGATCGCCCGTCAGCATCATAAAGAATAAATAAACGAAGCGAACCCCTGATCTCAACAAGAAGGGAGGGACTGACTTGTCCGAGCCGAGAAAAAAATCGAAAAAGAATCCGGAAGATACATCCGTGGATTGGGCTGAAAAGCTGAAAGCATCCATGAGCGAGGGATATTCCGAATCCGACACGGATACGGATCATACCGATGATGACCTGGCCGCGTTGCTTCGCGCGCAACTGGGGAAAAGTACAGAAAACACATCATTGATGGATTCCTTGGATACATCTGAGTTCGAAGAAGAATTCGATGACGAGGAAGAATTCGATGAAGATGAAATCGACGATGAATTCGCAGTAGACGGTGTACTCGAAGAAGACAGCGAGTCCGAAGAAGACTACTCCGAAGACACCGAAGAAGACTACTCCGAAGACACCGAAGAAGACTACTCCGAAGACACCGAAGAAGACTACTCCGAAGACACCGAGGAAGACTACTCCGAAGACACCGAGGAAGACTACTCCGAAGACACCGAGGAAGACTACTCCGAAGACACCGAAGAAGACTACTCCGAGGACACCGAGGAAGACTACTCCGAGGAAACCGAAGAAGACTACTCCGAAGACACCGAGGAAGACTACCCTGAGGATACCGAGGAAGACTACTCCGAGGACACCGAAGAAGACTACCCCGAGGATACCGAGGAAGACTACTCCGAGGAAATCGAGGAAGACTACTCCGAGGAAACAGAAACCAACGCGGCGATCGCGGATGTCGCGGAACAGTCCATAGATGCACCCGTATATCGGACAAAGCCGACGGGAGAATACCGTCGTCCCGAGGCGGAACGCCTGACCGATGACCTCTTGAACGGTTTGGTGTTTTCCGATATGGTAGGCGGCCCGCGCCTCAAGGCGATTTCGGATGAAAACGCCAGACTCCTGGAGGAAGAAGCCTTTGCGACCGTCAGAGATCTATCTCTTGACGACGACTCCGCCGCCATTCGAGACCAAGTGGATCCCGAATCGGAGAACGCTACCGAGGATCTCGGTGCGTCCGAAACAAGGGAGTCTTCAACGACCTCCCGTCGTCAGGCTAAGCAGATCCACGATCCCTTGCAGTTGGGTCTTGACGATGTTTCCCCCACCGTCAAGAGTAAAAAGCGCCATGAAATCAGTATGGCATCCGATATCTCCGACCCCGATGAAGTTACGGAGGGGAACGATTACCCGCATATCCGTACGCAAGAGGGAACCGAAGAATCCCTGCAGGATATGGGTCTCTGTCTCCATCTCGGCTACGAAGAAGCCATGCGGCATTCCGACGAGCAGGCGCAGATCGAGCTGTTGCGTACCCGTCAACACGAGACACGGGAAACGAGACAGACCGGCGAGGTTTGCTCGGTACGCTTCAAGCGGGAATACCGCGGCCGCGAGGATACTTCTGCCGTAGAAAAAGCATACGTCAAAGCGCGCAGATGGAATTTCTTCCGTCTTCTGTATGCCGTTATCGGCGGATTCGTGGCGATTATATACGACCTTTTGCCGCTCATCATCCCGTCGGACAGCGAATTGGCACTGTCGTATGCATCCCTGTACGCCCCCGTTGGTTTGCTTGGGACGCTGTTGGTCTGCCTGCCCTTCCTGACTCGCCTGTTCAAGGGGATCAAGAGCCTTTTGGATTTCGAGCCCACCCGCTATACCGTATCGGGAACGGCAATTCTGATATCCCTGCTTCACAGCGGCGCGGCCTGCTTTGCCGGAGATCCCTACAGCTTGCCTTTGTTTGGTGGCGTTGCGCTCCTGATGCTGTCCTTTGCGTCTCTTTCGGAGTATTTGGTGACCGAAGGCGAACACCGTGCCTTTACGGTCGTCTCATCCGGCAAGCTCGCCCGTGTTTTGACGAGCGAATCCACCCCGTCCGCCTCCGCCCTTCGCCAGAAACTGTCCCGACAGGCAGAGGACGGGCAAACCCGCGTCCCCCCCGATGAACAAACCGTTCTGACGGTAGTTCGCGCCCGACGCGTAGCGGATTACTTTGCCCGTACGCGCCGCTATAATCCCTATATGGGGCGGCTCAACTACATGCTCCCCGTAGCGCTTTTGTGTTCCATCGTTTGCGCCGGTCTGGCCTTGATTCTGGGGGACGGCATCTGGACGGAGGGTATGCAGGTGTTTACCGCCACCTACCTGGCCTGTCTGCCCGCCGCGTATATCGTGGCCCTGACGCTTCCGCTGTTCCGTGCTAACGGCATCCTGGAAAACAAAGGGGCGGCTGTGATCGGCACGGCAGCTCCCGTGGAATACGCAGGCAAACAATCCGCGCACGTTATCTTTGCCGACGGTCACGCGCTGAAGGCACTGTACCGAAAGGACGTTACGTTGCGTGGCGACGACGATTCCGCGGACAGCCGCCGTACGGCAGACGTGATCTTCCGTTTGCTGGACACCCCTCTCGCCGTGGAGCCGACTCTCCAGAATCGGAGTCTGGACGGCTATCGGATCGATATTGCCGAGATCCAAAATGAATATGTTCGTCTATACCTGATGGACGATGAGACTGAGCGCACCACCGAGATCATGATGGGCTCCCACGAGGCTTTGACCCATCGGGGCATCCGATTGCCCAAGATCGGTATGGAGCAACGGTATAAGAAGAGCGCGGGAAGCCACGTGCTGTACGTTGCGTTCAATCGGAATTTCCATCTGGCGTACGCCGTTGAATACCGAGTGGGACGCACCTTTGCGAAAACGGCCATGATCCTGTCGGATATGGGATACCGCGTGTCGCTGTCCTCCTTTGATCCCCTCGTGGATACCGATATGGAGGGAATCAACCGTTTGCGTCGCCGCACTCCCATCGAAGTGCTTCGCCCTGCCGAATACGAGCCCATCCGCGAGATCTGCTCCGGTGGATTGATCGTGACCGGACGAAGCCTGGACCTTCTCCAACCGCTGATCGCCTGTCGGAAAATGAAGCGCGCCTATCGGAAAGCGCACCTGATCAGCTGGCTTGGCCTGCTCGCCTCGGTCGGTCTGTCGGCGTTGGCCGTCAGCCTTGGCGGAATCGCCTTACTGTCCTCGGGGATCTTGACCCTGTGGCAGCTTTTGGGTATGGGCAGTATGCTTGCCGTGAGCTACGCTACGGTGGGAAGCCTGTCTGCCGAGCCTGAAACAGCGAAAACCGCTTCCAATACCGAAGCGAAACCCGAAAAAAACAAAAACCCATGACACTACATCAATAAGGAATTATCTCATATCATGAACCAAAACGAAAAACGCATGCTTCTGACCTCTGTCTCCCGTCCCGGTCGCTACGCGGGCGGTGAGTACGGTCAGATCATCAAGGACAAGAACACGGTCAAGGCACGCTTTGCCTTTGCTTTCCCCGATTCCTACGAGATCGGTATGTCCAACCTGGGCGTCCGCATCCTCTACCATTGCCTCAACCTCCACGATGACATCTGGTGCGAGCGCACCTACGCCCCCTGGGTGGATATGCAGGAGAAGATGAAGGAGCAGAACGTGCCCCTTACCTGTCTGGAGAGCGGCGACCCCGTTGCCGATTTCGATTTCCTGGGCTTTACCCTCCAGTACGAAATGTGCTACACCACCGTGCTGAATATGCTGGAGCTTTCGAAGATCCCCCTGCGTGCGGCAGACCGCGGTGAGGATTGTCCTCTGGTCATCGGCGGCGGCCCCTGTTCCTATAACCCCGAGCCCGTGGCTGACTTCTTCGACCTCTTCAATATCGGTGAGGGCGAGGAAATGCTCCCCGAGATCGTCCGCCTCTATATCAAGATGAAGGACGAGGGAACCTATACCCGCGCCGCCTTCCTGCATGAGGCCGCCCGTACCATCCGAGGTGTGTACGTCCCCTCTCTCTACACCGTCACCTACAACGAAGACGGCACTGTGGCCGCCTACACCCCCGTATACGACGATATTCCCAAGACGGTCACTAAGCGCATCGTGGAGGATCTGGACAAGACGCCTTTCCCCGATAAGGTGGTCATGCCCTACATCGAGACGGTGCAGGATCGCATCACCGTAGAGGTGGGTCGCGGCTGTATCCGCGGCTGCCGCTTCTGCCAGGCAGGTATGGTCTACCGCCCCGTCCGGGAAAAGTCTCCCGAGGTGGTAGACTGCCAGTGCCGCGCCATCTTCGAGTCCTCGGGCTATGAGGAAATGTCCTTGTCCTCCCTGTCCATCAGCGACTACACCAAGGTAAACGAGCTGACCGACAGCCTGCTGTCCTGGTCGAACCCCAACATGGTCAGCCTGTCCCTGCCCTCTCTGCGCGCCGACTCCTTCACCCGCGAGCTCATGGATAAGGTGGCCTCCATCCGCAATTCCACCATCACCTTTGCCCCCGAGGCAGGCTCCCAGCGCCTCCGCGACGTTATCAACAAGAACCTCTACGAGGAGGATCTCATGCGCGCCGTCAACGTGGCCTTCGACGTGGGCAAGAATCAAGTGAAGCTCTACTTCATGCAGGGTCACCCCACCGAGACCGACGAGGATCTGGCGGAAATTCCCGAGTTGGCCCACCGCGTGGTGTCCGCCTACTACCAGAATCCCAACCGCCGCAAGGGTCAGCACGCCCAGGTTACCATCAGCGTGTCCCCCTTCATCCCCAAGCCCTTCACCCCCTTCCAGTGGGAGCCTCAGGATACCCTGGAGGAAATGGAGCGCAAGCAGGCCTTCGTGGGCTCCTGCGTCCACGACCGCCGCGTGAAGTATAACTACCACAACGCCAAGACCTGCCATCTGGAGGCAGTCTTTGCCCGCGGTGACCGCCGCCTCGCTCCCGCTCTGGAAGAGGCCTGCCGCCGTGGCTATAAGTTCGAAGCTTGGTCGGAGTTCTTCAACTATGAGGGGTGGATGGAGATCTTTGCTGAAACCGGCATCGATCCCGCTTTCTATGCCAACCGCCGCTACGGTCTGGATGAAGTCCTGCCTTGGGATATCATCGACTGCGGCGTGACCAAGAAATTCCTGCAGAGAGAAAACGCCAAGGCTCATGAGGGGAACACCACCCCCAACTGCCGTGAGAACTGCTCGGGCTGCGGGGCCAATAAGATGGGAGGTGAGCGCGCATGCTGTCCCAAGAAAAACTGAACCGTATTTCCAAGTTTGACCGCCCCATGCTGGACGCGCCCATTACGGTGCGTGTAGTATTCCAAAAGACGGGCAACCTCCAGTACTTCTCCCACCTCGACCTCCAGCGTACCTGGCAGAGAGTCCTGGTTCGCGCTTCCATCCCCATGTGGTACACCCAGGGCTTCAACCCCCACAGTAAGATCGTCTTCGGCGTGCCCCTGCCCGTAGGCTCCGAGGGCATGGAGGAGATGGTGGATCTCCGTATCGACCGTGAGATCACCCCCGCCGAGATCAAGGCCCAGCTCAACGCAGAACTCACTTCCGAAATGCAGGTCTCGGAGGTCTATATCCCCAAGACCGCCTTCTCGGATATCGCGTGGGGTACCTACCAGATGACCATCAAGACCCCCGGCGATCCCATTGACAACGCGGGCGCCATCAATGCTATGTTCGCCTCCGACGCAGAGCCCATCGTCATGACCAAGCGTTCCAAGTCGGGTGATAAGGAGGTCAACATCCTCCCCATGATCCATTCGGTTAAGGCCGTGGCCGCCGATGGCCTCATCAAGCTCCGTGCTACCCTCCGCGCGGGCAACACCGAAAACCTCAATCCCGAATACCTCATTAAGGCTATGCGGGATAAACTGGGCATCCTCTCCGAGGACGGCGCCCTGGACGAGGTATGGTACCGCATCCTCCGTATCGGTTTCCACGATGAGAAGGGCGTGGAAGCAGGGAAGTGGTTCCGCTGATTGCTCGCGTTGATCTGCTATTATTGAATCACTCGTATTACCTTTCACAAAGGTGAGGAACGTAAATCGTATGCAAAAAAGAAATAAACAGAACCGCCCGAACCCTCAAGCGGTCGGGACAGATACGGAGACGGTAACCTCCGCTCCCATCATGAATCAAACCGAAAATCCCAAGCTTCGCCTGGAAAATATCACCTATATCTATGGCAAGAACTCTCCCTTTGAGGTTCGCGCTCTGGATGGGGTATCTCTGGATATTCACGCAGGGAAGCTGACGGGCATCATCGGTCACACGGGGTCGGGAAAATCCACCCTGATCCAACTGCTCAACGGCCTGACCCGCGCCGAATCCGGTCGCGTGCTTCTGGACGGCGAGGATATCTGGGCCCGTCCCAAGGAGATCGGAAAGGTACGCTTCCGCGTAGGCATGGTCATGCAGTACCCCGAGTACCAACTCTTTGAGGAGACTGTAGCCGCCGATATCGCCTTTGGACCCAAGAACATGAAGCTTTCCGAGGAGGAGATTCGCGAGCGTGTTGCGGAATCCGCCGCCTTTGCAGGCGTAGACCCCGCCCTCATGGAAAAATCTCCTTTCGACCTCTCGGGCGGCCAGAAGCGTCGCGTAGCCATCGCGGGCATTATGGCCATGCGCCCCGAGGTGCTGGTGCTGGATGAACCCGCCGCAGGATTGGACCCCCAGGGTCGTCACGTCATTTTCCAGGGCATTCGGGAGTATAACCGCCGTACCGGTTGTACCGTGATCATCGTCAGTCACAGCATGGAGGATATGGCCCAATACTGTGACGACGTAGTGGTCATGGCTCACGCAAAGGTGCTTATGGCAGGGGATCGAAACGAGATTTTTGCCCGCGCCGATGAGTTGGAGGCCGTTGGATTGGATATTCCCCAGATCACCAAGCTTTGTCTGCTTCTGCGAGAGGGCGGTATGCCTATGCCCGCCGGTCTTTACACCACGGAGGCCGCAGAAGACGCGCTGATGGAAATCTTCCGTTCGGTAAAGAATGACAGAGAAGGGAGGGCGCGCCCATGAAAAGCTTTGCTTTCGGTCAGTACTATCCCGCCAACTCCCTGCTTCACCGTCTGGATCCCCGCACCAAGGTCATCGCCGCCGTGGTCTATATCGTGGCGTCGTTCCTGTGCACGAACACCTTCTCCTTCGTGCTCCTGCTCCTGTCGGGTTTTGCCCTGATTCTCGTCTCCCGCATCCCCATGAAGGTGGTTCTGCGCTCCATCCGCGCGTTGATCTTCATCATGGTCTTCACGGCCATCCTGAATGTATTCTGGGTTGTGGATACCGCTGAAGAAGCCGTGCCTCTGGTGGATTTCTGGATCATCACCATTTATCCCAAGGGCATTTACCATGCCGCCTTTATTCTGGTGCGCATCCTGGCCATGGTCATCGGAACCAGCCTGTTCCTGACCTACACCACCACCCCCATCGCCCTCACCGACGCCATCGAAAGCCTGCTTCGCCCCCTGGCCAAGATCAAAGTTCCTGTTCACGCCTTCGCCATGATGATGACTATCGCCCTGCGCTTTATCCCCACCATCATGGAGGAGACCGAGAAGATCATGGCTGCCCAAAAGGCGCGAGGCGCGGACTTTACCCAGGGTTCTCTTGCGCAAAGAGCCAAGGCGCTCATTCCCATCATCGTGCCGCTGTTCGCATCGGTCTTCCGCCGCGCCGACGAGCTGGCAACCGCCATGGAATGCCGTTGCTACCACGGCGGGGAAGGACGAACCAAGCTCCGCGTTCTCAAATATCACGCCCGTGACGTGTTCACACTGATCGGTATGGCCCTGTTCGTGGCCGGTGTCGTAGCCATCAACATCTGCGGCGCTCGCTTCGGCTGGCTCTATACCATGTAACCCCGAAAACCTTTGGAAATATTGCGTTTTTCATGGATATAAGTGGCGGGACGGTTGGATTTGTTCGGAAAACGTCAAAAAAATATTCACAAAATTTTAACTGTTTTTTAAGTCATTTTGCCAAAAAAGAAACGCGGTTTTCCGTCAAAACAAACAATTAGGCGGCCTTTGAATGTGTAAATTGTACACAGGCAAAGCCGCCTTTTGGTAAAAATGGCATCCTTTTACAAAAAAAGACGAAAAAATACACTTGACATTATGCAGATTCATGATATAATATTACTGATAGGACAGAAAATTTCGGTAAAGAGGGAATTATCCTCCACCGAATCCTCTGTGCGGAAAAGGTGCGCGGCATGAAAGAGCTTCATCCAAAATCCGAAACGGATACCCTTCAAACCCCCGATTCCTCTTTGCGTGACCTGCTTTTGCAGGCGCAGGCGGGTAGTCGGGAGGCTTACCTTGCGCTCTGTACCAAATACCGTCCTCTGCTGGAATCCTCGGTCGCCCGTTTCGGCGCTTCGGAAATGACTCTCCAGGAAAAGGCGGATATGCGGGAAGAGGCCGAGCGGGTATTTTTGGGCGCCATTACCTCCTTTGACACCGAGCAGGATGCGGTGGATTTCGGCCTGTACGCCAAGATCTGCCTGCGTAACGGTCTGATCTCTGAGTGGCGGCATATTCATGCCCGCCGCCGCGTGACACATGTCTCGTTGGCTGAAGAGGATGTGACGGAGGGGTATGATCCCGGAGCCGATATGGTGGAGGACGAACGCTTCCGCCAGCTTTGCCGTACCGTTCGCGGTCATCTTTCGGAACTGGAGAACCGCGTATGGTGGCAGTACGTAACGGGTGTGCCCGTTGCGGATATTGCCAAAGACCTTGACCGTGACGAGCGTTCTGTCCACAATGCCATCTACCGCATTCGTCGCAAGCTCCGTGAGCGGCTCACCCCGCCCGAAGATTGAGATAAGGGCGGGTACTATGTCCCGATGGTACAAAAAGAACGCGAGGTAACCAACTTCGAGATGGCGGTGTGAGTCCGCCGCGGGGCAAAAACCATTTTAAGCGAGGTAAAAACCAATGTACGAAGATGAGATCATGGACGCGAACGTGGAGACTCCCGTTTACGAGGACGAGACCCTTGTCTGCAAGGAATGCGGCAATGAGTTCGTGTTCACGGCCGGCGAGCAGGCTTTCTATGCCGAGAAGGGCTTCCAGAATAAGCCCAAGACCTGCAAGGCTTGCCGCGATGCCAAGAAGAACGCCGGTAAGCCCGAGCGTCAGTATTTTGAGGCAACCTGCACCGATTGCGGTGGCGTTGCTAAGCTGACGTTCCAGCCCAGCGCGGACAGACCTGTGTACTGCAGCGCCTGCTTCGAGGCAAGAAGAAGAGACCGTTGATGTCCCCATTCTGAAAGCGGGATTCAATCGACTGTACGAACTTCTCTCTGCGTCGTCTGCATTCTGGTTTTGGATACATATGCGGCTCGAAAAAGGTGTCATCCCATGGGATGACACCTTTTTTCTGTCAGGATTGCGATCCGAATCATTCAAACTGCTCCGCAAGCTCGCACATTTCTGCGTAGGAGTAGGCGGGGATACCTACGTATAACGCCTCTCTTTCGGCTTCGGGAAGAGTCATAACGAATACGTTGATGGTTCGCACCAGCTCCCCTGCGGCATCAAACACGCCGATCATGCCGTTGTATTCGGTGAAAAGATACGTGGCCGTCGAGGGAAGTGTCTCGGGATTGTCAACCGTAGGCACCTGGGTTTCGGGCGATTGATGGGTGGGGACGGTTACAGCCTCGGTTTCTGCCGATGCAGTATCCCGAGAGGGACGCGAGGTTTCCTGATTTTCCGCGTCATCCGCATTCATATCAGGTGTGGTCACGCCTGCAGGGATGTCGGGCATCAAGGCGGCTTCCAGATCACGCACCCGGTTGCGGAGATATACGATGTCACTGCGGCTGTCCCTCCTCAGTCGGGTGACTTCCTCGGATACCGTGTAGGTATATGCCGTGGAGAAGATCAGCCAGATCAGCGTGACGGAGGCGACGGAGATCAGGATAGCTTTGGTCAGATTGGTAAATTGCTTCATACAAATTCCTTTCCATAATCGGCCCGATGTCAGCGAGCCGTATTTTTGACGTCAAAAACTGGTGGATGTGTCTCTATTATCATGCCCCGCCGCAGTTTAATTATGCGAAACCGAGACACAATAATGATGTATTTTCCAAAAGATCGGAAGGGTGGCGTATGAACATGAGAAAAAGGAAAAAATGCTGGCGTGTTGCCTTGTTGATTGTGTCTTTATTGCTTGGCGTTTGTTTTCTGCTCGGCTTAGGCGCCGTATCTTTTCTGATCCCTTACAGTAACGCGAAAATGGATATGTCTCTCGTGCGGATCTATCAGGCAAACGAACCGTCTGTTTTTTACGCCTATGCCCCCGAAAACCGAGCGGGAAGGGATGGAGACTGTCATGTAGCGCCCAAATCAGCTCTGGTCGATTCGGATGCCTGTATCTACACCGCCTACGGAGATATGCCGAGTGACCTCATCAACGCCTTTGTGGCCATTGAGGATAAACGCTTCTGGCAGCATGACGGCGTAGATCTTTTACGGACGGGGCGAGCGGGGCTTGCCTATCTGAGGGGGAACGCAACCTTTGGCGGATCCACCATCACGCAACAGCTGGTCAAGAATCTGACAGGGAAGGACGAACATTCTCTTGACCGTAAGCTCAACGAGATATTCACCGCCTTTGATCTGGAAAAGCAGCTTTCCAAAACAGAGATTCTGGAGGCGTACCTGAACGTGATCAACCTGGCGGAGGGATGTTACGGGGTCGGCGCCGCGGCCAAACGCTACTTTTCCAAATCCGTTACCGAGCTTTCCTTGGCCGAGTGCGCCACCATTGCCGCCATTACCAAGAATCCTTCGGGGTACGATCCGATCCTTTGCCCCGAAAATAATCTGTTAAGAAGGAATATCATTCTCAGGGAAATGGAAAAGCAGGGGTATATCACGGAGACGGAACGGGATGAAGCAATCCAATCCCCGCTGGGGTTGAATCCAACCGAAAGATCCGTAAACGATCCCGTAACCTCTTGGTATATCGACATGGTGATCCGTGATGTGATCCGCGATCTGCAAGAGAAATACGGGTATAGCTACGACAAAGCGGCGGTTATGATCTATAAAGGCGGCTTGACGATTGAAACCGCTATGGACGAATCCTTGCAGAGAATTTTGGAAGCGTATTACGCGAAAGAGGATCATTTCCCCCAAGGGGAATACGGCCGCCCGCAATCGGCCTGTATCTTGATTGATCCCTATACGGGAGATATTCTGGCCGTCGCGGGAGCTGTCGGGGAGAAAAATGCCAACCGCATACAGAACTACGCGGTGGATACCCGCCGTCCGGCAGGCTCCTGCATTAAGCCGTTGTCCGTCTATGCGCCCGCACTGGAGCGAGGTCTGATCACGTGGGCGAGCATCCTGGAGGATGAACCCCTTCTCCAAAAGGACGGCAAGCCATGGCCGTCCAACGCCGACGGGATCTACCGCGGACGCGTGTCGGCAGGGAAAGCCTTGGCCCATTCCATCAATACGGTCTCGGTGCGTATTCTGAACGACGTGGGATGTGAGCAATCCTTTGCGTTCCTGCACGACCGTCTGGGGCTTGAAAGCCTCGTATCACCCACCGAAAACACCGCGCATCACGATGCGACGGTATCCTCCTTGGCCTTGGGCCAACAGAGCCGCGGGCTGTCCGTCCGTGAATTGACCGCGGCGTACTCCGTGTTTATCGACGGAATCTATCGTGCTCCCATATCCTACCACCGCGTTTTGGATAGCGATGGAAACGTCCTTTTGGAAAATCCTCCTTTCGAACAGGCAGACCGCGTCCTTTCCGCGGAAAATGCCGCTCTCATGACGCAAATGCTCTGCGCCGTTACCCAGGAGGGAACGGCGGCTCCCTATATGGCTGAACTCAAATCCCTTGGTATTGATGCAGCAGGAAAAACGGGAACCACCCAAAATAATTGTGACCGCTGGTTTGTCGGGTATACCCCGCGCATGTTGGCGGGAGTTTGGATGGGATACGATTATCCGATCCCGATGAAGGGCATACGGGGCAATCTCTGCGTGTCGGTCTGGGATGAACTCATGGCGGCTTTTGAAAAAACGTATCAAGGGAGACCGACTCAGTCGGTCTTTGAAAGCCGTGATCTTTTGCTGGAAATGAAATTCTGCCCGCTGACGGGGAAGCGCTTGAACGAATTTTGTGAGGATCCCGTATACGGTGTGCAAAGTGAACTCGGGTGGTTCGTGCGGGGAACCGAACCCATGGATCGATGCGATCTGCACGAAGAACCGCCGATCCCCGTAATTCCCGCATCCCCGGACGATCCGAACCGAATCCCGTTGCTTCCCAATGATATTTTACAGGATGAGAATGAATATGCACCGCCTATTGAAAATCACCCCCGTCGGAAATACTTTCCGTGGCATTTTTTCCGTCACCGCCTGTTTGACTGACGAATGAATCACGATCGGCTCCCGCTCCGTCATAAATGATCCTGTCACGGCATACCGTGTAGGGATATCGGATGAAATAGTGAAAGGGGAGCACGGTATGAAAACGAATTCACGCGGTCTTACGTTTCCCGCTCTCATCGGCGCAGGTCTTCTTCTGGCTTGCGCCATGCTTACCCGCTGGAGCGTCGGGTCTCCCATCATTCTTTTGCATAAGCTGAGCGCATCCGCGCTTCTTCCGCCTATGTGGCTTATGAGCCTTTTGTGGCTGGGCTTTTACCTGTTGTGGGGGGCGGCCCTGGGAGATCTTCTGTCGTGTCCTCCGACGAGTCCTGTCGGGGAAGTCCATCTGTGGAGAGGTTGTACGTTTGCCGTACTGGCCGTGGTTTTCTCCCTCGTGTGGTATACACTGCTCTTTGGAAAGTTTTATTTGGTCCCGTCGTGGATGTGCTTGCTCGTGTCGGCTGCGGCAGCCTTTGTCTGTGCCTACTCTTGGTGGCGGGTTACTAAATGGACTTCATGCGTTGCCTTGCTGTTCGGTCTTTGGAATATCTGCCTGTTTTTCCTTCAGTTCGCCGTTATTTTGCACGTGTAGTGTACAGAATGCACAAGATATACCCCCAAAATTTTGGTTATAAAGTGAATTTTTGTAATTAGCCGTTGACAATTTGATCGTAATGTAGTATAATGTACCTGTCAATATTTCTTTTATGGAGGATTTTCAACATGAAGCTTCTTAAGATTATGGCAGTTGTCATGGCTCTGTGCATGATGGTTTCCGCATTCGTTGCTTGCGATAAGGGCGGCGACGCCGGCGAGACCACCGCAGCAGACACCGCTGTTAAGACCACCGTAGAGGTCACGCTGATCATCAAGGACGGTTCTACCGTTAAGTATGAGGGCACTACCTCTTGCGACGGCACCCTCGGCAATGCAATCGAGATGTTCTGCGCCGGTGAGTTCGAGGACGAGTTCGAGATCTTCGATAGCAACGACCTGCTTTCTACGATCGGTGAGCTGACTTCCGGTAACGGCAAGGCTTGGAAGGCTTACTACGAGGATGAGGGTCAGGCTAAGGCTTTCGGTTCCATTAAGAACCAGACTCTTGAGAACGGCAAGACCGTCGTCATCGTTCTGGAATAATTTCCATCGGTTGGCGCTATACAAAAAACCTGTCGCTTACAGCGGCAGGTTTTTTTGTGCAGCATTTTGCACAAAAATGACAAAACAGTATTGCAATATATCGAGGGAATGTGTATAATATATACATCCGTCCGAAAGGAGAATCGATATGAGAAATTGGAAACGAACGACAGCCGCAGTTTTGGCGGCTTTGATGACGGTTGGTACGGCTTTGACGATCCCGACCGTGTTTGCCGAAGAACCCGCGGCGACTTACGGAGGCGCGGCGATTACAGAACATGAGGGTGGCTACGATTACGGTTTTATGACCCGTAATCTGGTCACACACGGATACGACTTTTCCCTGGATCGAATCAACCATTACGCCACCGATACAGCCATTGTCATGAGCAACCGCGCCAACGCCGAGATCGTGGATGGGGCGCTGACGACCAAGGAAGGAAAGGACTTCATCTTCGGATCTGCCGTTGGCTTGGGCGACAACTACGGTTTGGAGGAAGGCTACCTGTCCTTCGATCTCAAGCTCACGGGTGGTACCGTATACCTAGGTGTCCGCACCTCCCGCGTAGCGGCAGATACTTCCAAGCGGGGGGTCTGGTTCGCCTTCGACGGTACCGATACTATGAGAATCTTTGAACCCGAGTGTGGTCTGGAGACAACGGTTGCCATGCCCGTATCTTTGGCAGAGGCGAAGAATTTTACCCTGCATGAAGGCCTTGATACCATCACGCTTTCTTGCGGAGAAACCGTGATCGCCTCCGTCAAGTACTCCGAAGATGGGTATTTGGCCTTTTGCGGAGCCGACGGCGCCGTGAAGGCGGAGACAAACCAGTGTAAATTATATCCCTCGGGATACTTCTCGCTGGATATGAGGGATATCGACGGCTACATCGATAACGTGATCTTCACCAACGTGGAGGAGACTCGCAACATCCCCGAAGCCGAGGAACTTCGTAAGATCGACTATTCTACCTGGACGGCTCACGATGCCCTGGACCGCACCGTGGCCGATAACACCAAGGCAGGCGACCCCAAGGACAACCGCTACGTAGGTCTGTTCTACTTCCTTTGCTGGGTCGGTGCAGGCGTTCACGTACAGGACAATACTAAGCTGTACCTGGAGCTGGGAGCCGAGAATGCCATCAAACGCATTGAAGAAAACGGAGGGGAAGCGTACTGGGCAGAACCTTACTTCGGCTACTACATCAATACCGATACTTGGGTGTATCGCAAGCACGCCTACATGCTGGAGCAGGCAGGGGTTGACTTCATTTACCTGGACGTCTCCAACGCGGAGGTATTCATCCCCGGTCACACCGCTCTGTTCGATACCTGGCTGGCAATGCGGAAAGAGGGCATTGATACTCCCCAGATCGTATTTTTCAACGGCGATACCCCTTCTACCTTCCAATCCAATATGCAGAAGCTGTTTACCACCGTCTACTCCGATGCGAACTGGGACAAGTACAGCGAGCTGTTCTTCATGTGGGAAGGCAAGCCTTTGGTTTTCGGTAATTATTCCGGCCTGTCGGGTGCCACTAAGAAGCAGGTAGACGAGAAATTCACTGTCCGCGGAAGCTGGGCGTGGACCGATGCGGATAACTACTGGGCATGGCTGCAGGAATATATCTATAAGCCTGAATCAAGCACGCGAGTAGTGCAAATGCGTAACGGCGGCTGGGGACGCGATGGAGAGGGGAACTTTGAATCCTTGGCAGTTGCTATGGGTCATCATCCCACTATGAGCAAGGGCCGTAGCTTCGTCAACAACCGCGAGCCCAACAACGGCAAAGGCGACATGGAGTTCTCCTCCGTGGAGCAGGCAGGGAAGGGACTCTGCTTCGAATCCCAGTTCGGCGCGGTCAACTACCTCGTCAACGAAAATATTGCCGCTGACGATCCCTTCGTCATGATGATTACGGGATGGAACGAGTGGATCGCAGGCTGCTTCCATTCGGACACTCCGCAAAACATGGCCAATACCACGGCTAAATTTGCTTACGTAGATCAGTTCAACTGCGAATTCTCCCGTGACGGCGAGCCTATGCGGAATCAGGACGGTTACGGTATCGGAGATAATTACTACTACCAGATGGTGGATTATATCCGTCAGTTCAAGGGTATTGGTGCGACTCCCGTTGCGGACCATCAGACCTCGGTCAACATTTACGATATCTCTTCCTGGGATAAAATTGAACTGACCTACATGGACTCTCTCTACGATGTCGAGCATCGCAACACCGTCAGCTACGACGCAGACTTCCGCTATATCAACAATACCGGTCGTAACGATTTCGAGTACGCCAAGGTTTCCCAGGATGAGGACAACCTGTACTTCTTGATCAAAACCTCCCATGATATCATCATCGATAACGATACCGAGTGGATGAACCTCTATCTCAACGTGGATGGCGATGTGACCACGGGTTGGGAAGGTTACGATTACGTGCTCAACCGTGACCGTGATTCCTTTGTCGTGACCGTGGAAAAATTCAAGGATAACTCCTTTGAGTCCGAGATCGTAGGTGGCGCGTACTTCTATATGGAAGGTCCCTACATGACTATCCGTCTCCCCAAGGAACTGCTGGGCATCAGCGGTAAACTGAAGAAGATGATCTTCAAATGGGCCGATAATTCCGTGAAGAACGGCGATCCCATGGCCTTCATGGATCTGGGTGATACTGCCCCCGATAATCGCTTTGGCTACACCTATATCTGCGAAGATTACGAAACGACTTCCGTAGCGAAGACCGTTCTGGTGACCGAGGAAGGAAAGACTTCTGCCAACGGCGCAGTTATACAGAAGCCTTCCGCTGATCTGGATATTTCGGTCAAGGATACCGTAATCGATGTGCTCTACGATATGGATACCATGAGGGCAGGAACCTTCGTGAATAATACCCCCATAGCAGAACAGTTTGAGTTTGCCCGCGGTACGAATAACTGTACGGCCCAGGTCATGAAGGGCGACGCAGGAAATTACCTGCGACTTAAGGGATATTGCGATCTCCGTACCTGGAACGACGTGGAGGGCTCCTACGAGTTCTCGGCGGATATCCACATGGTTGAATACGGCAACAGCGCTATCTACGTACGCGGCGAAATGCCCGGTGCGTACGTTCCTAAAAACCCGGCGAACTTCAACGTGGATCAGGTATTCAATTACTTTGAGTGGGACTGGTACGCCGAGAACGGCGGTCGTAAGCACGGCGGTTCTTCCACCGCAGGCTCCGGCATCGGACTCTACCCCGACGCGAACGCCATTACCGTCCGCATCAAGCGGTATGCCGCCGATGGATTGGGGGTCGCTTCTGCTTCCTATACTTTCCCCTATTCGAAGGATTTCCAGCCCGATGCAAACGGATGGTTCAAGCTCCGTGTGGTGGATGATTGCGAGCAAGTATCCATTTATTTCAACGATATTCTGATGTGCTCGGTCAAACTGGAGAATCCCGGCGTAGTCTACAAGACGGACGGCACGGGGCAGCAGTACTACGGCAAAGCCATTCTCTGTGACGCAAGCGGGAAAGAGGTGCTTACCGTGGAAGATACCCGCATCAATTCTTCGGGCTCCCAGATCGCCTTGACCACCCGAAATCAGACCATGGAGTGCGCTAACCTCTATATTGCGTATGCCTCCCAGATTGCCGATGGAAGCCGAGTGGAAACCCTGCTGGGCGGTACCTACGCCGAAGTGACGTATACCCCCGATCAGCGCTTGGTAAACACCTTGAATTTGGGTAAAGATTTACCCACCGAGGATGAAACCAAGGCCGATCATGACACCGCTCCCATGACCGGAAACGGTGCTTCAAGCGGAGACGGCGCGGGCACTTCCGATGAACCCGGCAAGGGACAGGGATGCGGATCCGTTGTGATCGCCCCCATTGTCTTGCTCTTGGCGGCGGCAGGATTCGTTCTGTGCCGAAAGCGCAAAGAATAAGTTCAAAAACAGAAAAGGGAACCCACAGTAGTGGGTTCCTTTTTCACGTTCAGCTCTTTTCAAAAATCAACGTGCCTTCCCGTACGCTTGCTTGTACCCGATCCCCGTCCCGAACTTTTCCCGTCAGCATTTCCTGTGCCAGCGGTTCCTCTATGAGCTTTACGGCGGCTCGCCGCAGAGGCCGCGCGCCGTACGCGGGATGATAGCCTTCCTTTGCGAGAAGCGAGATCACCTCCTCCGAGAAGGTCAGGTCAATGCCCAGATCCTTCACTCGCTTCCGTATCTCCTCCAAAAGCAGGGAAGCAATACGACGGATTTCTTCTTCGCCTAACCGCCCGAATACCACGATTTCGTCGATTCGGTTGAGAAATTCAGGACGAAAAGCGGATTTCAAGGCCGTAAGCATTCTGTCACGGTCACGGGTTGCCTCGGACGAGGACGAGAAACCAACGGACTTATGCAAATTCTCTCCCGCGCCCAGATTGGAGGTCATAATGATCACGGTGTTGCTGAAATTGACCCGATGCCCCAGGGAATCCGTTAGCGATCCGTCGTCCAGTACCTGTAAAAGAATATTGAATACGTCGGGATGCGCCTTTTCCAACTCGTCAAACAGGATCACCGAGTAGGGCTGACGGCGTATGCGCTCCGTCAGTTGACCGCCCTCCTCATGCCCCACGTAGCCGGGAGGCGAGCCAATGAGACGGGATACGCTGTGCTTCTCCATATATTCGGACATATCGAAGCGGATCAAGGCTTTTTCGCTTCCGAACATGGCCGCCGCCAAAGCGCGGGTCAATTCGGTTTTTCCGACCCCCGTTTGTCCCAGGAATATGAAAGATCCGATGGGAAGTCTGGGATCCTTCAAACCCAACCGTCCGCGGCGTATGGCACTTGCTACTGCGGAAACAGCTTCCTTTTGTCCGATGACACGCTCGCTCAGTTGATGTTCAAGATTAAGAAGACGTTCGTTTTCGCTTTGCATCAAGCGGGAAACAGGAATGCCTGTCCACTCGGTCACAATATCCGCCACGTGATTCTCGGTTACGGAATCGCGGGAGCTGTGATTCCCCTGCGAATTCTGTTCCCAACTGTTCTTGGCCCGTTGATACGCTTCCTGTTTACTGCATTCTTTGTCCCGCAGCTGCGCCGCAAGCTCAAATTCCTGCGCCTTGATCGCCTCCTCCTTTTCCCGCGCCACCGAGGCCAATTCATCTTCCAGCTCTTTCAAATCAGTGGGTTCGGTCAGACTGGATATCAGCAGAAGCGCCGCCGCTTCATCCAGAAGATCGATGGCCTTATCCGGCAGGAAACGATCCGGAATGTAGCGCACGGACAGATCAATCGCCGCGCGAAGCGCCCCGTCGGTGATCTTGACCTTGTGATGAGCCTCGTATTTTGGGCGAAGTCCCAGCAATATTTTCATAGCCTCGTCCGTAGTCGGCTCACGCACCGTCACAGCCTGAAAGCGCCGCTCCAGCGCCGCGTCCTTTTCAATGCTTTGTCGGTATTCCGCGACCGTTGTCGCGCCAATCAACCGCATATCACCGCGGGAAAGAGCAGGCTTTAGAATGTTGGCCGCATCCACGGCACCTTCAGCCGCGCCTGCGCCCACGACGGTGTGGATCTCGTCAATGAACAGAATGACAGAAGAATTCTTTCGTACCTCGTTCATGACACTCTTCAGACGATCCTCGAATTCACCGCGATACTTCGCGCCTGCGATCATACCGGGGAGATCCAGCGTGACGATGGATCGGTCTCGCAACGGCTCGGGAACGTTTCCGTCTGCAATGCGTTGCGCCAATCCTTCCACGACGGCGGTTTTCCCGACTCCGGGCTCTCCGATCAGACAGGGATTGTTCTTTTGCCGTCGGGAAAGAACCCGAATGACACGCTCGGTCTCGGCCTCTCGCCCAATGACGGGATCCAGCTTGCCTGCTTGAGCCAGCGCCGTAAGATCCCGCCCGTATTTGGACAGCGTGGGCATACCCGGAATACGCGTGTCCTCTCTCTCCGATTCCCGATTGCCATCCCGCCGTGTGCCACGAAAGTCATCCTTGGAAGATGTGTCTGCGTCCCGATGATCGGCTCGCAACGGATCTCTGCGATGGGGAGTCGCGGAGTTCGGTGCCGAGGAAAGAAAATTGATCACATCTTTCCGCAGATCGTCACAGGATACCGCGGTTGACTCCAGAATCCGAACCGCCACACAGCTCGGCTCATCCAAAAGCGCCAGCAGAAGATGCTCGGTCCCCACGTAGGACTGCCCGCAACGGGAGGCCTCTGCGGCCGAATCCAGAATGATTTTGCGGACCCGCGGTGTCATATCGGAGGGGGAAACGTGGGTTTCGGCGCCTGCGCCCGAAAGATCCATCAACATACGGCGGATCTTATCCATATCCGCCCCTTTTCCGTGCATGAGCTTGGATGCGATCCCGTTTTCTTCCCGCAATAGTCCCAGGAGCAGATGCTCCGAACCAATATACGTGTGACCCAGTAAAGAAGCCTCCCGCAATGCGTAATTCAAGGCGTTCTGCGCTCTTGACGTGAACCGATTTGTCATGTGTCCCTCCTGTTTGATGCAACCGTTGCATAGATCATGCCCCGAAAAGCCTCTCTTTAACCAACCGCGCGCGCAGAATATTTCTTTCCTGATCGGATTTAGGATGACTGTCCCCGCCGATGGAAAGGGTGGACGGCATCGCTTCGACAAGAAGCGACGTGATGCAATCGATCCGCGCCGCCGTCAGCCCCAAGGAAGCGCCCAGTCGGAGCTGTGTTAAAAGGTCGGTCATTTCTTCAGCGGTCAACGTATGCGCGTGACGGAGGATTCCTTCCGCACGGAATACACGGTCGGTCACGGCGTGGGCGTCGGCATGCATGGCCGAATCCCGCATCCTGCGTTCTTGCGTAATGACCTGCTCTACAGCCGCCTCCATTCGGTTCAGCAGGCTTTCTTCGGTCATACCGAGGGTAATGCGATTGCTGATCTGAACCAAGGATCCAAGCGGTGTGAGCGATCCTCCGCTGACTCTCCGCATGAGAAAGCCCATTTGCCCAAGGGACATAGAAATCGAATCCATACGGCGGCTACGGGACAACATGGGGAGACAAAGGGTGACGGTGATACGCATGGCCGTACCAAGATCAGCGGGATTGCTGGTCAAATACCCCCACTTTTTGTCAAAGGCGATATCCAGATTGCTGTCCAGCAGGGATTCGATCTTGTCAGCACCCGCGTACGCATCCCGCAGGGACAAGCCCGAGAGGATGCACTGGATGCGAATGTGATCCTCGTCACCCACCATGACCGACAGATTGCAGGGTTCGTTCAAAAAAAGCGCGTGGGGAAGACTTTCCCGTACGAAAGAGGGGCCGACGTAGTGTTTTTCGATCAGGGATTGCGCGATCGTGCGGGATATGTCGGACATGTCAATGCGGGTAAACCCGTTTTTCTCCAATATGTTTCCCACCCGATTCAGAAGATCCCTGGCTCTCGCTGTATCCAAGCGGGAGGTAAAGGGAAGATCGACCAGATTACGAAGGAAGCGTACCTGGGTACTGACGGCAATATCCTGCTCGTTTCCCGGAATATGATACCAAGCCATTGCGTATCTCCTTTCAAAGCTCGGCTTCAAGGGAACGGATCTGATCCCGAAGCTCGGCGGCATTTTCGTATTTTTCGGCGGATACGGCTTCCTTAAGTCGCTTCTTCAAGGTAGCCAATTTCTCCAATTTTTGCGCCCTCGCGCGGTGTCCCGCCGAACACCGTCCCGTATGCTCAGCCGCTCCGTGGGCAGAGTGAACTGCCTCCGACAGCTCGTCCGCATAGACGGTATAGCACACCGCACAGCCAACCTTGCCCGCCTTTACGATCTCCTCCCACGTCATACCGCATCCCGGGCATTTTTCGGAGCTCCCGGAAGGGGGGCGTGAAGATTTTTTGGGGGGATAGTACACCGAGAGGGGAAGGTCGATCTCGTCAGCCTGCCCAAAGGGCGAGAGCGAACCTGCGACCTCCAAGCCAATGGTTTCCAGTTCTTCGGTGTTTCCCAGTACGTCGGCACAATCGTGGCATACTTGTAAAGACCGAATACGCCCGTTTACGTTTTCCCGAAACAGCACGGCAATCTTTTTCTTGTTGCATCTTTCACACAGCATGGATAAATCCTTTCTTTTGCAGTAGTATGTACCTGAATTATATCGCAATGAATATGAAAAAACTGTCACATCCTGCGATGAAAAAACATTTTCGTATGTTTCGCAAGCGGGGAATTTCAAGCAAATTCACATGGAGTTCATAACTCTGTGGTACAATATACTGATTTAATATGGAATAGTCTGTGTGCTTTGCCACACGGATCGAAAGGAAATACACATGAGTAAGAAACAGCCCAACGCTTGCCCCGTGAGGAAGACCTCCATCGGCGGTCAGGCTCTTATGGAAGGCATCATGATGCGTGGCCCTAAGACCACTGCCATGGCCGTCCGTAATCCCAAGGGTGAGATCATCCTGGAAACATTTCCCACTGAAGGGAAGAAACGCCCCGCTATTTGCCGCTGGCCCATCATCCGCGGCATCTTCGGCTTTATCGATTCCATGACCTTCGGCTATAAGTGCCTCATGCGCTCCGCCGAGATCTCCGGTCTTGAGGAGGCAGAAGCCGAAATGGAGCGGGAGAAAGCCGCGAAAAAGGCCGCCAAAAAAGCAGCCAAAGCCGCGAAGAAGGGAATCATCGAGCCCGTAGCCGAAACTCCCGTCGAGCCTGTCGAGGCCGACGCCCCTGCTGATACTCCCACCGAGTCTGCTTCCGCAACTGAAGCGCCTGCCAAGAAAAAGGAGGAATCCTCGGCTCTGATGACCGTCATCATGATCGTCAGCGTGCTTTTCGCTATCGTCCTCGCCGTTGGTTTGTTCATCGTTTTGCCCGCATGGCTGTACGATGATGTGCTTGCCCGCTACATTTCCTGGATCGATGCCGATAACCGTTTCGTTCAATCGATTTTTGAGGGTATTCTTCGAGTTGTTCTGTTGCTCGGTTATATGTCCGTCATGCTTCTTTTGAAGGATATCCGCCGCACCTTCCAGTTCCACGGTGCCGAGCATAAGACTATCTTCTGCTACGAGCACGGACTTGAATTGACCGTTGAGAATATCCGTAAGGAACGCCGCTTCCACCCCCGTTGCGGTACCTCATTCCTCATTCTGATGATGATTGTTTCCATCGTCGTTGGATTCTTTATCCCTGCCGATCTCCCCACCATTTTCCGTGTCCTGTGTAAACTGGCCGTTTTCCCCCTCATCATGGGTCTCGGCTACGAGCTGATCAAATTCTGCGGCCGTTTTGATAATTGGCTCACCCGCCTGATCTCTCTTCCCGGCGTGTGGTTGCAGCACATCACGGTCCTTGAACCCGATGATTCCATGATCGAGTGCGCCATCGTGGCCATGAAGGAAGCCATCCCCGAGGATGAGAGCGACGCTTGGTAATATTTCTCCCCGATAACGGATACACTATTTTTATCAACCGAAAGGAAGGAACCTCCTATGAACCTCATCGTTTGCAAGAACTACGACGAAATGTCTGCCGCCGCCGCCAATATTTTGGCTGACGTTATGAAGGCAAACCCCGCCTGCGTGCTGGGTCTGGCTACCGGCTCTACCCCTGTGGGTATGTACAAGAAGCTCATCGAGATGAACAAGGCAGGCGAGATCGACTTTTCCAAGGTTACCACCGTTAACCTCGACGAGTACTACCCCATCTCCCCCGAAAACGACCAGTCCTACCGCTACTTCATGAACGAGAACCTGTTCAATCACGTCAACATCGACAAGACCCGTACCTTCGTCCCTGACGGTCAGGCTTCGGATCCCGTTGCCGCATGCGAGGCCTATGAGGAGATCGTCGCATCCGTTGGCGCCGCTGACGTTCAGGTATTGGGCATCGGTCAGAACGGTCACATCGGCTTCAACGAGCCCGACACGGCGCTGGAAGTCAAGACCCACGTGACAGGCTTGACGGAATCCACCATCAAGGCCAACGCCCGCTTCTTCGCCTCCGAGGCTGACGTGCCCACAAAGGCTCTGACCATGGGCATCGGTACCATTCTGGGCGCCAAGAAGATCATTATTCTGGCCAACGGTGCCGCCAAGCACGACGCTGTCGCCAAGATGCTGGCAGGGAAGCTGGATACCTCCTGCCCCGCCTCCATGCTCAATCTCCACCGTGACGTGACCGTCATTTGCGACGAACTGGCTTACAACGGCTAAAGCCGCCATACGCCTTCGTTGAACGGCTGATCGAATTTCCAAAGACACACCCGTAGGGGCGCACCTGCGTGTGCGCCCGCAGAAGATTTCTGCGACGGGCGCCCGCTTGGTGCGTTCTTTGCTTTCCCGAGGTGAGTCAATTTCCCTCGAATTTTATCCTGTATATCCCGGCCACCTGTGGTACATACTTGTCTCATCTCGAAAAATGGGAGATTTACCATGTACCACAACAAAGTCATGATATGCGGGGTCAATACCTCCAAATTGAGAGTATTGACCGAAGAGGAGAAGCAAGCCCTGATGAAACGTGTCAGAGCGGGTGACGAGGAAGCGCGGCGGGAGATGATCTGCGGAAATCTCCGCTTGGTTCTCTCCATCGTTCAACGCTTCACGGGACGGAAGGAAAATCCCGACGATCTGTTTCAGGTCGGGTGTATCGGGCTTATCAAGGCGGTGGATAATTTCGACATCGAAAAGGAGGTCATGTTTTCCACCTATGCCGTTCCCATGATTATCGGGGAAGTGCGCCGTTACCTGCGGGATTCCGCGCCGGTGCGCATCAGCCGCTCGGTTCGTGATTTGGCATATAAATCCCTCCAGGCGCGGGACGAGCTATCGGTTGCGTTGGATCGGGATCCGACTCCCGATGAGATCGCCGCTCACGTCGGTGTGTCACGCGAACAGATTGTGAACGCCATGGAGGCCATCATTGAGCCGATATCTCTCTATGAGCCGGTCTTTTCCGAGAACGGGGACTCCCTTTACGTGATCGATCAGCTCTCCGATACCTCCCGCGACTCCACCGACGAATCTTGGTTGGAGAATATCGCCCTCCGCGAAGCGGTCAGAACCCTGACTCCCCGTGAGCAGAAAATCATCCATCTGCGCTACTACAAGGATAAGACCCAGATGGAGATTGCCGCCGAGATCGGCATCTCCCAGGCGCAAGTGTCCCGCGTGGAAAAGGCGGCGCTGGAAAAACTGCGAAAACAATTATGATCGTAGGGGCGGCCATTGCCGTCCGCGGATGAGCAATGCTCGCCCCTACGGTACTAAAAAACAAGACTTACATACAAAGGAATCTCAAGAATGAACACTCTGCGAGCATGGCTCAAACGGGAATACACCGACACCAAGATCCTTTTGCGCTCTATCCCCGCCACGGTGGTGACCCTCTTTGTGGTCTCGGTCATCTGCATGAACCTGCTGGCCAACAAGACCCTCCTTCAACTTCCTTGGATCGCGCTGGATGGCGGCATCCTCATCTCCTGGCTGTCCTTCATGTGCATGGACATCATCACCAAGCACTTCGGTCCGGGCGCCTCCAACCGCATATCCGTCTTGGCCTGCGGTATTAACCTTCTGACCTGTCTGATCTTCTTCATTGCCGCCGCCATTCCTTCCAACGCAGGGGATTATTCCGCCTTTGACGGTATTTTTGGCGGTACGTGGTTCATCCTGCTGGGTAGCACTGTGGCGTTTCTGGCCTCTGCCGTTTTGAACAATACGCTGAACTGGCTGATCGGAAAGAGCTTTCGCAAGAATCCCGACGGCAAGCTGGCCTACGCCATGCGAACCTACGTTTCCACTTTTATCGGGCAGTTCTTCGATAATTTCCTGTTCTCCATCATCGTTTTCACCGTGTTCGCACCCATTTTCTGGGACGGCTTCTGTTGGACTCCCCTCCAATGTGCCATGTGCGCCCTGACGGGAGCCGTGGCTGAGGTCATCATGGAGATCATTTTCTCCCCCATTGGTTATCGCATGGTGAAAAAATGGAGGGAAAACAACGTGGGTAAAGAGTATTTGGAACACATAGAAAGGAATCGCGTATGAAGATCCTCATAACCGGCACCACCCAAGGCATTGGCCGCGCCATCGCGGTAAAGTTCCTGAACGAGGGTCATACTGTCATCGGTATCGATCGGCAGGAGGGAAGCATCGACCACGAAAACTATACCCACTATGTGTGCGATATCCGCGACAAGGCGCATCTCCCCACTCTTGACGGCGTGGAGATCCTCATCAACAACGCGGGCACCCAGAACGAGGACGATATCGATATCAACCTCAAAGCCCTCATCCATATGACCGAGACCTACGGCATCCAACCCGCCATTAAGTCCATTCTTCACATCGGCTCGGCCAGCGCCCACACGGGAGCGGAGTTCCCCCTCTACTGCGCATCCAAAGGCGGTGTTTTGGCCTACACCAAAAACGTGGCTATGCGGGTCGCTCGGTATGGTGCCACCTGCAACAGCCTCGATCCGGGCGGTGTCATCACCCCCCTCAACGACTGCGTGCTGAATGACCCCGACCTCTGGGCGCAGATCATGGAGGAGACCCCCCTGAAGAAGTGGGCGACTCCCGAGGAAATGGCGGATTGGGCGTATTTTCTCACCGTAGTCAATACCTTCTGCACGGGGCAAAGCATTCTGGTGGACGGCGGTGAATCCATTAACTATCATTTCGTCTGGAAGGACGAATAAGGATATAATGAAAGGCAGGTACATACCATGAGCAAGCATTTCAAACTCATTCTCCCCGACTCCGGCCGCGACATCTACATGCCCAGAAAATCCCAGTCCTGGGGTTACCGCTATGGCCCCACCATCATGGTGGAGGACGGCGTCTGTCACGCTTGGTTCGCCTCTCCCGGTGACTGCTATGAGGCCGACTGGTTCACCTACCGCAAGTCCGTTGATGGCGGAAAAACCTGGACGGACGAAAAGATGGTCATGGCACCCGTTCCTGACTCCATGGACTGGTTCTCGGTCTGTGATCCCGCCGTTATCAAGTATGGCGAGTACTACTACATCGGCTATACCTCCACCGTCTTCGCCAACGGCGGCGGCGTGTGCAATAACGGCTTCATCGGCCGCTCCAAGTCCCCCGAGGGTCCCTTCGAGCGCTGGAACGGAGCAGGCTGGGGCGAGACCCGCGAAACTGCTGACGGTACGCTGAACTGGCTGGGTAAACCCGCCCCCGTCATCTACTACGACGAGGACTGGCACAACTGGGGCGCGGGCGAATTCTCCTTCGTCATCAAGGATGAGACCATTTACATTTACTATACTTGGACCTCCAAAGATCGTGATGGAAAGCCCATCGGAGAGACCCGAGTGGCCACCGCCAATATTACCGACGAGAACTGGCCCGGAGCGCTCACCTATCACGGCATGGCTTCCAAGCGAACAGGTGGAGGGAACGACTCCTACGACGTAGTGTACTGCGAGGATCTGGGTAAGTTTATCGCCCTGTCCACCGACCGCCGTTTCACCGCCGACAGCGTTCTCGCTGTTTATGAGTCCGACGACGGCCTGCGCTTTACCCGTGTGAACAGCATCAAGGTCAATACAGGCTGGATGTGCCACAACTGCGGTATTTCGGGGGATGCACAGCACCATATCAAGTCGGGAGATACCATGCTTCTGGCCTATGCCTACGGTAATCAGTGGGGCTGCTGGGGTACCCGCATCCACGACTACTCCTTCGAGGCCATGGAGGCTGACTTCTACGACGAAACTCCCTTCGAGAATCTCCACCACGAGATCGAGAAAATGGACGATCCTACCGAGTTCAAGCCCTCCATGCTCTACCTGGCAAAGCCCCATTTCCGCCGCCTTCGCGTCGGGGAGACAGTTGAGATCCCCATGATGACGGGCGACGTGACCTACGCCATGCGCCCTGTGGAGGGCGAGGTTGCCTACTTCGATTACGATCCCGCCATCCTCTCCATTGAAAACGGAAAGGCCACCGCTTTGGCCGAGGGTTATACCTACGTCCGCGCTACCTATCAGGATCTTTTCTGCGAGTTCCTTGCCTACGTGGACAATGCCCGTCCCCATGTCGATCCCGATTGGAAGCCTCATCCCGAGAAGGAAGTCAATTCCTTCATTCCCCTCATCACGACCTATACCGCCTCTCTTGCCAAGCGGGAAATGAAGCAGATCCGCGGTTTGGCCACTTACGCCGACGGCACCTGGTTTGAGCTCTGCGGCGACGACGGCGTGACCTATGAGAACCATACACCCGACCTTTTCGAAATCCGTTCCGATGGCAACGTCCTTCCTACGGGAAAAGTTGGCGAAGGGAAGATCACGGTTCGTTGCGGCGCACACGCTTTTGACGTAGCGTTCAACGTGATCGCATAAAAAAGAGAATTTTTTGCAAAAAACGCGGAATGTTCACAAAAATACTGTATATATTTTTTAAGATTTATAGTATAATATTATGAATCTATACGGACGAGGTGATTTCCCATGAATCAGCAACCGAAATATCACAGAATTCTCCTCAAGCTCTCGGGTGAAGCCCTGGCAAACGGTCAGAAGGACAGCATTCTGGACTTCTCGTTTATCGATCGGATAGCCGCCGTTCTGAAAAAGTGTCTGGCCGCAGGTGTTGAAATCGGCATCGTCGTGGGTGCCGGTAATATCTGGCGCGGCGTGACGGGATCCGTCAAAATGCAGCGTACCCGCGCCGACCATATGGGCATGTTGGCTACCACCATGAACGCCATCGCTCTCTCCGATGCGTTTATCCGAAACGGTATGGACGCCACCGTTATGTCCGCCGTGGAAATGGATACCTACGCTGACCACTATACCGCGAGACACGCCGATCGACTCCTGAAGGAAGGGAAGATCGTCATCTTTGCAGGCGGTACGGGTTCTCCCTACTTCTCCACCGACACAGGCGCCGCGCTTCGCGCCGCCGAGATCGGAGCTGACGCCATTCTCATGGCCAAGAACATTGACTACATCTACACCGCTGACCCCCGCAAAGATCCCAACGCCACTCCCATCTACGACGTGACCTACGCCGAGATCATCGAAAAGAATCTCCGCGCCTTCGATATGTCCGCCGTGATCTTCTGCCAGGACAACAACATTGAGTCCTACGGCTTCGGTCTGGCTGATCCCGAAAACATCTACCGCGCCGTCATGGGCGAGCCCGTGGGCACGCGGATGCACAATTGAGCGGGTCCTGCCCGCATCCGCTTGAAATCATTTGCAAAAGATTTCAAGACTTCAAAAGCTTTTCAAGCAGATTTGAAAAGGTTTGTAACGATAAGTAAATCATAAACGAAAACAGGAACATAGAAAGGAAACACCACCATGAAGTACAACACCAAAGCACTTGAAGGCAGAATGGAAAAGGCCATTGCCTCATACGAGAACAACCTCGCCGACGTCCGCGCAAGCCAGGCTAACGCAGGCGTCCTCAACCGCGTCACTTTCGACTATTACGGCGCCGCAACCCCCATCAAGGACATGGCCGCCATTTCCGTATCCGATGCCCGCACGCTGGTCATCACCCCCTACGATAAGTCCACCCTGAAGGCTATGGAGAAGGCTATCCAGATCTCTGACGTGGGTATCAACCCCCAGAACGACGGTACCGTACTCCGCCTCGTATTCCCCCAGCTGACCGAGGAGCGCCGTAAGGCTCTGGCTAAGCAGGTCAAGGGCATGGGCGAGGAAGCCAAGGTCGCTCTCCGTAACATCCGCCGTGATGCCATGGACGAGACCAAGAAGGCCAAGAAGGATGGCACCATGACCGAGGATGAGGTCAAGGACGCCGAGAAGGCCATCCAGGATGTCACCGATAAGTTCATCAAGAAGATTGACGTTCTCACCTCCGCCAAGGAGAAGGAGCTTATGGCGATCTGATCGCACCTCCGCGATACTCGAATATCTGATACGCAAAGGGCGGGCGAAAAAGCCCGCCCTTTCACGCACAGAAAGGGAAGCAAGATGCCTCTTTTTGAAAAAGACAACAAGAAAAACGCCGCCGTCAAGGTTGACGCCAATTTCCGGCACATCGCCTTCATCATGGATGGCAACGGCCGCTGGGCGAAAAAGCGGGGCATGCCCCGAGAGTACGGCCACAAGGCGGGCGCCGAAACCTTCCGCAAGATCTGCTCGTACTGTCACGAGATCGGCTTTAAGGCCGTTACAGTCTACGCATTTTCCACCGAAAACTGGAAGCGTCCCAAGCACGAGGTGGATGCCATCATGAATCTGTTGGATGGCTTTTTGGATGAACTCATGAGGGACTATGAGAAATGCAGTAACCGCATCCGTTTCATCGGCGATACCTCGGTGCTCACTCCCGTGTTGAAGGAAAAGATCGCCTACGCCGAGTCTCTGAATCCCGATTCCGATAGAATAATCAATATTGCCCTCAACTACGGCGGCCGCGCCGAACTGGCGCACGCCTTCAATAGCCTCGTTGCCGACGGAAAGACCACCGTCACCGAGGAGGACATATCCAATGCCCTGTATACCGCCGAAAGCGGCGATCCCGATATGATCGTCCGTACGGGTGGCGATCTCCGCATCTCCAATTTCTTGCTTTGGCAAGCCGCCTATGCCGAGCTGTACTTTACCGATAAGCTCTGGCCCGATCTGACGTCCTCCGATGTGGACGATATGGTTCGCGATTTTTATTCCCGCAAACGCCGCTACGGCGGTCTTTGACAGCAATTATCCCATCAATTACTGACTAATCAGAAAGACAGGTATAATACCATGTTGAAACGAATATTGACAGGCATTGTGGCATTCTGCTTTATTCTCGTGCCGGTTGTCTTCTTTGCCGACACGATTGTTCTGCCCATTGCAGTTGCCATTTTTGCATTGATTGCAACGTACGAGATCCTGCATTGCGTGGGTTTACATAAGAATATCTGGTTGTCTGTTCCGCTTTACGTCATGGCTGCAGGATTACCCTTTGGTTTGTGGTATTGCGGGATGCAGATCGTGGAATTGATGGCTCTTTTGCTCTGCATTCCCCTGCTCTGTATGCTGGCTGCGGCTGTTTTCTCTCACGGAAAAGCCGATATCCGCGATGTTTCCACCGCATTTATGCTGTGGGTATACACCGTAATAGGCTTTTTGGGACTCATTTTTATCCACAACCTTGTAACCGGTGGCGAGTATTTTTACCTGCTTACCCTCGTAGGCGCGTGGATGACGGATATTTTCGCATATTTTGTCGGAGTCCTTTTTGGGAAACACAAGCTTATCCCTGACGTCAGCCCCAAGAAAACTATCGAAGGCGCCGTAGGCGGTATGGTGTTCTGTACGCTGGGCTTCGTAGGTTTTGGCCTATTGTATAACCATTTCTGGATCGTGGAGGGAAGCTCCGCTCTGCCGATATGGTTCATGGCCATCATGGGACTCTTTGTGTCGATCGTTTCTCAAATCGGAGACCTCTCCCTGTCTCTCCTCAAGCGCAAGTACGGTATTAAGGATTTCGGCAAGATTTTCCCCGGTCACGGCGGTGTTTTGGATCGTTGCGATTCAGTTTTAGCCGTGTCCATCATCTTGTGGATTTTCTTCTCTCTCGGAGTTTTTTAACGGAATACGCGTATGATGATCCATTCAAATTATCCTGATCTCATTGTTCTCGGCTCCACCGGCTCGGTCGGTGAGCAAGCCCTGGACGTTGCTCGCGCTCACTGCATCCGTGTCCGCGGCGTGACCGCCCATAAGAGTGTTGCCGCTGTGGAAGCGCAGATTCGGGAATTCCATCCCGATTTCGCGATTTTAACCGACGAGGCCTCTGCCGCCGATCTGGCAACCCGCGTGGCCGACACTGATACAAAAATTCTTCCAGGTTTTGCGGGCATTACCGAAATGCTCCATACGGTCAAAACCGAGAATCCCCTCGGAATCACCGTAGAAAACTCGATTTTGGGCGAAGCCGGACTTCTGCCCACGTTGGAAACCCTCAAAGCGGGGCATAAATTGGCTCTTGCCAACAAAGAATCTCTTGTAGTGGGCGGTGAACTGGTCATGTCCCTCGCCCGCCAAAAGGGAACCACCATCCTTCCCGTGGACAGCGAGCATTGCGCCATATTCCAATGCCTGCGTGCAGGGCGAAACGAGGAGATCAAAAAGATCCTCCTTACCGCATCGGGCGGCCCCTTCTACGGCTATACTCAAGAGCAGCTTCGCTCGGTTACAAAGGCTATGACCCTGAATCACCCGACCTGGAAAATGGGCGCCAAGATCACGGTTGATTCTGCGACGCTGATGAATAAAGGTTTTGAAATGATCGAAGCCGTCCACCTTTTTGGTGTAACGCCGCAACAGGTGGAGGTCATTGTCCATCGCGAAAGCATGATTCATTCCATGGTGGAATATATTGATCATAGCATCATCGCCCAGATGTCGGTACCGGATATGCGGCATTGCGTCCAGTACGCCTTGACCCACCCCCGCCGTCTCCCCGCTGAGGGAACGCTTCGTGAGGCGGATCTTTTTGCCTTGGGTAAACTCACCTTTGGCCGCCCTGACACCACGGTATTCCCTCTGTTGGCATTGGCCGGCGATTGCATCGCCGCAGGCGGCGCACTCCCTTGCGCTCTGAACGCCGCAAATGAGATCGTCGTAGCCGCTTTCCTGGATGAATCCATCCGTTTTTGCGACATTCCCGAGCTGGTCTCCCGTACCGTGGAGGATATGCGCTTCGTGGCCGATTGGCACACCTATGAGCAGCTCGTAGAGGCCGATGCGCTTGCCCGCGAGACGGCCAAACGGCTTTTGTGATCTGCCCGTATTCCATTTACATTTCGTTTCCCTTTGGAGGTAATTCCATCCTATGATGGCTTTTTTCAGTTTCCTGTTTTACTTGCTTGTTACGGTGTTTCTTATGGGCATTCTCGTTTTTGTCCATGAATTGGGACACTATCTCACCGCCCGCGCCTGCCACGTTACCATCTACGAGTTTTCCATCGGTATGGGTAAGCGCTTGGCCGGCTTTACGTCGAAAAAAACGGGTATTCAATATTCCTTGCGCCTGTTTCCCGTAGGCGGCTACGTATCTATGGCGGGAGAAGATGAAACCAAGGAAGGCGAAGAGGATGATCCCAACGCTTTTAATAAAAAGAATGTCTGGCAACGCATCATCATTCTGGTTGCGGGTGCAGGCATGAACGTCCTCACGGGCTTTTTGGCTATGTTGGTGCTCACCGCCGGCATGACGTTTGCGGGCTATAAGCTCCCCTCCACCGTGATTGGCGAGTTTGCCACAGGCGCTCCCAGCTACGTATCCGGCCTTGAACTGGGCGACGAGATCATCAGCATCGACGGCGTAAAGGTGCATACCGGCTACGATCTTTCCTACGAGATCATGTTCAACGCCTACAAGCCCGTGGATGTTGTCGTCATCCGCGACGGTCAGAAGGTACTCATTCCCGACGTGCGTTTCCCCACGGGCGAAGAGCAGGGAATTATGCTCGGCGGTATGGATTTCAGCGTGTTAGCCGCAGATACAACGGTGGGGAATGTCCTCAAAACGTCCTTTTGGCGTGGTGTTTCTTCCATTAAAATGGTCTTTGATTCCATCGGCGGTATGATCTCGGGGCGTTTCGGCTTCACCGATCTTTCCGGCCCTATCGGTATGACTACCGCTGTTCAGGACGTTGCCTCTCAACCCATGGCGGGCTGGAATATTCTCTATCTGTTCGCCATTATCGCCATGAATCTGGGTGTGATGAACCTGTTGCCCCTTCCCGCGCTGGACGGAGGCCGCCTGTTCTTCCGCTTTGTAGAGGTACTGCGATTCGGCAAACCTATTAACGAAAAATTTGAAGCCACGGTACACGGCATGGGCATGATGCTTTTGCTGGGACTCATGGTTCTGATCGCTTTTAAGGACGTATTTACTTTATTCTGATTCAAAAAAGCAGGAAGGAGGCCGTAATATGAATTACAACGCAATCCGTCGTCCAACCCCCGAGGTCAAGATCGGCAAAATCACCATTGGCGGACTCAATCCCATCGCCATCCAATCCATGACCAATACCGATACCCACGACGTGACGGCAACCATAGACCAGATCAAAGCCCTCGCCTCCGCCGGATGCGATATAGTTCGCATTACTGTCCCCGACCTCGAAGCCGCCGAAACGGTTCGAGCCATCAAGGAACAGGGAATCACCACTCCCATCGTGGCGGATATCCATTTCGATTACAAAATAGCGCTCAAATGCGCCGAATACGGTGTAGACAAGATCCGCATCAATCCCGGCAACATCGGAGACGATGACCGCGTGAAGGCAGTGGTGAACGCCTGCAAGGCGAAAAACATCCCCATTCGCATCGGTGTCAACAGCGGCTCCTTGGAAAAACACATTCTGGCTAAATACGGCACCCCTACCCCCGAAGCCCTCTGTGAGAGTGCTCTCTACCACGCCGCATTGCTTGAAAAGTACGACTATACCAATATCGTCATTTCCATCAAGGCCTCCACCGTTCCCGCTATGATCGCTGCTAACCGCCTTCTGGCGCAGTCCTGTCCCTATCCTCTCCACCTCGGCGTAACCGAGGCTGGCGGCGCAGAAATGGGGCTGGTCAAGTCCTCCGTAGGCATCGGAGCCCTGCTCTGCGAGGGCATTGGTGACACCTTCCGCGTGTCTCTCACCGCCGATCCCGTGCAGGAGATCGCTGCCGCAAGAAAGATCATCAACGCCGTCGGCATTGAAGGTCAATGCGGCTTGCAGATCGTATCCTGCCCCACCTGCGGACGAACCAAGATCGACCTCATCGACCTACATACCCGCTTTGAAAGCGCTGTCAAGGCCGAGGGGCTGGACAAACTTCCCGTTAAGGTCGCCCTCATGGGCTGTATCGTCAACGGCCCGGGAGAGGCAAGAGAAGCCGATATCGGTATCGCAGGCGGCAAGGGCGAAGCACTGTTGTTTGCCAAAGGGGAGATCCTCGGTAAGATCTCCGAGGATGCCGTCATCCCTACGTTGATTCAAAAACTGAAAGAGATGCAAACATGATTCTTGCGACTCATATCGCGTAAATTTATCTTCACACCCTATTTTTTTCATACAAAAAACGCGGGATGACACCCCCCGCAAAAAGGAAGAGAGCAAATTATGAAAACCGTACTGGAAATTCTGAATCGCTATACACCGAATGCTACCGCCCGCGCCATTCTGGAGATGGCGCAGAATCCCGTCGTCCGCGCTGATAAGGGAAACCGCGCCCTCCAGTTGGAGGTTGATTTTCCGCGCCTTGTGAAAAAGGACGAGCTGTACCGCATGGAGGCCGAGATTGCCGAGACATACCAGCTGAACTATGTCAAGTTTCTCCCCCATTATCCCCCCGAGCTATTCTCCGCCGACTACGTCCCTGAACTTTTGAAGGAGACCGAACGCGTCGGTGTTGTAGCGCGGGGATTTTTTTCTACATACCGCCATGTTCTGGAAGGCAATACCCTCCGCATTGAGATCCCCTTCATCCGTGAAGGCGTCATGCTCCTGACTACTGCTCACACACCCGATATCATGTCTCGCATCCTCAAAAGCGAGTTCGGTCTGGACATTCTCGTGACCGTTGAGAACTCCGAAGACATCCAAGCGGATATGCTGACTGCCAGACAGGTGGAAAGACTGGCCGCAATGGATAAGCAGATCGCAGAAGCCGAGAAAAATTATTCTCAATCGGTTGCCGAACGCCGTGCCGCCGAAGCTCAGGGCGGGTACGGCGGCGCCCCCAAGCCTGCCGCCGAGCCCGAGGAGATCCTCCCCCGTGTGCAGTCCCTTTTCGATGAGAACAGCGGAGCCGTCCATACCCCCGTGGTCAAGGACGGGCGGGTCAAGATCGGCTTTATGGACTTTGATATTTCCGCCCCCGAGTATGCCGTCGGCGGCGAATTTGACATTGTTCCCACGCCCCTTTCCGCTATTGATAAGCCCATGCGGAATCTGGTGATCCTGGGCGAGGTCTTCGGCTTTACCAAAGAACCCACCCGACAGGGAGACAAATTCAATATCACCTTCGATCTGACCGATAACTCCGCATCCATTGAGGTGCGCGCCAGTGGCCTTCTCCCCGAGGATGCAGATGCGATCTCCAAGGTCGTTTCCAACGGCGCCGTTTTGGCGCTCCGCGGATATACCAAGCGGGAAATGCGCCGCGACCGAACCGAAGGACCCGACCTCTTGTTCTACCATAACGCCATCGCCAAGATCAGCCGCGCCGCCCGAAAGGACAACGCCGAGAAAAAGCGTGTAGAACTCCACGTCCATACACAGATGTCTTCCATGGATGCCGTTATTCCTCCTTCCGATCTGGTCAAGCAGGCCAACAAGTGGGGTCACTCCGCCATTGCCATTACCGACCACGGCAACGTGCAGGCCTATCAGGATGCCATGCTGACCGCCGAGAAAATCGGTCAAAAGGTCATCTGGGGCATGGAGGCCTACTTCGTCAATAATACTGCCTCCGCTCTGTACGGCGATTGCCCCGGCCATATGAACGGGGAAGCCGTAGTCTTCGATATTGAAACAACAGGCTTGTCCGTCCAGAACTGCCGCATTACCGAAATCGGCGCGGTCAAGATCAAGGACGGCAAGGTGCTGGACACCTTTAATACCTTTGTCAATCCCGAACAGCCCATCCCTGAGGAGATCGTGAAACTCACGGGTATCACCAACGAGATGGTGAAGGATGCCCCCTCTGAGGCAGACGCCCTCCGCAATTTCTTTGCATTCCTTGGCAAGCGGGAGGACACGGGCGGAGACGTTCTCCTCATCGCCCATAACGCCGACTTCGATACGGGTTTCATCCGCGCCGCCGCTGTACGCAACGGTTTGGATTTCAAAAACCCCTATCTCGATACCTTGGCACTGGCCCGCTTCCTGATCCCCGATTTGAAGAATCACAAGCTGGATACCGTAGCAGGGCATTACAACTTGGGTGACTTCAACCATCACCGCGCCTGTGATGATGCTGCCATGCTGGCCGCTATCTATTTCTGTATGCTCCGCGACTTGGACGAGCAGGACGTACGCACCTACGATAAATTGGTCTCCGAAATGGCAGAGAAGACCGACCCCTTAAAGCTCCGCCCTTACCATCAGGTGCTTCTGGTCAAGAACGCCACGGGACTCAAGAACCTCTACAAGCTGGTTTCCTACAGTTACCTGAAATACTACCGCCGCAATCCCCGCATTCCCAAGACCGAGCTGGAAAAGCACAGGGAAGGTTTGCTGGTGGGCTCCGCCTGCGAGGCGGGTGAGCTGATGCGCGCCATCATCGATAACCGTCCCGATGCGGATATCGCCGAGATCGTTAAGTTCTACGACTACCTGGAGATCCAGCCTGTCTGCAACAACCGTTTCTTGATCGAAGAAGGGAAGTTCAAGGACGAGGAGGAGCTCCGCAACCTCAATCGCCGCGTGGTTGCCTTGGGTGAACAGTACGGAAAGCCTGTTGTCGCTACCTGTGACGCCCACTTCCTCAACCCCGAGGACGACGTCTACCGTAAGATCCTGCAGGCAGGTATGAAGTTCAAGGACTTCGATAAAGATAGCGGCCTCTACCTTCGTACCACCGAGGAAATGCTGGAGGAATTCTCCTACCTTGGTGAGGAAAAGGCTTATGAGGTCGTTGTGACCAATACCAACATGATCGCAGATATGATCGAGGCCGACGTCCGACCTTTCCCCAAGGGCACCTTCAACCCCCACATGGACGGCGCGGACGAGGATCTGGAGCGCATCTGTTACGAGACCGCCAAGTCCCGTTACGGTGACCCCCTGCCCGATATCGTCAAGGACAGACTGGAAAGGGAACTGCCCTCCATCATCAAGAACGGCTTTGCGGTGCTCTACATGATCGCCCAAAAGCTGGTGGCTTACTCGGAATCTCAGGGCTATTTGGTTGGCTCACGCGGATCCGTTGGTTCGTCTGTGGTCGCCAACCTGGCGGGCATCTCGGAGGTGAACCCTCTGCCTCCCCACTACTGGTGCCCCGACTGTAAGTATTCCGACTTTGAAACGGCGAAACAGATAAAGGTATTCTCCGGCTTTGATCTCCCGGATAAGATCTGTCCTAACTGCGGCCGCAAGCTCAACTACGACGGCCACGACATTCCCTTTGAAACCTTCCTCGGCTTCTACGGTGATAAATCCCCCGATATTGACCTGAACTTCTCGGGCGAAGTCCAGGGTAAAGTCCATAAATACACCGAGGAGCTGTTCGGCGCCGAGAACGTCTTCCGCGCGGGCACCATCGGAGGTGTGGCCGAGAAAACGGCCTTTGGCTTCGTCATGAAGTATCTGGAGGATAAGAAGATCAGCGTCAACCGTGCTGAGGTCAACCGTCTTTCAGCCCACTGCGTGGGCGTTAAGCGCACCACGGGCCAGCACCCCGGCGGTATCGTGGTTGTGCCCAAGCATCTGGAAATCTACGATTTCTGCCCCGTTCAGCACCCCGCCGACGACCCCAATTCGGATATCGTCACCACCCACTTCACCTTCGAGTATCTCCACGATACCTTGCTGAAGCTGGACGAGCTGGGACACGATATGCCGACCAAATATAAGTATCTGGAAAAGTATTCCAACACCTCGGTTTTGGACGTTCCCATGAATGACCGATCCATTTACGAACTGTTCTTGGGCACCAAGCCTCTGGGCGCATCCCCCGAGGAAATTGGTTGCACTCTGGGCACCCTGGGACTCCCCGAGTTGGGTACACGCTTCGTTATCAAGATGCTGGAGGAATGTAAACCCCAAACCTTCTCCGACCTGCTCCAGATCTCGGGTCTGTCCCACGGTACCGACGTTTGGACGAACAACGCCCAAGAACTCATCGCCAACAAAACCTGTACCATCTCTGAGGTTATCGGTACAAGAGACGACATCATGCTCGCTCTCATCCGCTACGGTGTCGAGAAGTCCCACGCCTTCAAAATCATGGAAATGGTGCGAAAGGGCAAAGGCCTGACCCCCGAATATGAGGCCGAAATGCGAGAGGTCGGCGTTCCTGATTGGTACATCGCCTCCTGTAAGAAGATCAAGTACATGTTCCCCAAGGCTCACGCCGCCGCCTACGATATGTCGGCTATCCGTCTTGGATGGTACAAGGTACATATTCCCTTGGCCTTCTATTGCGCCATGTTCACGGTTCAGCCCTTGGGCTTTGACGGCGCGCTGGTCATGCGTGGAAAGAAAGCCGTAGTGGACTACATTACGGATATTGAAAAGCGTTCTCAAAAGAACGAGGCTTCTCCCAAGGAGACCCAGAGCCTCCCCGTCCTCCAGCTGGTCAACGAGGCCTACGCCCGCGGCATCGGCTTCTTACCCGTGGATCTGGAAAAATCCACCGCTGATGAGTACGTGCCCGAGAATGGCAAGATCCGCCTGCCCTTTGCCTCTCTGGCCGGCCTCGGTGAGAACGCCGCCGCCAACATCGTCGCCGCCCGCGATCAGGAGCCCTTCTTCTCCATCGAAGACCTCCAGACCCGCGCTAAGCTCACCCGTGCCGTGGTGGATATTCTCCGCCAGAATCACGTGCTGGACGGAGTGAACGAGACGGATCAGATGACTATGCAGTTCTAAGGAGGTATATACCATGCACATTCCTACCTCACCCACGACCTATATCGATGTCCTCCCCTTTGAGGACGCTCTCACCGAAGCCCTGAAGCCTCACCCCGACTACGAGGTAAACGATTGGCTCTACGTCCCCAACCGCTACGACGAGTACCGATACATACTGGGCACAAGAGGGAAGAACCCCGTCATCTGCGTGGGCATCAATCCCTCTACCGCCGCCCCCAATAACCTCGACCCCACCCTGAAATCCGCCCAGCGCATCGCATTGGCAAACGGCTACGATTCCTTCCTCATGTTCAACGTCTACGCCCAGCGCGCCACCCGCCCCGACGATATGGAGCGGGAGCGCAACGAGTGGCTCCATACCGAGAACATGAAGGCTTTTGCCTATCTGCTTTCCATCGCAGGAGAAAAGCCCGCCGTCTGGGCGGCTTGGGGAGCCATCATTGAAAAGCGCCCTTACCTTGCGGATTGCGTCCGTGAAATGACCGAGCTGGGAAACCGCGCAGGCGCTGTCTGGTACCATGCGGGCCCCATTTCGGTAAAAGGTCACCCCCATCATCCCCTGTACCTCAAAAGCAATACCCCCCTTGAACCCTTTGATACCCTCACCTATTTGGACAAGCTTTCCTGAATGAAATCCAAGAAAGGACGATCATCGATTACTATGAAAACAAAACGTCTATCACATTTGCTTATCGTATCACTTCTGCTCGTTCTGCTTTTGACATTCGCGGCCTGTAATCAAGTGAAGGATCCCACCGATGGATCCAATCTTCCCGACACCATCGAAACGGTAGCAGGCGACAACACTTCTGAACCTGAAACCGAAGCCGATGCGGCGCCCACGGTCTCTTCGGTGAAATTCCCCGCATCCAAACTTCCCGACTATGAGAAGTATGCCACTGCTACCCGTATCAAAGAGGTGCTGGGCGGCCGTAAGACGCTGGCCGTCACCGCAGGCGGAAAGAAGTATTACGCCAACGGCGAACTCAAGGCAGGCGGCGAGGGGATCGTCACAACCGCCAAGGATGGTACCGTAACGCTGGATGCCGCGAAACTGGGTGCTTTGGCAGGAAAGAGCGATCTGACCGCCACTACGCCCGAGGAAGCCGCCAAGCAGCTTGGCATGGGTGTCGCGGTCTACGACCACAAGCTGGTGCTGTTCTTTGAAGGTGAGGAGCCCCTGCACACCTACGATGATCTGTATACCTATGAGGCCATGTACCTGTACATGACTAACGCATCCGAAACAGAGATCGTCAATGCGTTCATTGATCTTCCTTCTCGGATCTCCAACGACGTCAACAACACCATTTTCTACACCGCTCCCGACCTGAATCTGGGTATCCAGACTTCCATTTACCACGCGCAAATGGGTCAGTCCAACGGCCTTGCCGTCGGCCCCGCGCTGGTAGCCGGCGAAGGGAAGCACGCCGACAACTTTACCACCGTCCGCGTATTCAATAACCAGCAGACCTGTATCACTCAGTTCTTGGCCTTTGATGCTTCCGTGAAGGGTGGTGTTCAAGTGGCCGCCGCCAAAGTAGGCGATGAAGTGCTGATCGCCACCGCTCCCTTTGCCGAACACGACGGCAAGAACGGTGATATCCGCGTGTTCGATGCCTTCGGTATGATCCGCATGACCGTAAACGTCCGCGACGTGATCTCCGGACCTCACACCATTGCAACGGGACACTTTGCTGATGGTGTCAGCGACGAGGTGCTGTTGGTTGCCTCCCAGACCACCAACGAAAAGGGTGAGCTTCGCTATGCGCTCATCTCGCTGTCCGACGGCTCCGTGATCTCGGAGCATACCCTGGATTGTTCCTTCGCCCTGACGGGCGAGAAGGCGGGCGTTCCCGTAGCTATTTCCGTCCGCAACAGCGGAGCTACTGATTCTGTTATTCTGTATTTCCATTCGGTACAGGGTCTGTATGAAGGAAATGCACAGAAGGCCGAGTTTGCCAACGCAGGGGTTACGCTTCCTGCCGACGCCACAGGCGTTTCCGCATCCAACATCGTAGGGCAAAAGTATACCGTCTTTCTCCCTGCCCGTGAGGGACAAGAAGTGCTGTCCTACCTGACTATCTACGATGAGAATGCTAACGCTACCGAACTGGACGTCGGCTTCCGTGAGAACCGTTTCTTTGCGGCTTATTATACGGATGGCTATAACGATGATAAATATGTATCTAAAGGAGATTTCTGCCACATACGTACCGATCTTTCCAACGCTGCACTGAACGGCCTGACCTCCTGTAAGGACAATGCCGCCATCGACGCTTGGTTTGCGTCCACAAAGTATGCCGACTATACCTTCTCGGATATCAACCAGTATGTGACTCGTTTGGAAACCGAGTACCTTTTCCTTGAGCCCTGCTTTACCCACCGCTGGAATAAGATCCCCCATACGGGCAAGCTGGCCTCCTACGTGGATCCCATCGACGGCACGCAGAAGTACGTTTCCATCGGCAAAGCAGGAGAGTATATGGACTATAACGAGTTGGGCTCTACCTTCTACGTGGGTACCTACGCCGACGGAATTCTGGATTTGGCCAAGCTCCGCCTCTATCCCCTGCGCTCCTTCCTGCAGGGAACAGCTTCCGCCTTCCGTGGTGAGGGAGCCAATCCCGAGCACCTCGTGGGCGTATCTCCCGTTCACGAGCATGAGATCGATGTGGCCGGATCAGTAGGTGACTACAATCCTTACATGATCGAGGGCTTCCGCGGATATCTCCTGGATCGTTATGAGAGTATTGAAAAGATCAACGAGATCTTCGGCACCTCCTTCACCGACCGTGCTTCCATTGACGCTCCCCGTGATAAGGGCCGCGGCGCATGGGATGCATATAAGGGCGACTACTTCACCGAGTGGTCCATGTACAACCGCTACATCGTCTCCAAGCGCATCATGGAGGCCTATCGCGAGGCTCTGCTGGCCGGTTATCCTCCCGAGTCCATTTCTGCCCACCAGATCCCCGAGGGCGAGGCCGTTGCAGGCTTCCTTGGCGAAGCCAATACGCGTCTGACCCCTGTAGACGTAGTTCTGACTTGTGGTACTGCCTACGGCGGTACCCGTTACGGAAATCTTAACCGTAAGAGCAATTTCCTGGTTAATGCCCACAACATGGGACATAGTAACATCACGCTGGGTGAATATGGCTCCCTCTATGAGACCAAGAAGGGCGCGTACGATCAGCTCAGACTGTTGTGGAAAAATGGTCTGCGTATGGTGCATCATATTACTTTTAACGATGCGCAGGCAAATGCCGAAAAGCTGGCTATTGAACAGCTGATGGCAGACAACGAGCCCCGTCCCGGCTACACGGGCGGCACAACAAACGCTATCGGTGTAAACGCAGGCAACAAACAGTATACCGTTGTCCAGATCGGCGCAGGCGCAGACAGCGAAAGCACGGGTCTGCTCAAGTCCATTGACGCGGCAGGCAAGTGGGAGGGAACCGTTTATCTGGTGCCGTTCCATACCAAGCAGAATGCTGCAGCCATTGAGGCGCTGAACACTCCCGTTGAGGGAACCAAGAACCGCTTCTCGACCGGCGCTCAGGATGCTATCAAAAACGCCGATCAGGTGGAGATCACCTTTGCCGCCGCCAAGACCGGCGATGCGAGAGCCTGGGTTACCATTGAGGTCCTTCATAAAGGATGTGTCGTGGATGATTCCACCATTACCTATGAGTTGACGGATACCCTTACTCCTTACCGTTACGTCCTTTCCAACCAGCTGTACGAAAGCGGCCTGGAGATTGTTGTCACTTTCCACACCGAGGCAGGTGACGGATCCATGGACGGTATTACGGTCGAGAACCTGTACGGAACACTTCAAACAGAGAAAGCAGGCTTTACCTACTACGACGGCGCTAAGGCTTATAAAATCAGCAAAGCTCACGTAGGCGGTGTAACCTTCGATATCCTGGATCGTGACCTGCTAGCCTGATTTAACAGTAAAGGGCGGGGAATATCCCCGCCCGAAAGAGAAGAAGTATGAAAAAAATCACCATAGCAACCTATAATATCCGTCACGGTCATGACGTAGATTGTGACTGGAGCAAGATCGCTGAAAATGTTGCAGAAGCCGGCGCCGATATCGTGGGATTCCAAGAGATCGATATGTTTACGAACCGCATCTGCGGTCTAGATACCATATCGGGTTTGACGGAGGCTACCGGACTCCCCCACGCCCTATTCGTCCCCGCCATGGATTTCGACGGAGGACAGTACGGCACCGCTATTCTCTCGCGCTTTCCCATAACGGCTTATGAGGCGCATCCCTTGAATTCCGGCAGGTATGAGCCCCGCGCCTTTGGATGTGTGACCGTAACGACAGATGACGGTATGCCATTCTGCTTCCTGAATACCCATCTGTCCTATGAATCTCATAAGCAACAGGATATTCAGTTTAACCAGCTTGCTCAATGGATAGATTCCCACATCTCGAAGGATGTACCGACTGTTTTAACGGGCGATTTTAACACGGAAGATTTTACCGCCTTTATGCCGCTGAAAACTATTGGATTTGACCTGGTTAACTGTAAGCAAAAGGAATACAAGACCTTCCGCACGACCCGAACTGCCATTGATAACATCGTGTATCGGACATCAACGATGAAGCCCATAGATATGGGCATGATCGAGAGCAACCGCTCGGATCATAATTTGCTATGGTGCCGCTTTGAACTCCTGTAAAAACGACAAACCCCGCCGAGATTCGGCGGGGTTTTCAACATAAAACGCTACTTCAATCATCATCCAGGCTTTCAAAGAATTTGAGCTGATCGTTTGCCTCCTTGATCTGCTTGGATACAGGGGGTCTCATGCCCAAATGCTCGTAGGCCAGCTTGGTTACACAGCGGCCTCTGGGGGTGCGCTGAATGAAGCCCAACTGCATGAGATAGGGCTCGTATACGTCCTCAATGGTGATGGCTTCCTCGCCGATGGTGGCCGCCAGAGTATCCAGACCAACGGGGCCGCCGTCGTAGAACTTGATGATGGCCTCCATCATGCGGCGGTCGGTGTTGTCGAGACCCAGCTCGTCGATCTCCAGGCGATCCAGGGCAAACATAGCCACTTCTTCGTCGATCTCCTCCTTGCCTTGTACCATAGCGAAATCACGGACTCGCTTGAGCAAGCGGTTAGCAATACGGGGGGTACCTCTGGAACGGGAAGCGATCTCCAGCGCGCCATCCTCGGTCATGGCGATTCCCAAAATTCCGGCACTGCGCTTCACAATCTCAGCAAGCTGTTCGGGAGTGTAAAGCTCCAATTTCAGGATCACACCGAAGCGGTCGCGCAAAGGAGTCGTTAATTGACCTGCGCGCGTCGTGGCGCCGATGAGGGTAAACTTGGGAAGATCGATGCGGATTGAACGGGCGGCAGGACCCTTACCGATGATGATATCCAGCGCGTAATCCTCCATGGCAGGATAGAGGATCTCCTCCACCATGCGGGGCAGACGGTGGATCTCGTCGATGAACAGTACGTCTCCGGCGTTGAGGTTGGTCAGAAGCGCCGCAAGATCTCCCTGCTTTTCAATGGCAGGACCGGAGGTTACACGCAGATTAACACCCATTTCGGCGGCGATAATACCCGAAAGAGTGGTTTTACCCAGACCGGGAGGGCCGTAGAGCAATACGTGATCCAGGGAATCATTCCGCATTTTGGCGGCTTCAATGTAAACCTTCAGGTTTTCTTTGGCCTTGTCTTGACCAATATACTCGTCCATCCGACGGGGACGGAGCGAACTTTCGGTATCGTCATCTCCGGGTGTGTAAGTGGTGGAGACCATGCGGTTTTCAAAATCTGTGTCCCCACGCTCCGTGTCGGTATAGTCGAAGTCAAATTCAAAATCCTTCATAATTCATCGTACCTTAATTTTTCATGAGCTTTTTCAGAGATTCTTTGATGATATCCTCAATGGACAACGCCTGGGTATCAATGGTCTTCAGCGCGTTCTGTGCCTCGGCACGGGTGTACCCCAGCACCATGAGCGCATCCATAGCCTCAGAGAGCTTGCCTCGGGCAGGCGCGCCTGCGGCCTCTGCGCTGTGATCCAACATAGCGGTAGAAAGATCGTTGTCGATGGAAGTCTCCTTCATGAGCTTGTCTCGAAGCTCCAGAATGATGCGGGCGGCGGTCTTGGGACCTACGCCATTGGCCTTGGAAATGGTCTTTCTGTCCTCAGTACAAACGGCCAAAGCAAACTTTTCGGGGGTCAGCAGGGAAAGAATGGACATAGCCGCCTTGGGGCCTACACCCGATACGGAAGTCAGCATCTTGAAGGAGGAAAGCTCTCGTTCGCTCTCGAATCCGAAGAGCTCGATCCCGTCTTCGCGAACCGACAGGTAGGTGTAGAGAGTCACCTGGGGATTCTTGTCCCCACGTCTGGGGAGGGAACGGTAGGTATTCTCGCTGATGGTCATTTTGTAGCCGACACCGCCCGCATCCACAACGGCCATGTTGAGGGTAGCTACGACCAGTTCGCCTTTGATGTAATAATACATAGATACTCCTTGTAGGGAAAGGGTCGCCTCTGATGAGCAGAGGCGACCCTCTGGTTAAAAGAAGGGGTTATTTTTTCTTGTTATGATGGGGGGCGTGAACGCGATAGAGCTGATCGGATGCTTTCTTTTCTTGCTTGTGTTCATCGGAGGGCTTGCTCTTTTTATCCTTCTTGGTGTCATCCTTCGTACCCGATTCTGTTTCCGCCGTATCATCCTGGGCGCCGATATCTCCCGGCTCGATTTCAGCCATATATTCCTCCGTAGCAATGGCGGGAAGCTCCTCGCCTTCGATCATGACCAGCTTGCGGAGATAGGGAATCTTTTTGATGAAGGGATAGATCAGAAGCAGAACAATAAAGATGATGAGACAAGTAATGGAGATCGTGATACCGAGCGCAATGGTGGCGGGCATATACTTCATCTCGATGGTATGCTCGCCCGTCCCCTCCACGTAGAAGGAGATCAGAGAATTGTTTGCCTCGTACAGATCGACCTTCTTACCGTCCACGAAAATGTTCCAACCCTCGTCGTAGGGAATCGAGGTAAACATGAGCTGTTTCTCGGCGGTCGTGGTAACCGTTCCCGTCAGATGGCTATCGGTAGATGTGGAATCAATGATATACTGCGTCTTTCCAAGTCGCTCCATGGCATCCTTGAAAACATCCATGTCAATATAGTAAACGTAGGAGTCCTTGGGGAGAACGTAGAGATTGTTGGAGGAATTATCGATGGTGACCTGCAGATACAGCGTTCCTGTCTTGGATTCACCCAGGGTAACGATGCGATTGGTGTCGCTACCGCCAAACTTCTCGCTGCCGGTGAAGGATCCGGTTTCCTTGTCCTTGGTCTTCAGGCTAACCTCTCGCAAATAGTTTGTGGGATAGAAGAAATACAGCTCGGTATTTTCGGGAACCGTATAGTTGTAGACAAGGGTTCCTTCGCCGGATTTATCATCTACCTTGTAGGAATGGTGGCCGTCAGCCGTGTTAACTTTTACGTTTTTGACTTCGGGATCGCCGTTCTGAACAGCAGGCTTGAACACCTCTACGGTTTCTTCCTCGCCCAGCATGACGGTGATCATGGCGTTGAGTCTTTCGTAGGGCGTGTCGTAATCCTCGTAATCAAAGGTAAGCCAGTTATCGGCTACGCCGTATGCAAAGGACAAGGCGTAAGCGTTGTAGTACACGTCATAATTTCCGTTGGGGGAAAAGTCCTCATCGTACCCGTAATCTTCTTTGGTAAACAGAGGCTCGCCGTAGTAGTGGCTTTCGTCCTCGTTGGTGATGAGGTACTTGATGCCCAGCAGGGCATCGTTGACGGGCGTTCCGCCGAGATATCTGGACCAGTGGGAGCGGGAAGCATAGCCCATACTTCTTAAAAAGTCAATGGTATCTCGGTTCAGCGTCGAAGTGGAGCAGGAAAGACCGCGGATCTTCAACGCGTAGTTGTCGTTGGTCTTACGGAAATAGGTCTTTTCCATGCGATAGAAACCGTCGTCATATTCCTGAATGGTATTGGTAATGGGACGAAGGGTATCGATCATTTTGTTGTAGCGGGAATACTTGGAGAAGGTCACGTCCTTGTCCAGCGCGTTCATATCCGAAAGACCGGACAGGAACACTTCCGCACATACGACGAATACCAGAATGATGGAGATGAGTTCCTTTTGTCTGGCTTTCGCTTTGCCCATGAGGCAAACGAGGATGAAATAGACGAACAGGCAACCGATCGTCAGCCAGATGGTCGCAAAAGGACGAACCACCAACTTTTCGTTTTCCTCAACCAGCATATCCGCGAATTTCTGCAAAACAACCACGAACAGGCCGATGAATGCCACAACGCCCAGCATGGCCTTGCGGGAAGCGTAGAGAATCTGATCGAATGCGCGGTACGCCAAAACGATCAAGAAGAAGCACAGCATGAAGCTGTAGCGGTAGTTGAGCCAGTTGGGCTTCTGGAAGCCGTGCCAGATCAGATCGAGAGAGCTGGTTGCAAAGGATGCCACAAAGAAGAGGATGAAGAAGGCGGCCGCAACCTTTTCGCGGTTGGAGAACTTCTTGCAAAGGAAGAAGGCGGGGGCCAGGATCAGTGTCAGAACACCGCAGTAGACGAAGGGAAGGCCCTCGGGACGGACGGTGTCGTAGGAGGAGGGAAGGAATTTGTAGATGAACTCGAACAGATCAAACTTTTGGGTGATCTCCCAGCTGGGATTGGAGAACTCGTCCTTACCGAAGGAAAGGGCATAGCGCGCCGACAGAATGGCCAAAGCAGCGATCCCCAAACCCAGGATGGACCACGCGGCCATGCGGATCACGGATTTGACGAAGTGGTTTTTCTCGCCCAGAGGATTGTTTTCATTGTTGCGGTCGTGAGCCAGGTAGTAGTACACGCAGTAGGCCAGGGTGTAGATGACCACCATGTAACCGATATAGAAGTTACTGTGAACCGTAATGGCCAGCGCAAACACGTACAGGCGGAATTTGCCGTACTTGATCACCGACTCGATACCGAGCGTCAGGAGAGGCAGCCACAGTACGGCGTCAATCCACATGGAGTTATGCTGCTGGACCACGCAGTACGCAGTCATGGCGTACATCACAGAGAAGGCAATGACCGACAAACGGTTGGGCTCGCCCGCCGCATGCTTGTGGAGATAGATACCCATGTTGAAGCCGCAAAGTGCCGCCTTCAGCATGAACAGAATGAGCAGAGCCTCCAGCATAAAGCGCTCGGGGAAAAGCGCCAGGAGCATGGCAAAGGGGCTGGCTACGTAGTAGTCGTAAATGCCCAGGAATTCACCACCCAGGTTGCGGGAGAAGGAGTAGAGCAGATCCGCCTCACCGCGAAGGATGTCGTGGAGTCCTTCGTAGAAGGAGACGTACTGGCCGTTGAGGTCCAGCACCAGTACCGTTCCGTCTCCGAAGGGGTAAAGTCCCCTGGCAAGATAAATGAGATAGAACAGAACGGCGGGAATCAGAGCGGCAATCAGAAGATAGCCGTATTCACCGAAATACTTCTGCCATACCGATTTCCATTTCGGTTGCTTTTTCAAGAGACCGTTTTTGTCGAGGGCAGGTGCCTCCTGCACGGGAGAGGCAACAGGGGTCATGTTCGTGGAATCCATGTGTAAAAAACCTTTCTTTTGGTGGAAAGTAATAGCGGTGTGGTCAAATAGCAGGCGGGGATCAGCTTTGAGGATCGGCAGGAGGCTCTTCGGCGGGGATCAGCTTGCGGATGGCCCGCTCCAGCTTAACCCGATCCAGCACCATGTCGCGACCGCAGCCAAGGCATACGATGCGGATCTCACTGCCAACCCGCATGACGCGGAAACGCTTGTCCCCGCAGGGGTGCGGCTTCTTGAGCTCCAGCGTATCTCCTACCTTCATTCGGATGATCTGCATAGCGCACTTCCTTAATAATAATATTCCAACATATTATAACACAAACAGAGCGAATTGTAAACCATATTTTGGGATTCTTCACCGAAAATTAACGATTGGAAAGACTGTAAAACAAAAGGGGCAGAAAGCCGCGGGGGCTTTCTGCGGTTATTTTATGATGCGTAACGAGTGTTAATTGAAAATTCGCCTGAAGCTGTATGCGGGTTAAAAAAACAGATAATAACCAGATATTCTTTATTTGCTTCTATTGTCACTTCTTTTTCAACAATAGTTGTGTCTGAAATATGAGTATTACTTTCGGTCAAATCATAATTAGAAGAACTAATAAAAGATTCAGATTGATTACCATCAACTACATTTTCTTCGTATGCAGTTGCATTTATCGGAACATATATTCCGAACAACAATGACACGATTAATAGAATTGCAATTCTTTTTTCATTTTATAACCTCCTGGTATCTTTTTTAATCTGCACGTACCGGTCGATTATACTGATCCACTTCAAGCAAAGCATGTTCATTAAACCAAATCACCGTACCGTTTGAAGCATAGTAAAACGATATTTCTGCAGTATATCCCTCGTACAAATCTTCCTTGATATATAAAGTTATGTTAATTCGTCCCTTGCATTCTCCCGAAGGGAAAGTTATTTCAAAATCCTCGAAATAATTTGGGGTTTTGGTAGGATAACTCCAATAGTGCTCTTTGACCGTTGCACGAAAAAGCTCGTTTTCAAAGTAGTCGGAGTATTCTTTCTCAAACAGATCCTCTACGCCATTTATGAGACATCCCTCGGCGTCAATTTGAAGAACCATGGTTTCGTTTTTATGCGCCTCAATTTTCATATTACCGCCCATTCCAATGGTAAACGTGACCACGTTGGGATCGGTTACCTGCATGGACTGATGGGCAATGGTGATATCAACCACGTTATCTTTCTCCCCCGAACCTCCGGCAGGTCTTGACCGGGCATAAAAAGGCTTTGTGCCCTGTTGGCAGGATGTACACAGGAGAGAGATGATCAAAAGCAAAATTAAATGCCCCCTTCTTCCATGTAATGCGCGAACATTGTTTCTCATAAAGCACTCCTCCTTCAATAATTTACGTAAAGACCGCTGTATGCGTTCTTTCACTATATAATACCGTATTATTTAATGTTTTTCTTCAAAAACATTATAACACGTTCTAACAAATTTGTCAACATCTATTGACAAATCACCTCGAAAACAGTATAATATATCCAAACCCATCCCCCATATTTGAAAGGAGGAACCCCTATGAAGCGCTCCTATTTCCGCATCTTCTGCCGCCTTTTGGCGACCCTTCTTCTCTGCGGCCTGGTCGCTCCGGCGACTCTGACCGCCTCCGCCGCCGAGCTCAACCCCGATAAAACAAATGAACCCCAGCCTGCCGAGCTGGTCAGCGAGGACTATGCCTTTATCAGCGACCTCTATTGGATCACCAACCAAGCCTACAACGGTGGCTCCGCCATTCGTGACGGTAACTGCGCCGGGGAGTACATCTGGAGCTGTGACCTGAAAAAATGGGATAAGGGTGTGGGCATCCACGCCGCCTCGGGCTCCTTTAACGCCTATGTGGACGTGAATATCGAGGGTATCGGCTACACCAAGTTCGCCACCTGGTACGGCGTGTGCGAGACCCTGTCAGGCAACGATATCTCCATGGCCTGCATCAAGTTCGCCATCTTCGGTGACGGCGAAAAGATTTTTGAGAGTCAGCCTATGCGCTACAATCAGCCCTTTGAGTATATCGAGGTAGATGTGACCGGGGTGAAAACCCTGCGAATCGCCATTGCCGGAGCCCCCGGAATCGCGGGAGCCTGGGGCATCTTCGGCGGCGCGGTGCTCTCCAAGAGCGGAAACGTCGATGATATAACCTTCTATCGGGAGCTGGTGATCGAGAATCCTACCCCCGAGACAGAGGCCGACACTAAACCCGTTACCGAACCTGTTACGGTTCCCGAAACCCAAGCCATCTCCGAAACTGTTACCGAGCAAGTCAACGAGCTTGCCACCGTTCCCGAAACGCAAGTAAACACAGAGGCTACGACGGATGCACCGTCCGAAGGGTGCGGCGGGGTAGTCGGCGGTACGGCGTTGCTTATGGCAGGCGCCGCGGCGATTGTCTTTAAAACCTTGAAGAAAGGAAAGGAGGAGTGAATTATGCGTAAGAATGTACATACGGCTCTTCGCATCCTGCTTTTTCTTGCGTGCGGTCTTTTGATTATGGGGCTGATCGCTTGTGAGAACACCTCCGCCAACCCCCATGAAACCGCCACCCAGACCCCCGAACAACCAACCGAGGAGGGAAGTACCATGGCAGAAACCAATATGGAAACCGACGCCCCCGAGATCTTTGCCCCCGATCCTGATCGCGCCGTGCCCCAGTACGATGCGCTCATGTCGGATCTGTCCTCATTCCCCTTTACCTTCAAGTACGCGAGTAAGTCCTACACCGGATTCGCAGGCTTTACAACCGAAGCCGAGACCTATACCAACGTGGACAGAGGTGTTGAGACCACTCTGATTCTGCGCCACCCCGACATTCCTGCCTCCTTTAAGCTGATCGCTACCGTATACCCCGAAGAAAAGGCTTACGAGTATGTGGTATACGTTACCAACGACGGAACTCAGAATACCGACTCCTTCTCGAGTCTTGCCTTTGAAATCAAATTTAAGGGCGAAAATCCCGTCATCAGCGGAATTAAAGGCGATGCCCATGGACAGAACTATACACCATATGAACATGATCTGACCAAAAAGAACCGCTATACCGATACCTGCACGACGGGCCGTCCTTCCCACGGCGTATTTCCGTACTATAACCTTTCCTACGGTAACGGCGGTACCTTTATCGCCATCGGTTGGCCCGGAAACTGGTCCGCCAAGTTCAACTATTCCAAATCATCCAAAACTACCACCCTTGAGGCAGGACAGGTCAATATCAAGACCTATCTTGCTCCCGGCGAAACCATCCGTACTCCTCTTATGGGCTTCGTAGAATACGAAGGCCTTACCCCCGATGAACAGACCAACGCTTGGCGCCATTACTACATCAACGATGTGATGCGCAAGATCGACGGCGAGCTGACCCCCACCTACACGGGTATCAGCCAGGGCTGTTCCGGAAATACAACCAACCGCCTCCTGCTCATCCTGTCCTCCTACTACGATGCCGGTGTCAAGCCCGAGCTTCTGTGGCTGGATGCGGGTTGGTACACGGGTGCCAACGGCGAGGCTGTCGGTTGGCCGCAAACGGGTTCCATGGATATGGATCTCAACCGATTCCCCGATGCCATGTCCTCCATCGGCCAGTTTACTTCATCTCGCGATATGCGTATGATGATCTGGTTTGAGCCCGAAAACATCCGTTTGGATAAAGATGCATTCCTGGCAGGTCAAGAGGGCTTCAAGGAGGAATGGTTGCTGCCCAAGACCATGGAAGGAACTTGGTTGGAGGGCTATCTCATGAACCTGGCCGATCCCGACTGTGTGGAATGGGTCTTCAACAAGATCTGCAAGGTCATCGACGAGTCCGGCGCCACGGCCTTCCGTTCCGACTTCAACAGCGATCCCGCAGGCGCTTGGACGGCGGCCGACGATAAGAACAGACGAGGCATGACCGAGAATCAGTACGTCCAGGGTTACCTGGCTCTGTGGGATGCCCTGATCGAAAAATACCCCGGTATCTACATGGATTCCTGCGCATCCGGCGGAGGTCGAAACGATCTTGAGACCATGAAACGTGCCGTCCCCCTTCACTACACCGACTGGTTCGACGGCAACCATGAGGACTACGATATGAAGGGCAAAATGACCCAAGCGCTCTTCGCCTGGTTCCCCTACTTCAAGAATGAGATCTACGAGACGACCAATATGTATAAGGTGCGCATGAATTACGCGCCCCTGTCCCTCATGAACCTCAACGGTCTGCTCTACAAGGATACCGATTGGACGCTTACAAAGAGAGGTTATGAAGAATTTGAGGTTATCCGTGATTACTTCTACGCCGACTACTATCAGCTCGTGGAATGGGATGCCCGTGCAGATCGTTGGAACGCATGGGAATTCTACGATCCCGAAACTGCCTCGGGTTACGCTTCCATCTTCTGTCATGAGGCAACGGGTACGTTATCCGAGACCTTCCGCTTGAAAGGTCTTGATCCCGAAAAGCAGTATCATATCACCGATTTTGACGGGCTGGTGGACGTGACCATGAGCGGCAAAGACCTCATGGAAAAGGGAATCACCGTGACGGTTCCCGAAAAACCCTACGCCGTGATTCTTTTGATCAATCCGGCTACGTAAAATTGTCCGTAATAAAAGGCTGTCTCCTTAAAAGGAGGCAGCCTTTTGAGTTATTTTTGTTTGGCCATAACCGCTTCAAACCAAAGATCTCCGTCAGGAATCTCAGAAACTGGCTCGATATAGGAACGGTCAAGATTGGTTAACGTCCGCGTCCGACGTATATCGGTTGATGGCACTACCCGTGTCCCGCGGATCAATGCTGAACCGTGACTGCCAATATTTTCTGCCGAACAGATCATGGCGGAGAGCACGGCGCGGGTCGTATATAGCTGATCCAGCAAAAGATACCGAGCAAGAGGATCCTGTGCCGAAATACGGTTGTCGGAAATCAAGGAATCCACTCGGTTAAAGAGTGCCTTCATGACTTCGGTATCCCGATAGAAACTTCCGTAAAGACTCATGGCATGTCGGAATTCTTCCGCAATCTCTTGAGGAGATGCGGATCCGTTCTCTTGCGTATCGGGGTAATCGGTAACGGTAGGAATGAGGGCAGTTGCGTCTTGAGCGGCAATGTGTTCGGCCGCGCGCAAAGAACCAACCTGCGTAGAGTTCAAAGCGCTTCCTCCGGGACGGTACACACCAAAGGTTCCGGCAGCTTCTCCTGCGGCATACAATCCGCGTATGGAGCTTTGCCAATGACGGTCTACCGCCACGCCTCCGTTCAAGTGTTGAGGACAAACGGCAATCTCCAAGCGCTCGCGCGACAGATCGATTCCATGGGACAGGTATAACTCGAATGCTTTTCGGTTCATCTTCTTCAGCCTGTCTATGGGAGTCCCGAACAGACAGTCGGAATTCTGTAAGTAGGTATAAGCTTCGGTCTGAAGAACACAGTATCCATCTTCAAGTCCGCGAGGATTTTTCGTATAATCCAAAAATACACGTCTCCCGCTCTCGATTTCTTTTGCAACGAGCAGGTCAATGCGAGAAGAACCTTCAATTTTGCGTACGTCAAAAGGCCATTGATAGCCCTTCAGGAATATCAGGCCGAGGGAGTCGAGACCCAATTCGTCAAACAAAAATTCTCTCTCGTTTCCGTATTCATCAACCGAAATATAACGGGGAAGCACTTGCTGATAGCTGCCCGAAAGGTTCCAACGGAATCCAAGGGAGGCGATTCCGTATTGCCATTGATCCAAATTGGCCATTGTAGTGCCCGCTTCAATCGCAAGTCCCAGTGCGCCGTGCTGACTTTCGGGATATACCGTATTCGCATAAATGCAAGGAGCGCCTCCCGTGCATAGAATGATATTCCGACAGGAAATGACTTCGGTGCGTTTCGTGCGCAGATCCAGGGCGACCAGACCGCGGACAACCTGTTCCTCCGTGATGATACGTACGGCAAGATAGCCGTCCAGGATCGGAATGTTTTTCTCCAGAACCGATCTTTCAAGCGCTTCCGTCATGTATCGGGAAGTTAAAGGGCCGCAGGAGGTTGCGCGGGAACGCGGGTCGTGATCGGTCTTATAGCCGACGTACTCACCATATTCATTGGTGGGGAACGGTACGCCCAATTCAACCAAATGCATGAAGCATCGCGCAGAGTAAGCGGATTCGATCAGCGCCGTCTCACCCATAACACCGCCGCCGTCGTATAGTGTCTGCGCCATTTCGCGGACGCTGTCTCCATCTCCGCCGCATAGAGATAACTTATAGTAGGTTTGCTTGTCGCTTCCTGTGTTGCGAGACGTTCCCTTAGTTCGGCCTTCGGTCAGAATGGCAATATCCTTGACACCCAGCATCCACAGTCGCTCTGCGGCGTGATAGCCGGCGCAACCGCTTCCGATTATAAGCGTATGATACGTTGTCTTCATAATGTTCGAATATGCATACCTCCGTCTACGATGAGGGAAGCACCGGTCGTATAGCCCAGGGTCCCGTCACAGAGACACAGCACAGCCTTGGCGACGTCTTCGGGGGTTCCCCAACGGTTGAGGGGAATCAATCCCGTTTCGATGAGCTTGTCATACTTTTCCTTAACGCCTGCGGTCATGGGTGTTTCAATAATCCCGGGGCAAACTTCATTGACGGTGATGGCTTCATGGGCAAGTCGGTCGGCAAAGAGCTTGGTGATCATTGACATACCTGCTTTGGAAATACAGTATTCACCCCGCAATACCGAACTTGTATAGGCCGAACAGGAAGAGATATTCACGATCCGCCCGCGGCACCCATGCATCAAATCATGATTCAACATGATTTTCGCGACCGCTTGTGTCAGAAACAGGGTACCCTTGGTGTTGATATTCATAACGTAATCGTAGCTTTCCTCGGTCATTTCCAGAAGATCCTTTCGGACTTTAGGCGCAACCCCTGCTACGTTGACGAGAACACGGATTTCACCAAGCTCTGCGGCCTTTTGAATCAAGGCATCCCGATCAGCACCGCAATCGATACTTCCGGGAACGTAGGTCACGTCGAATCCTTCAAAGTCTGCCAGATCGGGGTGATCGTTACGTCCCATGCCCACGACAGAATAACCTTTGCGTGCCAGCGCAAGAGCGGTGGCTTTGCCGATACCCCCTGCAATGCCGGTTACAATGGCGACCTGCTTCATGCTTTCACCTCTTTCATCATGTGTTTGTAGAGATCGGTGTATAACGGATCATGAATCACACACCCGGGAGTGTGGCCTGCGCGCATCAGTTCGGTACATTTGCCGCAGGTCAGGCAAAGCTTTTCCTTACGCATGATTCCGCTGTGCAAAATATCCCGTGCCAGATCGGGGTAAGCAAAATTCTGCCGCCCAAAGCCTGCCATGGTGAAATATCCGTTATGGATACAAGCAGCGGCTACGTAGGGGGCAAGCGTGCCGAGATAAGTCAGTCCGGATACGACCACGTGAGAGTGAGGATTTGCTTTTTGTACGGCGCAAGCGCCATCCAACATACGTTTGATGCTGGTGTAGGGGGCATGTTCTTGCGCCAAGACCGTGGGTCGGTTCACCTCGTGATTGGTATAGGGATTTCCCATGGTAACGTTGAGAAGCGAGACACCTTCTCCGCAGAGCGCTTGAGATAACCGTACGGCTTCCGTGAAATCGGGAACACCGGGAACTCCGGAATCGCCAAATCCGTAGGGGTAGGGGTATCCGTCGTACGCGTTAAATCGGGAGGCTAAAACAAAATCTGTTGTGGTAACGGCGCGGATAGCCTTCACCGCATTCAAAAACAAACGTGTACGCCCGTCGAAATCTCCTCCGTACCGCCCGGGACGAAGATACGCATTCAGTAATTCAGAGAAAAGATATCCGTGACAAGCCTTGATGTCCACGCCGTCAAAACCCGCGCGGGAACAGAGGGTTGCAGAAAGAGCATACTGCTCCGGCAAAGAATCCAGATATTCATCGGAAACAATGCGGTCAGCCGAGATGGGGGTATTCTTTTCATATACAGGCTTATTGTAGGCGATCAACGGAGCAGGGATGCCATGGGGCTTGGAATACCGTCCCGAGTGGGTGAGCTGACAGACAACCACGGGTTCGTAGCTGTTTTCCCTCAGGCAATCTGTTTTGATGGTCTCAACAAGACGCGCAAAATCATCCACGTTTTTCGTTGTGATCTGTAGCTGGCGTGGATTGGCGCGTCCCTCTGGGACGACGGCTGTTGCCTCGAACCAGATCAAACCGGGTCCACCCTTGGCAAAGCGCTTGTAACGTCGAACAGTCAATTCGGCAGGAGCGCCGTCTTGCGTTCCGTCGCAACCTTCCATAGGCTGATAGCAGATGCGATTGGGGACCTTGGAACCATTCAAAAAAAACGGAGTATTCAGAACAGAAATATCGTTTGAAAAAGGAAGATCGGAAGGGAGATCCTCTTTAAGGATAGGTCTTTTCCAATTTGCCATATGCGAACTCCTTTCAATATTTGTCATTATTGTACCACACTCTTCTTTGAATGTCAATAGAAATGCAGGGGCATAAAGACAAATACGCTATAGCCGATCGAAATTTACAAAAAACACAAGAAATATGGAGGGTACCATGTTATAATAAATATCAATAGAATCATGTAAGGAGCTTCACATGGATTACAGAAATCTTGGAAATACGGGACTTCGGGTCAGCGCCATCGGATTGGGTGGCGAATGGCTGGAGCGCCGTAGCGCAGAAGAAGTGGAAGCGGTGGTAAACGCTTGTCGAACCTACGGCGTGAATACCATAGACTGCTTCATGTCAGAACCCAACGTACGCTCGAATCTGGGTAACGCGATTCGTGGCGAGCGTGAAAAATGGATCATCGAAGGACACCTCGGTTCTGCCTGGCACAACGGCCAGTACGTTCGTACGCGGAATGTCCGTGAAGCAGAAATTGCTTTTCAGGACCTGCTGACCCGTTTCCATACGGATTATATGGATATCGGCATGATTCACTTTGTGGACCGCGAGGATGATTGGAAAGCCGTATTGGAAGGCGGACTCATGGAGTATGCCATCGAACTGAAGAAAAAAGGAACCATTCGACATATTGGCCTTTCTACCCATAGTCCCGCCATCGCGCGAAAGGCAGTTGAGCACGGCACCGTGGAAGTGTTGCTGTTCAGCCTGAATCCCGGATATGATCTGTTGCCGTCCGAAGAAAACATTGGACTTGCGGATCATCATGCTCCTCTGTTACGTGGCATTGATCAGGAGCGCGCCGATCTGTACCGCCTCTGTGAAGAACGGGGCGTGGGGATCAACGTTATGAAATGCTTTGGCGGCGGTCGGCTGCTGGATGCGTCTCGCTCTCCCTTCGGTATTGCGTTGACACCCACACAATGCATTCAGTATTGCTTGACCCGCCCTGCCGTCGGCTCCGTCATGCTCGGCTTTGAGCGTCCGGATCAAGTAACCGATGCCATGAAGTATTTCAATGCAACGGATGCCGAGCGGGACTACGCCACGGTACTCGCGTCTTCTGCGCGGGAAACATACTATTGCCAATGCACGTATTGCGGTCATTGCAAGCCGTGTCCTGTCAATCTGGATATTGCCATGATCAATAAGCTGTATGATCTGGCAACGGCTCATGAGGAAGTACCTCCTACGGTTCTGGAGCATTATAACGCGTTGGAGGTGAAGGCATCCGCCTGCCTGCATTGCGGCAAATGCGAGACCCGCTGCCCCTTCCACGTACGCGTAACGGAGCGTATGAAGCTGGCAGCTGCGTTGTTTGAGAAATAACGTCCAAATAATATACGAAAAACGGATCACCGACGTATGCGATGATCCGTTTTTCTATATCGTAAGTAAAAATTACATCAGGAGGGCTCGTCCTCATGGGTTCGATGGGCTTTTTCGTAAAAGGTCATGATTTTCTCCAAACGATGGTGCAGCCCGGATTTGGTGATGGGAGGGAAGTGAAGCTCTGCTAACTCCGACAGGGTAATGTCGGGATTGTTCAACCGTAAGCGTGCGGTGAACTGCAGGTCATCGGGAAGCGCGGCGATGAGATTGTGTTCCTCCAAATATTCAATGGCGACCAGTTGTCGAGCCCCTGTACGGATAGCGCGGGAAATATTTTCGGTAACGCAGTTTGTAGCGCGGTTCTCATCGTTTCGAATGGAACGTTCGATTTGAGCGTTGAAGAAATCAAACACACCCGAGGTAACGCCGAGATAAGCCAAAAGCTCTTGGATGGTACTGCCGCTCTTGCAGAATAGCCCGGCCATACCGGAACGGCTTGTCACCCCCAACTCATAGCCCGCTTCCGCCAAAAGAATACGTACGGGTTCTACGCGGCCGTCGTTCGGGAGCTTGAATTCCAAATGGTAGGATTTGGCGGGATCGTTGACCGTACCGCGGGAAAGGAATAAGCCACGCAGAAAATGAGCGGCGCAGGCATCGCATTTGAATTCCAATACGTGGGGAAGGGTTTCGCATTCCGCTTCCTCCTCGGGAAGGTGTGCAAGGGATATAAGTCGCTCGGCGGCTTTCTTAAAACAGAAACTGACGGATGCGTAGCGGTGAGCACCGCGAGTCAGCAAAATAATTTCTGATTCTCTGGAAAACAGTGTGCGAATTAAATGTTGCGCTTGCTCGTGAGGATGGTATACGGCATCCTTTAAGACCGAGAAATCCGCCGTGACCGTTTCTCCTTCGGCATAGGAGCCATACAAAAGGCCAAACAGAAACGCGCGACGGCAACAAAGAGGCTTGATGGGTAACGCACAAAGCTCGTCGTGAATATTCGATGTAAATGACATATGGGCTCCTATCTTTACCAATCCGCATCCTGATCGGGATCGATGCCGTCAGAAATGAGTCGGATCTCACATTCCAGACGGTAATGGTATACTTCTTCGACGGCTTCACGCACACGGCGTACAAGGGCAATAACATCCGACGCTGTAGCTCCGCCGCGGTTGACAATGAATCCGGCGTGTTTTTCGGAGACCTGCGCGCCGCCGATGGCGAATCCTTTTAATCCCACCATTTCGACCATGCGCCCTGCAAAATTATCGACGGGGCGCTTAAAGACACTTCCGGCGCTGGGATACTCCAGGGGTTGTTTCTCGGTGCGCGAGGCCATGTTGTATTCCATGCGTCCTCGGATATCGTAAGCGTTTCCGTAGCTGAGCGTCATAACCGAACTGAGTACGATCCATTCGGGATGATCCAGATAGATACTATGCCGATAATCAAGCTCCATCTCGGTATCGTTCAGACGGACGATGCGGCCGTTGGACAGATCGTAATATTCGGAGGAGACCAGAACGCGTTCCATGTCGCTACCGTAAGCGCCGGCGTTCATAACCGTCGCGCCCCCCACCGTACCGGGAATACCGTAGGCAAATTCCAGACCCGAGAGCGCGCGATCGGGATGACTGCAGACGTAAGCCAAATTGGTCAGGGAAGCACCGCACTCAGCGTAGACCTGACAGTAGATATGTTCTCTTCTGAACGCTTCTCGATCGGGACATTCATCTTCTTCAAAAACAACGCGTTTAGCGCGCGTGGTAATGACCACCAGGCCGTGATATCCGTTATCGGGAAAGAGAACGTTACTTCCTTTTCCCAATATACAGAGCGGGCATTTGCCACCCAACTCCCGCCAAAAAGCGAGTACCTGTATGATCTGGGCGCGGCTGGCGGGCCAAACGGTCAGAGCCGCAGGGCCTCCGATGTGGAAGCTGGTATGGGAGGACAAGGGTTCGTTCCATTTGCACTCGATTCCACTTCCGCGGAAAGCGTCGTGCAGGGCTTCCAACTGCTTAGTAAACGGCATAACGGCTCCTTTCCCGTGACTTGGGTCACGTATTTTTGTTGGTGAAGATCAATGCAGAAGAATGGATTGAAGTTCAGAGAGGGAGTATACGGTGTGGGTGATACGCATATCCGCGGGCGGATTTTTTCTATGGGGATTGAACCAACAGGTGTCCAGCCCCGCGTTGATGCCACCCTGAATATCCGAGGACAGGGAATCACCGATCACCAGGGCTTCCGAGGGAGCAAAGTCGGGAATTTCAGTTGCAACACGGTCAAAAAATACTTTTTCGGGCTTCGCGCAACCCATTTCTTCGGATATAAAGCACTTCTCAAAATACGGTGCTAACGGACAACCGCCGAAACGGCTTTTTTGCACGGCCGTGATGCCGTTGGTAACAATAAATAATCGGCATTTACCGTGAAGCTGTTGGATCAAATCCAACGCGCCGTCCACAAGAAACGTTTGATGTGAAAGCGTTGACTCATAATCGTGGGCCATGATTTTAGGGTCACCGTTGTGACCAATGGCATGAAAGAAATCAGCAAACCGTTCTACCTTCAGGCGTTCACGGGTTGTTTCGCCACGCTCAAGACGTTTCCAATGGCCGTCGTTGATAGATGAATACAACCGCACGGTGTCCTCATCAGTCGGAAGGCCTCGGTTGGCGAGGCAAATGCATACCGCCTCATGCTCGGAACGGGTGAAATCCAAAAGGGTATTATCGGCATCAAAAAGAGCAATACGGTAGGCCATGCGGTGACTCCTTTTCAATCTATGCAGCCCGTGTAAAGGGCGTGAATACTCAATATATATGATACCATAAAAACACTTTTTTTTCAAGTGTTTCCTTGGGGATTTTCAAGTTATTTTTGAAATCCTTTTTTCAGAAAAATAAAAAGGCCTTGACAAAGCACGGTCATAATGATAGAATATGAGTAGAAAACTTCTGCAAGGAGATATGTCCATGCCGAAATATTATCTGGCCGCCGATGGAGGCGGCAGTAAGCTCCAGGTCATTCTTTATAATGAAGATCTCCGTGTAATTCGTGCCGATCGAGTGGCGGGCGTCAATACCCTCTATAAACCGGCGGATACCGTTCGAACAAACGTCGAAGGTATGATGGCGAACTTGCTCAAGGATCTGGACGGTGAACTTGCCGCCGCTGATCTCTGCTTAATGGGCGCCAAGGATGTCATGACGGATATGCTCAACCGCTTTGGCCTATGTGATAACGTATATTTTCACAGCGAGCCTGTCATTGGGTTAGCCGCGTCTTTCCAAACGGAAGGGGTTGTGGCGCTGTCGGGGACGGGGTCGGATGCCTTCTTTGTCAAGAATGGCGTTTGGAAGACCGCTGTTGGCGGCTGGGGCCCTTTACTAGGCGACGAAGGGAGCGGCTATGATATTGGACTGAACGCACTCAAGGCCGCCATTTACTCCTACGACGGCCGCAAAGAAAAGTCCATGCTCTACGACCTGGTCATGGAAAAATGGCATCTGGATGATTTGTGGGGCATTGTGCTTCACTTGGCAGGGAATCCCGACGCCCGACATGAGGTGGCCTCTGCGGCTGCTCTTTGTTCCAAGGCCGCTCACGCAGGGGATAAGGCAGCGCTTCGTATTTACGAGCGCGCGGCGCTGGATATATCCCTCTTGGCGCGTACGGTTATTCGGCAACATCGAGAGGAGTGGGACGGAACCGTAACCATCATGGGCGGGGCGTGGAAAGGTCACCCGAGTATGTTCAACATATTCAAGCAGGAAATAGAGCTTTTATATCCCGAGGCGACGGTTTCCAAGCCTTTGTTTGAACCTGTTGTAGGTTGCGCGGTTCTCCGCTGTTTGCGTGAAGGTATGACGGTGGAAGAAATTCGCGAACCCATGATCAATGGATTTATGCAATTCCAATATCCCTGAAGGAGGTATCGAAATGTCTGTAGTACAGCGCTATTATACACGTATCAGCGAGATCCTGGCCGAGGTTTTTGAGATCGAAGCTGAAAACATGGAAAAAGCCGCCGAGATTCTGGCCGCCGCGAATGAAGAAGGTCGTTCCATCTTTGGCTTTGGATGTAACCATGCCGGACTCATCACCCTGGAGCTTTTCTATCGTACGGGCGGTATGGTCACGGTCAACCCCATTCGCGCTCCCGGTATGATGCTGGAGCTTTCGCCTCCTACTATGACCAGCGAAATGGAACGGATCCCAGGTTATGGCAAGATCATTCTGAACAACGAGCCCTGCAAGGCAGGCGACGTCCTCATCATTCATTCGGTATCGGGACGAAACGCGGTTACCATTGATATGGCCGAGTGCGCCCGCGAAAAGGGAATGACCGTCATCGTGGTGACCAATATGAATACGGCCACCTCTGTTACATCCCGCCATCCTTCGGGCAAAATGCTTCATGATTTCGCATCCATACTGATTGATAACCACGGCGATCACGGCGATGCGACGATTCAACTGGAAGGTTTCGAGCAGAAATTAGCCTCTTCCTCAACGGTAGTAGGCGCCGCTATTCTCAATGCCGTTACCGCCCGCGCTTCCGAAATCCTGTGGGAAAAGGGAATCAAGCCCCCCGTATTCATGAGTGGAAACATTGACGGCGGAGATGCCTATAACAAGGCTGTCATAGCCGAACACAAGGACAATATATTCTATATGTAATACAAAGGAGAAACGATCATGCTGATTGACAGATATCACGAAGCAGTAGACGCCTTGCTGAAAACCGTCCGCGAGACCCAGAGAGAGAACATTTTCAAAGCGGGCGAGATTGTGGCAAACGCCGTCGAGAACGGACATAAGGTTTACCTTGGCCATATCGTGCACGGCATTGAAATGGATCTCATCTACCGCGGCGGCGGCCCCATCTTCTACAAAGAGTATAAGCCCGGTGAGACCGAACTGAAGGCGGGAGACGTTCTCTTCGTATCTTCGGTGTCGGGACGCACTAAGTCCGTAGTGGATCTGGCTTGGGATTGCATGCAAAAGGGAATCCACGTCATTGCTCTGACCTCCATGACCTATGCCACACAGGTTGACCCTGTGCATGAATCGTGCAAAAAACTGTATGAGTTTGTTACTCTGGCGCTGGATAACTGCGCACCTGCTGCCGAGGCCATGCTGGAGGTTGAAGGCATCGAAGCCTACTTTGCCGCCGCATCGGGCATTGCTTCGGACTACATTATGTGGAGCCTGACTTCGGTCTGCGTTGAGAAGATGCTCCGCGACGGCTTTACTCCCGGCATTCTCAAGAGTGCCAATTTCCCCGGCGGAAACGACTACAATAAAACGGTCATCGAACCCCATTACGATGAATTTGGGTGGTAACTGACAAGAAAAAAGGCTATCTCGTGATTTCGAGGTAGCCTTTTGGATAAGTAGGGAACATAGGAATTAAAGGGGTGCGTTCATAGCCTCCATGGCCAACAAAAAAACTCACCCGATTGGGGGACTCTGAACCCCGCCGAGCAAGCTCGGCATAGCAAGCTGCACCAAGAAAGTACAAACGAGAGCGTTACCGGCAGCTTGAAGCGATCTCTCGCACCCAACGATCCGTTCCAATAGAAAAGCCACCTCGTTGAGGTGGCTTTTCTATTGGAGCTGATGGCGGGACTCGAACCCGCGACCTGCTGATTACGAATCAGCTGCTCTACCAACTGAGCCACATCAGCGTTGCTTTTTTCACAACAGCAGTATTATACCATAAACGAAGAAATTTTGCAATAGGTTTTGCAAAAATATTTCTGATAAATTTCCAATAGATTTGCTATATATTTGAAAACATATCTTGATTTTCTGCACAAAATATGATAGAATAAGAATAGTATATGAAAACAGGTGATTGTCTATGAATTTAACCGATATTCGCACCATCAAGGACATCATGTCCATCTACAACATCCACTTTCGCAAGGAGTTCGGACAGAACTTTCTCACCAATATTTCCGTAGTTGAGGATATTGCCGATTCTTGCTCGGATACACCCGACGCGACTATCCTGGAAATCGGTCCCGGTATCGGCGTCCTGACCCAGGAGTTGGCTTTCCGTTACAACAAAGTTATTGCCGTAGAGATCGACAACGGGCTGATCCCCGTTTTGCGTTATACTCTTCAAGATTGCCCCGAGGGTGTAGTAGAAGTCGTCCACGCGGACGTCATGAAGACCGATTTACAGGCTCTGTTAGCGCCTGCCTTTGATGCGGGAAAGGTTTCTGTCTGTGCCAACCTGCCCTACTACATCACTACGCCCATTCTGATGGCTCTATTGGAATCGGGACTGCCCTTTGAGTATATCACCATCATGATCCAGTCCGAGGTAGCCGACCGCCTTTGCGCCAAGGCGGGAAGCAAGGAGTACGGGGCGATTACCGCCGTGCTGAAGTACTACGGTGAGGCAGAGAAACTCTTCAAGGTCTCGGCAGGGAACTTTATTCCCGCTCCCAAGGTGGATTCTACGGTAGTCCGTATTAAACTCCACAAAGAAAAGCCTTACGTTCCCAAAGACGAAAATACACTCTTCCGCACGATCCGTGCGGCGTTTGAACAAAGACGAAAGACTCTCCCCAACGCGCTGTCGGCGGGTTTCCCCGATATTCCCAAGGAGGCTCTTACATCTATCATTGAAGCATGCGGTCACCGCCCCGATATCCGCGGCGAACGGCTGGATATTACGGATTTTGTCGCCCTTTCGGATCGTATTTTTGATCTGCAGGGCAATGCGGGGAAGGAGTAACCCTTACGCTCCCTTTTTACGAGGCAGACCACGATCAAGGAACAGATCTTGATCGCGGCGCAAAAAACAAATCATAAGGAGGAGACCTATGAAACTTAAGCACATTCTCATCGCGATCCTGACCCTATGTCTGCTTCTGACTGTCACTGCTTGCGGAGGCGGCAATACCCCCGCAGAAACTACGGCAGGTAATGAAGTCACCACCGAAACACCTACCGAGGCCGCAACCGAAGCTCCGACTGAAGTACCTACAGAAGCCCCCACAGAGGCTCCTACGGAAGAACTCACGGAAGACCCCGGGGATACCGTCAAGAAGTATCGCGAGGATTGGGAAGACGATGACCCCGAAAATCCCTACACTCATCTCATCAAGGTGGGAACCGGATACGACGGAAAGGTTGACTGCTACGACGGCCGTTATGATTTTGGATACGACGTCTGCCAAACCGATGACGGACTCTATTTTTCCTCGGTTCAGGAAGCCATTTACTATCTGGAGGGATACGGCGGCAGTATCCATATGAGAGAGGATACCAACATTTGTCTCTACCTTGATATCCCCGCCGACGGCTGTGCTTACCGCGTTTACTACGAGTTCAAGAACGTGGATTTCGTCTTCAATTACGGCAATATTTACGATGATTGCACCCCCAACGAGAACGACATCATCGGTTATGCGTACTACAGCGATATCACGGTTCTGGACAACATTTCCGGGCTGGAGAATACCCAGATATGGCTTGTAACTCCCAGTTGGGATTTCACGGAGGCCGGTCGCTACAAGATGCTCGAGGGCATCATGGAAGGCAATGAGTTCACCTATAGCTACACCTATACCAAAGAAGGGGACATTGCGGAATGGCCCGGTCTGCCTAAGGGCGAATATCTCCCCGGAGAAGATGTTCCGGATCTGGAGTAAAATTTAGGGTAACCCCATACGCCTTTCTTTCAAACTGTCAAAAAGAGCATCAAATGCTACAAGGCTTTGGGGGCGTTTTTGCCCGTTGTT